>NZ_JBVIRA010000004.1:26609-130827 GCF_055576575.1 Streptomyces sp. NPDC033270
CGCTCCCCCCCCCCCCCCCCCCCCCCCCCCCCCCCCCCCACCCCCCACCACCCCCCCCCCCCCCCCCCCCCCCCCCCCCCCCCCCCCCACGGCCGGTGTTCCAGGCCCTCGCCGTTCGGCCGGATGCGCCTTGGGCGTATCCGCGAAGTCCCGCCTGGCCCCGCCCTACGGGCGGACGACGGTACCCCGCGGGCTCCCCTAGCTCCGCCGTCCCCGACCGCCCCGGTCGCCGTCGTCGCCCGCGCCGCCGTCCGCGTCGTCGCCCTGGTGCGGGCCGAGCAGCTCGTCGGCGAGCGTCGGCAGGTCGTCCAGCGGGGTCTCCTCCGCCCATTCGGGGCGGGGGCGGCTGCGCTGCGGGGGCTGGGCCGGGCGGCCCGTCGACGGGTCGACCTGCGGGAGTTCACGGGTTCGCTCCACGCCCGACTCGGCGGCGGAGGAGCCCCCGGCCTCCTCGTTCGGGGCTTCCTTGCGGAACATCCACGGCGGAACCCGGTCTGCGGGGTCACCCTCCCGTGCGCCATCGGAGTGTCCGTCCGGCCGTACGGGTGGCAGCACGGTGGTCTGCTCCGCGTCGGAGCCGTGGCTCCCCCGCCCGTCCCGCTCCTCGCGCACCGAAGGCAGCACGGCCGTCTCGTCCGCCGCGCCGGACGCCTCGCCGCCCCGGGGCGCCTCGGACCACGACAGCGACTCCGTACGCTCCTGGTCCGATCCGGAACCGGCGGAGGCGTCCGCCGAGCCGTCCTCGCCCAGCCGCTTGCGCAGATCGGCCACCGGCGTCTCCGCGGTGGGCGCCTCGGCCTCCGCGCGGGCCCTGGCCTCCGCCGCGGCCGCCGCCTCGGCCGCCTCCACCCGCGCCTGCTCGGCGCGCAGCAGGGCCTCCTCGGCCTTGCGCTGCTTCTCCAGGCGGCGCTCCTCGGCCTCCTGGCGCAGCCGTGCCTGCTCCTCGTGCTGCTTGCGCAGCCGCTCCTGCTCGGCCTGGCGGGCCCGCTCCTCGGCCTCGCGGCGCTGCCGCTCCTCCTCCGCCGCCTGGCGGGCCTCCTCGGCGCGCTGCCGGGCCTCGGCCGCCTGCCGGGCGGCCTCCAGCGCCTTGGCCTGCTCGGCCTCCTGGCGCTTGCGCTCCTCTTCCTCGGCGCGGAGCTTGGCGAGCTGCTCCTGGCGCTCACGCTCCAGGCGCTCCTCCTCCGCCTTGCGCGCGGCCTCCGCCTCGGCCCTGCGGCGGGCCTCTTCCTCGGCCGCCTTACGGGCCTCGGCCTGCGCCTTGACCTCGGCCTCGGACAACGGGAGGACCTGGTCGAGGCGGTGGCGCACGACGGTGGTGACGGCCTCGGGCTCCTGCCCGGCGTCGACGACCAGATAGCGCGCGGGGTCGGCGGCGGCCAGGGCCAGGAAGCCGGCCCGCACCCGCTGGTGGAAGGCGGCGGGCTCGGACTCCAGCCGGTCCGGTGCCTCGGTGAAGCGCTCGCGGGCGGTCTCGGGGGAGATGTCGAGGAGCACGGTCAGGTGCGGGACCAGGCCGTCCGTCGCCCAGCGGGAGATCCGGGCGATCTCCGTGGGCGCGAGGTTGCGCCCGGCGCCCTGGTAGGCGACCGAGGAGTCGATGTACCGGTCGGTGATGACGACCGCGCCGCGCTCCAGGGCCGGCCGGATGACGCTGTCGACGTGCTCGGCCCGGTCGGCGGCGAACATCAGCGCCTCCGCACGGTCCGAGAGCCCGGACGTCGAGACGTCCAGGATGATCGAGCGCAGTCGCTTGCCGATGGCGGTGGCGCCCGGTTCACGGGTCACCACGACCTCGTGGCCCTTGGCGCGGATCCACTCGGCGAGCGCCTCGACCTGGGTGGACTTGCCGGCGCCGTCGCCGCCCTCCAGGGCGATGAAGAAGCCCGTGGCGGCGGGCGTCTGCGACGGGTCGCCGCCGCGCAGCGCCTCGCGCAGATCGCGCCGCAGCGACACGCCCTCGCGGTCGTCGAGCTTGCTCAGGACCCAGGCGGCGACCGGCAGCAGCAGCGCGCCGACCAGCATCAGCGTGTAGGCCGCGCCCCCGTAGGAGAAGTCGAAGGTGGCGTTGCCGAGGTGGTGCGGACCGATGGCGGCCGCGAGCAGGGGCGAGACGATGGCGGCCAGTGCGATCGCGAGCCGTACGACGGCCTGCAGATGCTCGGTCGTCCGGGCGGTGCGGGACTCCTCGGACTCCTGGTCCAGCAGGGTGTGCCCCGTATTGGCGGCGATGCCGGCGGCGACGCCGGCCAGCAGCGCGAGCACCACGACCGTCGTCACGTCCGGCACCAGGCCCATGGCCAGCAGCGCCAGGCCGGTGGCGGCGACCGCCAGGGCGAGCAGCCGGCGCCGGGAGAGCGCGGGCAGCACCCGGCGGGCGCCGCGGATGCCGACGGCCGTACCGCCGGTCAGCGCGAGCACCAGGAGCGCGAAGGTGGCCGGTCCGCCCGACAGGTCGTAGGCGTGGAGTACGGCGAGCGCGACGGCCGCGGCGATCCCGGCGGCGACCGCCGCGCAGGCCAGCACCAGCAGCGGGATCGCCCCCGTACGGCCCTTGTCGCCGCCCGGCCGGGCACCCTCCGCCTTGTCAGCGGTGGCCTTCGGGCGGCGCAGCCCCTCCAGGGGGGACCTCGGCCGCGGCGTCTGCGTACCGGGAAGCTCGATGAAGTAGAGGATCGACACGGAGGCGGCGAACAGCCCCGCGGCCACATAGGAGCCGAGCGCGACCTGGTGGAGGTCGAACCAGTCGATGCCGGTGCCCAGGAGCTTGCTGAGGAGCGTGACGACCACCAGGGCGGCGGCCGCGATCGGCAACGAGACGAACGTGGTGCGCAGCGAGAGCCGGCGCAGGGCGTCCATGTTGTCCGGGAGCGGCCGCACCGCGGCGCCCTCCGGGGGCGGGGCGGGCAGCAGTCCGGGGGCCGCGCTCTCCCGGCAGACGGTCCAGAAGCGTTCGGCGACGCCGGTGACGAAGACCGTGACCAGCAGCCAGGCCAGCGCGTCGGCCGGCGTCCAGTCGATCCACAGCGGGGCGATCACCAGCAGCGCGAGCCGCAGCACATCCGCGCCGATCATCGTCCAGCGCCGGTCCAGCGGCCCGGAGGGCGCCGTGAGCGCCGAGAGCGGCCCCAGCAGGACGGCCCCGAAGAGCAGCATCGCCAGCATCCGGGCCGCGAAGACCGTGGTGACCGCCAGGGCGATGCCCCGATAGCCGCCACCGAAGACGGCCTCGCCCCCCACCGGTACGTACAGCGCCGCCTGAAGGGAGAGCACTATCAGGACAAGCATGGACAGGGCATCGCCGATGCCCCCGACAAACTGGGCGCTCCACAGTCGCTTCAGAGGGGGGAAGCGCAGCAGGGCTCGCACCGCGCGCTCGCGGGAATCCGCCGCCAGGGCGCCTGAAGTGGGGGTCACGACCGTTGGCTGCTCGGTACGCGTCATCTCGCCAGCCTATAGGGACGGTCCGCGCCGTCGGGCGCCTGCCCGAACAAACGGGCGGGCTCGACGGAACACGTCCGTCTTGCCCGCCCTTGTCCTGCGCCCGGAGCCGTCCGGCACGGTCTCAGTCGTCGGCCGACGCCGCCGTCTTCTTGGCCGCCGCGGTCTTCGCGGTCGCCTTCTTGGCGGTCGTCTTCTTCGCCGTGGTCGTCTTCTTGGCCGCGGTCTTCTTGGCGGTCGTCTTCTTCGCCGTGGTCGTCTTCTTGGCCGTCGTCTTCTTCGCCGCCGTCTTCTTGGCGGTCTTCTTCGCCGGGCCCTTGGCGCGCTTCTCCGCCAGCAGCTCGTAGCCGCGCTCGGCGGTGATCGTCTCGACGTCGTCGTCCCGCCGCAGCGTCGCGTTGGTCTCGCCGTCGGTGACGTACGCGCCGAAGCGGCCGTCCTTGACCACCACCGGCTTGCCGCTGACCGGGTCCGTGCCCAGCTCCTTCAGCGGCGGCTTGGCGGCGGCCCGCCCACGCTGCTTGGGCTGGGCGTAGATCGCCAGCGCCTCGTCGAGGGTGATGGTGAAGAGCTGCTCCTCGCTCTCCAGGGAGCGCGAGTCGGTGCCCTTCTTCAGGTACGGGCCGTAGCGGCCGTTCTGCGCGGTGATCTCGACGCCCTCGGGGTCCTTGCCAACGACCCGCGGCAGCGACATCAGCTTGAGCGCGTCCTGAAGGGTCACCGTGTCCAGGGACATCGACTTGAAGAGCGAGGCGGTACGCGGCTTGACCGCGTTCTTCCCGGTCTTCGGGGTGCCCTCGGGCAGGATCTCGGTGACGTACGGGCCGTAGCGGCCGTCCTTGGCGACGATCTCGTGGCCGCTGACCGGGTCGGTGCCCAGCGCGAAGTCACCGCTGGGCTTGGCGAGCAGCTCCTCCGCGTACTCCACGGTGAGCTCGTCGGGCGCGAGGTCGTCGGGGACGTCGGCCCGCTGGTGGCCCTCGGAGTCCTTCTCGCCGCGCTCGATGTACGGGCCGTAGCGGCCGACCCGCAGCTTGATGTCGTCGCTGACCGGGAACGAGGAGATCTCCCGGGCGTCGATCGCGCCCAGGTCCTCGACCAGCTCCTTCAGCCCGCCGAGGTGGTCGCCGTCGCCGTTGCCGGCGTCCGAGGCGGCCCCTTCGGCCTCGCCCTCGCCGAAGTAGAAGCGCCGCAGCCACGGCACGGCCTGCGCCTCGCCACGGGCGATGCGGTCGAGGTCGTCCTCCATCTTGGCGGTGAAGTCGTAGTCGACCAGACGGCCGAAGTGCTTCTCCAGGAGGTTGACCACCGCGAAGGAGAGGAACGACGGGACGAGCGCGGTGCCCTTCTTGAAGACATAGCCGCGGTCCAGGATCGTGCCGATGATCGACGCATACGTCGACGGGCGGCCGATCTCGCGCTCTTCCAGCTCCTTGACCAGCGTGGCCTCGGTGTAGCGGGCCGGCGGCTTGGTGGCGTGCCCGTCGGCGGTGATCTCCCGCGCGGCGAGCGCGTCGCCCTCGGCGACCTGCGGCAGCCGGCGCTCGCGGTCGTCCAGCTCGGCGTTGGGGTCGTCGGCGCCCTCCACGTAGGCCTTGAGGAAGCCGTGGAAGGTGATGGTCTTGCCGGACGCGGTGAACTCGGCTTCGCGGCCGTCGGCGGCCTGGCCACCGATCTTGACCGTGACGGAGTTACCGGTGGCGTCCTTCATCTGCGAGGCGACGGTCCGCTTCCAGATCAGCTCGTAGAGCCGGAACTGGTCGCCGGTCAGCCCGGTCTCGGCCGGGGTGCGGAAGCGGTCGCCGGAGGGGCGGATCGCCTCGTGCGCCTCCTGGGCGTTCTTGACCTTGCCGGCGTACGTGCGCGGCTTGTCCGGCAGGTAGTTCGCGCCGTACAGGTGCGTCACCTGCGCCCGGGCCGCGGCGACCGCGGTGTCCGAGAGCGTGGTGGAGTCCGTACGCATATAGGTGATGAAGCCGTTCTCGTACAGCTTCTGCGCCACCTGCATGGTCGCCTTGGCGCCGAAGCCGAGCTTGCGGCTGGCCTCCTGCTGGAGGGTCGTCGTGCGGAACGGGGCGTACGGCGAGCGGCGGTAGGGCTTGGACTCCACCGAGCGCACCGCGAAGTCGGTGTTCTCCAGGGCGGCGGCGAGCGCGCGGGCGTTCGCCTCGTCCAGATGGAGCACGTCGTTCTTGAGCTGCCCGTTGGGACCGAAGTCACGGCCCTGGGCGACCCGGCGGCCGTCGACGGTGTTCAAGCGGGCGGTCAGGGTCGACGGGTCGCTCGCGTCACCGGCCCGGCCGGTGGAGAAGGTGCCGGTCAGGTCCCAGTACTCCGCGGAGCGGAAGGCGATGCGCTCGCGCTCCCGCTCGACGACCAGCCGGGTCGCGACGGACTGCACACGGCCGGCCGACAGCCGGGGCATGACCTTCTTCCACAGGACCGGCGAGACCTCGTAGCCGTAGAGGCGGTCGAGGATCCGCCGGGTCTCCTGGGCGTCGACCAGCTTCTGGTTGAGGTCGCGCGGGTTGGCGACGGCCTCGCGGATCGCGTCCTTGGTGATCTCGTGGAAGACCATCCGGTGGACCGGGACCTTGGGCTTGAGGATCTCCTGCAGATGCCAGGCGATGGCCTCGCCCTCGCGGTCCTCATCTGTGGCGAGGTAGAGCTCGTCGGACTCGGCCAGCAGCTCCTTGAGCTTCTTGACCTGGTCCTTCTTGTCGCTGTTGACGACGTAGATCGGCTGGAAGTCGGCGTCGACGTTCACGCCGAGGCGGGCCCAGGGCTCGCCCTTGTACTTCGCCGGGACCTCCGCCGCGCCGTTGGGCAGGTCGCGGATGTGCCCCACGCTGGCCTCGACCACATAGCCAGGGCCGAGGTAGCCCTTGATCGTCTTCGCCTTGGCAGGCGACTCGACGATGACAAGTCGGCGGCCGCCGCCCTCTGTGGCTTCGCTGGTCGGGGACAACTTCGCTCTTCTCTCCGGTCGACGCTGGGATTGCTCCCCGGCCGGGACGCCGGGGCGCACTGCGGTGACGCTTGACGCTGCGGAGTGTGACGGTACCTCCCGCCCCCGTGTCAAACGGAAAAACCCCGCAACGCCACTCGAACGGTAACCCGACTACATGGCTTCATGCCGCCCGGACCGCATCAGCCGCTCTTCACGGGCCCCGGAGCGGGTCGGATGGATCATGGCGGGTCCGCGGCGGTTCCCGGCGCCCTCCCCGGTCGACCTGCGCACCCGCTACCGGCGGCCCGCCGATGATCTCGCAGAGTGACGGGCCGCGTGCGGGTACACAGGTGCGCCCGGTGTCCCCGCCGCCGCGCCGACGGCACCGGCGACGGTCACAAGGCGGCGCCAGATCCCGTCATCACCTTGATACGGCATGTGAGCGGGCTGGCAGGATGGGCGCAGGACGAACACACGGCACGGCTCACCGCTCGAGCCGAGCGCTGCCGTGGTCACGCAGACACTCGGGGGGACATCACCCATGGCGAACCAGTACCCCGGACCGCCACCGGAGCAGCCCGGCCAGCCCGGCCAGAATCCGTACGCCACACCTGCCGGCGGCCAGCCCGCCGACTCCGGCTACGGATACCCACAGGGCGGCCACCCCGGCGAGCCCGGATACGGCTATCCGCAGGCCGGCTCGCAGCCGCCCCCGCCCGGTTTCCCGCCGAGCGCTCCGCCGCCGCCGGCGCCCGGCGTGTTCCAGGCCGCGCCCCAGGCCGGCGGGATGTCGCTGTCGCTCGGGGACATAGCGGTGAGCGGCGACACGATCATGACACCGGCCGGGCCGATGCCCCTCAAGGGCGCCATCTGGACGGCGACGGACATGTCGCGGACCGAGGAGAAGATCCCGGCGCACGCAGTCGTCCTCGCCATCGTCTTCTTCCTCTTCTGCCTGCTCGGCCTGCTGTTCCTGCTGATGAAGGAGCGGGTGACGACCGGGTTCGTGCAGGTCACGGTGAACAGCGGGGGCCGGCACCACTCCACGATGATCCCGGTGCAGTCGCGCGAGCAGGTGATGTTCGTGCTCAACCAGGTCAACTACGCCAGGTCGCTGAGCGTGTGACCCCCCTGGAGCCCGCTCAGCCGCCCACCGGGGCGTCGATCCGGAGCCGCACCCTGCGCCGGGCGTCGATCGCGCTCGGCGTGGGCGGGGCGGGGGCCGTCTACCTCTGGCACACCAATCCGCACCAGCCCGGACAGGCGCTGCTCGCCTGCCCGTTCAAGTGGTGCACCGGGTTGCTGTGCCCGGGGTGCGGCGGGACGCGGATGGCGTACGACCTGATGCACGGCGATGTCGTCGCGGCCTTCCACGACAACGCCGTGCTCCTCACCCTGGGCGTGCCGGCCGTGGCGTTCGTCGCCGTGCGCTGGCTGGTCGCGGGGCTGCGCGGGCGGGCCCACCGGATGCGGCTGACGGCCCGGACCAACGCCGTGGTGCTCGGCATCGGCGCGGTGTGGATGGTCGCCCGCAATCTGGTGGGGTAGGGCGTGTCCGGCGGCCGCGGGGCGCGCCGCGCGGAGCGCGCCCCGGCCGTCCGCCGGACGTGCGTGGACGGTCTCGACGTCAGCGGACGGTGACCGCGACCACCGGCGAGATGGTGCTGCCCGCGGCTATGCGGAGCTGGTTGGCGCCCTTGATGCCGAGCTTGACCCGTACCGAGTACGCGCCGCTCTTGTTGACCGGGGCCTTCGCGGGCAGCGACACCCACTTCGTGCCCTGCTTCTGCTGGACGGTGACGTTGCTGCCGGCCTTGATGCCCTTGGCGACGCCGGAGATCCGGAACTCCTGCCAGGCCTTGACCGAGTTCACGCTGGCCTTGGCGGTCAGCGAGGCGGCGGCCGGGGCGGAGGCCACGACCGGCTTGGCGGTGTGGAGGTCCTGCGGCGCGGCGAAGGCGGCGGCCGAGCCGCCGGCCAGCAGGGAGACGGCGATGACGCCGACGGTGGCGTAGCGAAGTGCACGGTTCATGGGAGTTCCTCACTGACGGTGTAGGGCCGTTGGCGACCTTCACCGAGGAACATGGCCAGGGGCCTGCCGGCGTTCCACGTAACGGCACATATCGGCCATCTGTCGGCCGGCTGTTACAGAACTGTCCGGAAGCACACGGAGCGATCTGTCGGGGTGGCTCATCGGCGCGGCAGCAAGGCGGGCCGCGAGGGCGGCTACAGCGTGGCCAGCAGCCAGCCCCCGGTGGCCAGGAACGCCACTCCTGCCAGCAGCGCCGCCAGGGCGGCGACCGGCCGGCTGACGCCCTCGGCGACCGGCTGGCCGGTCCGTGCGCAGACTCCCGTCCACACCAGCAGTCCGGCGCCGAACAGTGCGAAGGCCGCACCGGCGAACACCTCGGGTCCACTCTCCATGCGGGCAGCGTGACACCCCAGGACGGCATCCGGGCGAACACCGGATGAACGACTTCCGCCTGTCCCGTACGGACCCGCTCACCCGGGCCCCTGCCTCAGCCCTCCCCTGGCCTGCGGCCCTTCCGTTCCTCTCTTCCGGCCGTCAGTCGGCCTCGGCCACCGGCTCCAGGAACCCCTGCTCGACCAGCATCCGGATGGAGGCCGGTGTGCGGTCCCGCAGCAGGACCGGGTCCTCGCCGACGAGTTGGGCGATGGCGTCGAGGATCCGCCCCGCGGGCAGCGAGCCGTCGCACACCCCGGCGAAGCCCGCACCGACGGTGTCCACCTTCGTCGCCCTTCGCATACCGCGGTTCTGACGGAGCACCACATGCTCGGGGTCCTCCGCGCCGGGCAGCCCGACCTGCTCCTGGACCACCTCGTCGGCCAGCCGGAAGTGGCCGGCCAGCAGCGCCGCGTCGTCGGTGGCCCGCAGAAAGTCCTGGCGGTCGAAGTGCCCCACGACCGACTCCCCCAGCGGCTGTTCGACCGGATGCGGCCACTCCTCGACCGTGATGGACGGGGTGTCGGATCCGGACTTGCGCAGCGTGATCCAGCCGAAGCCGATGGCCTTGGTCTTGCGCGCCTCGAACTCGTCGAGCCAGGCGTCGTACCGCGCGGCGTACGCCCCGGCGTCGGCGCGGTGGTCACCGGCATCGCGCAGCCACAGCTCGGTGTACTGGGTGATGTCCTGCACCTCGCGCTGCACGATCCAGGCGTCGCAGCCGCGCGGCACCCAGGAGCGCAGCCGGTCGTGCCACTCCTCGCCCGCCACATGCTGCCAGTTGGCCAGCAGCTGGCAGTAACCGCCGTCGTTGAGGTGCGCGGCGGACTGCTGGACCAGCGTCCGGCACAGGTCGTCGCCGCCCATGCCGCCGTCCCGGTAGGTCAGCCGCGCCCCGTCGGACGCCAGAGGCGAGATCACGAACGGCGGGTTGGACACGATCAGGTCGTACGTCTCGTCGCCGACCGGCTCGAACAGCGAGCCCTCGCGCAGGTCCGCCGCGCCCGCCCCGGAGAGCGCCAGCGTCAGCGCGGCGATCCGCAGCGCGCGGGGGTTGAGGTCGGTGCCCGTGACCCGGGTGGCGTGCTGGGCGGCGTGCAGCGCCTGGATGCCGGAGCCCGTACCGAGATCGAGCGCCTTGGCGACCGGCCGGCGGACCGTGATCCCGGCGAGGGTCGTGGAGGCGCCGCCGACGCCGAGCACCAGCTGCGCGCGCTCGGCCTCCCCGGCGCCCCGGATGCCGCCGGCGCCGCCGACCGCGCAGCCCAAGTCGGAGACGATCCACCAGTCCTGCCCCTCGGGGCCGCCGTACGGGCGTACATCCACACGGGCGCGCAGTTCGTCGCCGTCCTGCACCAGCCAGCCGTCGGCGAGGCAGTCCTCGACCGGCAGCGCCGCCCGCGCCCGCCGCAGCTCCACCGGACGCTGGAGCAGGAAGAGCCGTACCAGCGTCTCCAACGGGCTGTCGCCGCGGGTCGCCCGCAGCGCGGGAACGGTCTCGCTGCGGGCCAGCGCGGCGTAGGCCGGGGCGCCGAGCAGGTCCAGCAACCCGTCGGCAGTGAAGGCGGCGGCCAGCAGCGCCTCGCGCAGCCGGGCGGTGCGGGCGCTGCTCTCGGGGTCCTGGGCATCTGCGGTGGGGAGGTGCGTACTCACATCCCCCATTGTCGGCCCTGCCACTGACAATCGGCGACGGCCCGGCGCCACGCCCGCCTCGGGCGCGTCGCCGGGCCGTACGGATCCGTTGCCGATCCCTGCACGCCGGACCGGTTCCAGGCGTCGTACGCCGGCCGGATTCTAGGACTTCTTGGGCGACGGGGCCCCGGATACACCCTGGCTGCTCTGGCAGCCCGACTGGCCGGCCATCGCCGTGCCGACCTCGCCGGACTCCAGCTTCTTGAAGGCCGCCTCGCTCTGCTTGTTGAGTTTGTTGATGCCGCTGGACAGATCGCGCAGACCGTCCGCGAACTTGAGTTTGTCCTTGGTGTTCAGGCCCTCGACCTGCTTCTTGAGGTTCGCGTATCCCTGGGAGAGCAACTTGAGCTCCGTGACGGCGTGCTTCTGCGCCTCGGGGTTCTCGCCGGGCGGTGGCCCGGCCTTGTCCAGGTTCTTGGCCAGCGTGGCGTAGGCGTCGGAGATCTGCTGGAACGCCTTCGAGTCGGTCTGCTGGACCTTCTTGGAGTCCGTGCTGCCATTGTCGGCAGTCTGCATGGCGGCGTTGGCATCCTGGATCTTCTTGAACTGAGCCTGCGCAGAGTCGCAGAACGTCTTCGCCCAGTCGTTGAGCTTCTTGCTGTTGTCCTCGCTGCAGCCGGTCAGCGCGAGCACCAGTGCCGCACCGCCGGACAGTGCAGCCACAAGCTTCTTGTTCACCGGATTGGTCCCTTCCATGGCTCTCGGCCCCGGAACATACACGCCCAAAGGGCCTGGCCCATGGGTCGGGCATTGCCTCCGCCCCTCATTGCAGCCATTTGCACCAAGGACCTCAGGGCCACCCGGGCAGCCGAAAGGGCGGGTGGCCGGCGCGTGTGAAAAACGCCGTCCACCCGCCCAGTTGAGCGGTCCGCGAGCCTTTCGAAGGTGCTCGGCCCGTTAGGACGCCACGGCCGTCTTGGCCGATTTGGCGATGCTCTCCGAGTCTTCGGAGTTGCCTTCGTCACCTACGGCGATTCCGCGCCGCTTGGAGACGTAGACCGCGCCGACGATGACGGCGATCGCCAGCACCGCGACCACGAGCCGTACGCCGAGGCTCTTGTCCTCGCCGTACGAGAACTTCACCACAGCGGGCGCGATCAGCAGCGCCACCAGGTTCATGACCTTCAGCAGCGGGTTGATGGCCGGGCCCGCCGTGTCCTTGAACGGGTCGCCGACGGTGTCGCCGATGACCGTCGCCTCGTGCGCCTCGCTGCCCTTGCCGCCGTGGTGGCCGTCCTCGACCAGCTTCTTGGCGTTGTCCCACGCACCACCGGAGTTGGCGAGGAAGACCGCCATCAGCGTGCCGGTGCCGATCGCGCCCGCCAGGAACGAGCCGAGCGCGCCGACGCCGAGCGAGAAGCCGACCGCGATGGGGGTGAGCACCGCCAGCAGCCCGGGGGTGGCCAGTTCGCGCAGCGCGTCCTTGGTGCAGATGTCGACGACCCGGCCGTACTCCGGCGTCTCGGTGTAGTCCATGATCCCGGGCTTCTCCCGGAACTGCCGGCGCACCTCGAAGACCACCGCGCCCGCCGACCGCGACACCGCGTTGATCGCCAGCCCGGAGAACAGGAAGACGACCGAGGCGCCGAGGACCAGCCCGACCAGGTTGTTGGGCTGCGAGATGTCCAGGCTGAGCCCCATCCCGCTGGCGGCGCTGCCGACTTCGCGTACGGCGGTGGCGATCGCGTCCCGGTACGAGCCGAAGAGCGCGGCGGCAGCCAGTACGGCCGTCGCGATGGCGATGCCCTTGGTGATGGCCTTGGTGGTGTTGCCGACCGCGTCCAGGTCGGTCAGCACCTTCGCGCCGTCACCGGTGACATCGCCGGACATCTCCGCGATGCCCTGCGCGTTGTCGGAGACCGGGCCGAAGGTGTCCATCGCCACGATCACGCCGACCGTGGTCAGCAGGCCGGTGCCGGCCAGCGCCACCGCGAACAGCGCCAGCATGATGGAGGCGCCGCCCAGCAGGAACGCCCCGTAGACCGCGAGGCCGATCAGCACCGCCGAGTAGACGGCCGACTCCAGGCCGATCGAGATGCCGGAGAGGATGACGGTGGCCGGGCCGGTCAGCGAGGTCTTGCCGATGTCCCTGACGGGCCGCCGGTTGGTCTCGGTGAAGTAGCCGGTCAGCTGCTGGATCAGCGCGGCGAGCACGATGCCGATGGCGACCGCCACCAGGGCCAGGATCCGGGGGTCGCCGCTGCGGCCGAGGATGTCCGGGTCGGTGACGCCCTTCAGGTCCCGGTAGCTGGACGGCAGGTAGGTGAACACCGCGGCGGCCACCAGGAGCAGCGAGATGGCCGCGGAGATGAAGAACCCGCGGTTGATCGCCGTCATGCCACTGCGGTCGCTGCGCCGGGGCGCGACGACGAAGATGCCGATCATCGCGGTGACCACACCGATGGCCGGGACCAGCAGCGGGAAGGCGAGCCCGGCGTTGCCGAAGGCCGCCATGCCCAGGATGAGGGCGGCTACCAGGGTCACCGCGTACGACTCGAAGAGGTCGGCCGCCATACCGGCGCAGTCCCCGACGTTGTCGCCCACGTTGTCCGCGATGGTCGCGGCGTTGCGCGGGTCGTCCTCGGGGATGCCCTGCTCGACCTTGCCGACGAGGTCGGCGCCGACGTCCGCGGCCTTGGTGAAGATGCCGCCGCCGACCCTCATGAACATGGCGATCAGTGCGGCGCCGAGGCCGAAGCCCTCCAGCACCTTGGGCGCGTCGACCGCGTACACGAGCACCACACAGGACGCGCCGAGCAGGCCCAGCCCCACGGTGAACATGCCGACGACGCCACCGGTGCGAAAAGCGATCTTCATGGCCTTGTGCGAGACCGCCGTAAGATCCTTTTCCCGTTTATCGCCCTCGGCCGGAGTGGCCTCCCGGGCGGCCGCCGCCACCCGCACATTGGCGCGGACCGCGAGCCACATGCCGATATAGCCGGTGGCCGCCGAGAATCCGGCACCGATCAAGAAGAAGGCGCTGCGTCCGGCGCGCTGCGTCCAGTTGTCCGCGGGCAGCAGCATGAGCAGGAAGAACACCACGACGGCGAATACGCCGAGGGTCCGCAACTGCCGTGCCAGGTAGGCATTCGCGCCTTCCTGCACGGCCGCCGCGATCTTCTTCATACTGTCGGTTCCCTGGCCGGCCGCGAGCACTTGGCGAACCAGCACCGCCGCGACAGCCAGCGCCGCCAGGGCGACCACGGCGATCACCAGCACGATGCCGCGATTGCCTGCCGTCAGCGAGGGCCCGGCCAGAAAAGAGGGGGTGTCAAGCAACTGAGGGGTGTAAGGCCCCGCCATTCGTCCTCCTTGACGTTTGGCACATGGGCGCGCGGAAGCACGCTCAGGCGTCCTGAGCAAGATGTGGACGGATTGTAGGGAGCCGCCGTTGATCAAAACAGGGCGCGTCAAAGGGAATTCGCCGGTAGCGGCGAAGATCAAAAGGCTGGCGGCACACGGAATTCGCCCGGACGAAGGAAAGGCGCGAATTGGCTGACCGCGGCCCGATGATCTCGATGTCGTACTGATCGTCAATTGCCCGCCCATTGATCGCCGCTGCTCAAAGGGGGCGGTCCCGGCACCCGGGCCGGTTGTGGCGGGCGTGACGGCGGGGAGAATTGAGCCGCTCGGACGCGGCCGATCGGGTGACCCGGGACGCGCGGGTCACCACCCGACGCCCGCCGAGGGACGGTGATAGGCCGTCAGATCGAGTCCGGATCGCAACGCATGGGTGGGCGGGTGGTGTGCCCGGGGGGGGAGGCGGGCCGAGGTCCTGCGGGGTGCTGCGGGCGGGTTCGCCTGGGGGGCGCTCCTGGGGGTCGTCAGCGGTACCCGGGCGGGCCGCCGGGATCGGGGCCAGGACTTGGGGCCGGGGCCGTCAGGGCGGGGTGGACGGGCGCACCGGCGCGTCAGCGGTGACGCGAGGGGCAGCGTGGACGGACGGGCGTACCCGCGCGTCCGCGGTGATGCGAGGGGCCGTCTTCAGTGATGCCGTGGTCGGCCTGCGGTGATCACGTGGCTCGGCGTCGGTGATGGCGAACCATCGGACTCGGGCCCTGCCGAAGCCGCCGGCACCAGGTACGGGGCCGACAGGCACGCTCGCGTACGGCTGGCGCGCTCGCATACGGCTCGCGCGCTCGGCGCCAAGGCCGGCGCCCCTCTACGCGCCCAAGCCGGCGCTCCCGCGCTAAGGCAGGACGGCGGCTGTCGTCGTGGGCCAGGTCATGCGGATCATCCCGCCGTCCTTGCCGGAGGTCACCTCGACGTCATCGACCAGCCCGCTGATCACGGCGAGGCCCATCTCGTCCTCGCCCTCGGCGTCGCTCTCCGCGACGCTCTCGGCCTCGTCGGAGCCCCGCGCACCGGCCGCCCCGGGGCCGCCGGACACCCCGTCGCCCACCTCGATCGAGAACTTCTTCTCGTCCTCGATCAGCAGCACCCGCACCGGCGCCGAGATGTCATGGCTCTCATGCAGCCCTACGGCCCGGCTGCAGGCCTCACCGACGGCGAGCCGCACCTCGTCCAGCACGGCCTCGTCCACCCCGGCGCGCCGGGCCACGGCAGCTGCGACCAGTCGCGCGGTACGGACATGCTCGGGAAGGGCGCTGAAGCGAAGTTCGACGGTGGCCATGCCATCCCCCTCGATATGCGGGCGTGCGGCGCAGGGGGCCGGACACCGGTCCGGTACCCCCCACTACTTCCTCCCCCGCACCGGCTGGCACGGGGGCACCGGCAAGCCGTCAGTCAGTGGCTGCGACGGCTTCGTCCACCGAGGTGTGAATCGGGAACACCTTGGTCAGGCCGGTAATACGGAAGATCTTGAGAATGCGCTCCTGGTTGCAGACCAGGCGCAGCGAGCCCTCATGGGCACGCACCCGCTTGAGCCCGCCGACCAGCACGCCGAGCCCAGTGGAGTCCAGGAAGTCGACACGTTCCATGTCCACCACGAGGTGGTAGCTTCCGTCGTTCACAAGCTCGACCAGCTGCTCCCGCAGCTTGGGCGCGGTGTATACATCAATCTCGCCACCGACCTCGACGACCGTACGGTCGCCAACGGTCCGGGTCGACAGGGACAGGTCCACGGATCCTCCAGCACCTTGCTATCGAGCGGTCGCCCCCCTGGGGCCTCCCCACCGAAGGTAGGGGCGGATCTGGCAGCCGCAATGGCATTCAATCACTTACCAGTAGGCGTGCACGACGCCCTTTGAGCATTGTCCGTCACTCCGGTGACACACTCGGTGCCGATGGCCTCCAATCGACTCCCGCCGGATGCGGGCGCGCGTCCTTCCCCAGGCATGATTCTCGAACGTCTCGCCCGGGGCGCGACCCGCGCTGCGCGCATCACTCATACGGAGCACTTGCCCCCGCGCATCGGCAGCCATGCCGACTGGCCGGAACAGATCCGACCGGAAGTGATCGACGCCATCCGTTCGGCCGGAATCGATCGACCCTGGGCCCACCAGGCACGGACATCCGAACACGCACTGCGCGGCGAGTCGGTCGTCGTCGCCACCGGCACCGCCTCGGGCAAGTCCCTGGCGTATCTCGCACCGGTCCTCTCCGCGCTCCTGGACGGCTCCGAGGCTCCGAACGGGCGGGGAGCCACAGCCCTGTATCTGGCCCCCACCAAGGCGCTGGCGGCCGACCAGCGGCGCGCCGTACGCGAGCTGGCCGCCCCTCTGGGCACCGCCGTCCGGCCCGCGGTCTACGACGGTGACACCCCCGTCGAGGAACGCGAATGGGTCCGCCAGTACGCCAACTACGTCCTGACCAACCCCGACATGCTGCACCGCGGCATCCTGCCGTCCCACCCCCGCTGGTCCTCCTTCCTGCGGGCGCTGCGCTATGTCGTCATCGATGAATGCCACAGCTATCGGGGTGTCTTCGGCTCCCATGTCGCGCAGGTCGTCCGCCGGCTGCGCCGCGTCTGCGCCCGCTACGGCTCCGAGCCGGTCTTCCTGCTCGCCTCCGCCACGGCCGCCGAACCGGCCCAGGCCGCGACCCGGCTCACCGGTCTGCCCGTGGTGGAGATCACCGAGGACACCTCGCCGCGCGGCGAGTTGGTCTTCGCGCTGTGGGAGCCGCCGCTGACCGAGCTGCACGGCGAACAGGGCGCGCCGGTCCGCCGTACCGCCACCGCCGAGACCGCGGACCTGCTCACCGACCTCGCCGTCCAGGGCGTACGCACCGTCGCCTTCGTACGCTCCCGGCGCGGCGCCGAGCTGATCGCTCTGATCGCCCAGGAACGGCTCGCGGAGGTCGACCGCTCGCTGCCCGCGCGTGTCGCCGCCTATCGGGGCGGCTATCTGCCCGAGGAGCGCCGCGCCCTGGAACGCGCCCTGCACAGCGGGGATCTCCTCGGCCTGGCCGCCACCACCGCGCTCGAACTGGGCGTGGACGTCTCCGGCCTCGACGCCGTGGTCATCGCCGGCTATCCCGGCACCCGCGCCTCCTTGTGGCAGCAGGCGGGGCGCGCCGGGCGCGCCGGGCAGGGCGCGCTCGCCGTGCTCGTGGCCCGCGACGACCCGCTGGACACGTATCTCGTCCACCACCCCGAAGCCCTCTTCGACCAGCCCGTCGAGTCGACCGTGCTCGACCCCGACAACCCCTACGTGCTCGCCCCGCACCTGTGCGCGGCCGCGTCCGAACGCCCCCTCACCGAAGCCGACTTCCCGCTTTTCGGGCCCGCGACCGCCGGGCTGATGCCGCAGCTGGAGGCCGCGGGCCTGCTGCGCCGGCGCGCCACGGCCTGGCACTGGACGCGTCGCGAGCGGGCCGCCGACCTCACCGACATCCGCGGCCAGGGCGGCTCGCCGATCCAGGTCGTGGAGGCCGGCACCGGGCGGCTGCTGGGCACCGTCGACGCCGCCGCCGCGCACACCACCGTCCACGACGGCGCGGTCCACCTCCACCAGGGCCGCACCTACGTGGTCCAGCACCTCGACCTGGACGACGACGTCGCCCTCGTCGAGGAGTCCAGCCCGCCCTACTCGACGACCGCCCGCGACACCACGGCCATCGCCATCCTGGAGACCGACACCGAGGTCCCCTGGGGGGACGCCCGGCTCTGCTTCGGCTCCGTCGAGGTCACCAACCAGGTCGTCTCCTTCCTGCGCCGCAAACTCATCACGGGGGAGGTCCTGGGCGAGGCCAAGCTCGATCTGCCGCCCCGTACGCTGCGCACCCGCGCGGTGTGGTGGACCGTCACCGAGGACCAACTCGACGCCGCCCGCGTCAATCCCGAGCAGCTGGGCGGCGCGCTGCACGCCGCGGAGCACGCCTCGATCGGCCTGCTGCCGCTCTTCGCCACCTGCGACCGCTGGGACATCGGCGGCGTCTCGCTCCCCCTGCATCCGGACACCCTGCTGCCGACCGTCTTCGTCTACGACGGCCACCCCGGCGGCGCCGGCTTCGCCGAACGCGCCTTCCACACGGCCGCCGACTGGCTCACCGCCACCCGCACCGCCATCGCGTCCTGCGAATGCGAGGCCGGCTGCCCCTCTTGCATCCAGTCCCCCAAGTGCGGCAACGGCAACGACCCGCTCCACAAGCGGGGAGCGATCCGCCTGCTGGCAGAGCTGCTGCGGGGAGCGCCGGAGGGAACCCGGCCGGGGGCGTAGCGGTCCCACGGCGGCGTCCGTGGCGAGCCGGTGGTGGCCCCTACCGGACGGCCGCGCCCCGCCCGGCCCAGTCCGGGCTCCTGCCGGATCTCCACGCCCCAGCCGCCCCGCCGACCCCGCGGGCGCCGGCCCGGACCCCGCCGGACCGGCGCGCGCCCGCACCCGCGAGGTGAACGGACGGCCGCCCGCCTCGACCGACACATCCGCGATCGCCCCCGCCACCGAGCACCTCACCAGACGAGTGCGCTGGGCGTCCGCCACCCGGCCCGCCGCCGCACACGCCCTGGCCGGCCCCTGGAGGGCGCGATCCGCCGCGGCCAGCGCCGCCAGGTCCGCGGCTCCCCCCGCGCGATGTCGTGCCGTGACGGCCTGCCCCACGGCGATCAGGGCCAGGAAGACGGCGCACAACGCGGCGGCCGCGAAGACCGTCCAGACCGTCGCCGAGCCCTCATCACCGCACCGTTTCCTCCGCAAGAGCCACCGCCTCCCCTGTGACCCGGACCGTCAGCCGCCCCGCACCAAGCAGCCCGGCCTCGACCCGTACGCGCACCAGGTCGCCCTCCCTCGCCAGCGCGACCCGCGCACCCCGCGGAGCGGCGCCCCGTGCCGCCGCGATCGCCGCCGCCCGGGGTTCCGACCGCGCCGCCGCCCGCGCCCCGGCCCGGGCCGCGTCCACACACTCGATACGGGCGCAGACCGCCATCAGTCCCCAGATCAGCGCCGCCACGATCGTCACCAGAACCGGCATGACCACGGCCGCCTCCGCCGTCACGAATCCGGCGTCGCGCGAGGCCCTCGGGGCGCCACGGTTCCCAGGGCCGCTCCTGCCGTCAGAACTGGGCATGGAGCGCCCGCTCGAACAGCGACCGCAGTGCCGCGTGGACCGCGTCACTCGTCGCGATCTTGTAGAACACCGTCGCCAGGGCCGCCGCCGCGAGCGTTCCCACGGCGTACTCCGCCGTGACCATCCCCCGGTCGTCGGCCGCCACCGAGCGCAGCCTCGTCCACCACCGTCGAAACATTTCCATCCCCCGCTCCCCGGCTCTTGGCCGGTTGTTGAACTTGCTTCATCCAGAGACCAGTCAGGTATCGAGATCGGTCGGGTACCGAGATCGGTCAGGTATCAAGATCAGCCGGATGGGTATCGGCATCAGTCGCCTCCCAAGAGGCCGGCTGCCAGGCCGATCAGTACCGGTGCCACCCCGAGCACCAGGAACGCCGGCAGAAAGCACGCCGCCAGTGGAAGGGTGACGAGCACCCCGGCCCGCCGGGCCCGCGCGGTGGCGTCCCTGGCCTGCTCCGAACGGAGCTCGGTGGCGATCCGCGACACCGACTCGACGGCCGGCACCCCCGATATCCCGGCGCGCTCCATGCAGCGCGCCAGCCCTTCGGCTCCGGGAAGGGCAGCCAACCGCGGCCATACGACGGCCGGTTCGCCGCCCAGGCGCAGTTCCGCCGCCACCTGACGCAGCCGCTCGGCTACGGGCCCGTGGAGCGAACGGCCCACCGCCTCGGCCGACTCCCGCGGGCCGGCCTCCGCCGCGAGGCAGGCCGCCAGCAGATCGCCGGCCGGCGCCAGCTCCGCACGTACCGCCGCAGCCGCCAACCTCGCCTCCTCCGCACCCCGTTGGCGTGCCAGCCAGCGATATGCTCCGATGCCCACGGCGATTCCTGCCGCGGCACCAGGGAATCCGCCGACGACGATGGCCACGAAGCCGGCCACCCCCAGCGGCCCGGCCCACGCTCTCGGTCCACTCACGGTCCCCCGACCGCCGTTCCGTCCTCCGGCTCGAAATCCAGTCCGGCCTCCCGTCCGTCGAGCCCCGTCGCGGCCCGGCGCGCCACCCCACAGCGCCGACGCCCGTCTGCGTACGGCTCGTGCGCGGTGCGCTGCCCGTAACAGCGCCATGGCGCACAGCAATGTCATCACGGCCGCGACCGCCATCCCCACCCTGTGGAAAACTTCCGCGCTCACGACGCCGCCCTCCTCACTGCAGTGCCTTCCGCGTCCGCGACGATCCGGGCGGTCCAGGCCACGCCGCCCCACTCCAGAAGCCCGCCGGCCGCCAGACAGCCCCAGCCGGCCGGGGTGTGCAGCAGCACCCGCAGAGGGTCGGCGCCCAGTGCGCTGCCCATCAGGAGCCCGCCTGCCGGAAGCAGGGCGAGCATCAGCGCGGTGGTGCGTGGCCCCGCCAACTGGGCACGCAGCTCTTCGCGTTGATCCCGTTGGGCGCGCAGTCCGGCGGCGATCCGCTCCAGCCCGGAGGCCAGTCCGGCACCGCCCTCCACCGCCACCTGCCAGCACGCCGCCATGCCGGTCAGTCCCTCGGCTCCGGACGCTCGCGCCGCGGCACGGAGCGCCTGGGGTACGTCCCCGCCGTAACGGGCGGCCGCCACCACCGCCGAGCCCGCATCCCCGAGGCCCGGCGCCCCCGCGGCGAGCAGTGCCTGGGCCGGCTGCCGTCCGGCCCGCAGCTCGCCCGCCACCGCCGCGCACAGCCCGATCACCTGAGCGGCCCGCCGGTCCCGCGCCCGCCCCGCGCCATGGGCGGCCAGCCGGCGCCGGACGAGGAACATGACCACCGGCGAGGCGAGCACCGGCAGCGGCGACCCGCCCAGCACGCCCAGCACCAACCCGGCCGGCAGGCACCAGACCTCCCGCCCGATGTCCCCCCAGCGACCGACGCTCCACCGTCTGCCCGCATCCCCCTCGGCCACCCGCCCCGCGCACCACTTCCGCAGCCCTTCGCCCCGAAGCCGGGCCTGCCACCGACCTGCCGGGCCGGCCTCCCCGTCGCCCCCGAACAGGGCCCGGGCCCGCCGCCGTACGTCATGCCGCCGCCCGGCGGCGGCCGTCCGGAGCGCGGCTCCCGCGATGAGCACCGCGACCACGAGTGCGACCCCGGTCCCGTTCATCGGCTCTCGCCCCCGCTCCGCTCGCACAGCCGCATCAACCGCCCCCAGCCACGCACTTGCTGGAAGCCGCCCGGGCCCCAGACCGCGGCCGGTACGGTCACCACGAAGCCGTCGCGGTCCCGCTCCAGGACATGGATCTCGGCGATCCGGCGCCGGCCGGTCCGATCGCGCACCAGATGCAGCACGACCGAGAGCGCGGCCGCCAGCTGGCTGTGCAGCGCGGCACGGTCGAGCCCTGCGGCCGAGCCGAGGGCCTCCAGCCGGGCGGGGACGTCGCAGGCGGCGTTGGCATGGACCGTGCCGCAGCCGCCCTCGTGCCCCGTGTTGAGCGCGGCCAGCAGGTCCGTGACTTCGGCGCCGCGCACCTCGCCGACCACCAGCCGGTCCGGGCGCATCCGCAGCGCCTGCCGTACGAGGTCCCTCAGCACCACCCTGCCGACGCCCTCCTGGTTGGCCGGGCGGGCCTCCAGCCGCACCACATGGGGGTGGTCCGGCCGCAGTTCCGCGGAGTCCTCGGCCAGGACGATCCGCTCGGCCGGGCCGACCAGGCCGAGCAGCGTGCTGAGGAGTGTGGTCTTCCCGGAGCCGGTGCCCCCGCTGATGAGGAACGACAGCCGGGCCGTCAGCATCGCCCGCAGCAGCCGTTCGCCGCCCGGCGGGACCGTCCCCGCCGCGACCAGCTCCGCGAGTCCGAAGGCGCGCGGCCGCAGCACCCGAAGGGACAGACAGGTCCCGGCCACCGCCACCGGGGGCAACACGGCATGCAGGCGGGTGCCGTCCGGGAGCCGGGCGTCCACCCAGGGGCGGGCGTCGTCCAGGCGCCGACCTGCCACCGCCGCCAGCCGCTGGGCGAGCCTGCGTACCTCTGCCTCGTCCCGGAAGCGGACATCCGTACGCTCCAGCCCGGTGCCGCGGTCCACCCAGACCTCGTCCGGCGCGGTGACCAGGACGTCCGTCACCTCGGGCGCGGCCAGCAGCGGCTCCAGCGGCCCGCTGCCCACCATCTCGGACCGCAACGCGGCCACCACGCCCAACACTTCGGCGTCTCCCAGGAGCCGCCCCTCCTCGCGCAGCGCCACCGCCACCCGAGCCGGCGTCGGCTCCGCCCCCGCCTGGGCGAGCCGCCGGCGCACGACATCCAGCAGGTCCTGCCCCGGCCCCGCCCTCATGGCCGGCCTCCGCCCCGGCTGCCCGCCCGGACCGCGCCGGCGTCCATCGCGGCCGACGGCCCCGAATCGGCCCATGCCACCGGACCGCGCCCCTGCCCCCGCCCCGCTGCGGGCTCCGAGCCCGGGCTCAGCCCCAGTCGTGAGTCGGGCACCGGTCCCGAACCGGCCCCCGGCTCCACTCCCGGGCCCTGACTCGGCCCGGCACCGGGAGCCGCGCCTGCCTGCTGCCCCGGCTGTGGGGCTTGCCCTTGCGCCGTGCCCGGGCCAGGCCCCTCCCCTGACCCGTCGCCCCCACTCGCCACCATCCGCCGCCAGAACGCCGCGCAGAACCGCGCCAACGGCTCCCGCACCCGCACCCCCGGCGGTACGCCACGCGCCAGGTCGGCCAACAGGCCCTGCTCCCAGGGCAGTTCACCGGACAGGGGTAGATCCATGAGGCGGGCGATTTCGCTCGGAGACAGGCCGTGACCGTGGCGTTCAGGGGTGCCTCGGGCCACCACGCGGAGATCACCCAGCTGCTGCTGCACGCCGGAGGCCACCCGCTGGGCCGCCGCGACCGCGCGCAGTTCCATAGGAACGAGCAGCAGCCCCATGTCCACCTGGGCCAGGGCCTCCGCCGTCGTTTCGTCGACGCGACGCGGCAGGTCCACAACCACGACACCGCCCCGTCGGCGTGCCGCCGCCATGACCGCGCGCATCGCCGCCGGCGGAATGGCGACGTCGGGGCCCCGGTCCCAGCTGAGGACCCGCAGGGAGTGCAGGTACGGCAGCGATTCGGCGAGCGCGCCGCAGGCCACCCGGCCGCGCGATTCGGCGAACGCGGGCCAGCGCAGGCCCTTTTCCTTCTCGCCGCCCAGCAGGACGTCCAGTCCGCCGCCCAGCGGGTCGCCGTCGACGAGCATCGTGCGCCGGCCCGTCCGGGCGGCAGTGACGGCCAGCGCCCCGGCCAGGGTGCTCGCGCCGGCGCCGCCGCGGCCGCCGATGACGCCGACCGTGAGGGCCGACGGGCCCACGCCCTCGACGGCGTCGGCGATGCGGTCGACCAGCCAGCGCTCGCCGTCAGGCAGGGCAAGGACGCGCTCCGCCCCGATGGCGACGGCCCGGCGCCAGGTCTCCTGGTCGTCGGTGTCCCGGCTCGTCAGGATGACGCCTGCCCGGCGGCCGGCCCCGTACAGGCGGCTCGCGCAGTCCTCGCCGACGATCACCAGTGGCGCCGCCTCCCAGCCCCCTTTGCGGGTCGGCAGCCCATGTGCCACTTCGGGCAGCGCACCCGCCGCGGCGCACAGCCGCAGCAGATCGTCCAGGAGCCGTTCGTCCTCGGTGATGATCAGCGGTCCGACCCGCTCCTCGCCGGTGCGGTCCGGTCGCTCCGATGGCGTGGTTCCGGCCACGTTCCGTCCCCCTATCGCTACGCAACTCACACATCCGCGAACTCGCGGACTTTTACGATGCGGCGATCAGGAAATCCGAGTGGATCTTGAACCAAATCTGTGGACAACTCAGCGGCTGTGGATATACCCGTCACCTATTCCAGCGACGAAGGGCGACTTCTGGGGCGCAAGAGAGCTCCACGAAAGCCTCGGGAGGGGGTTCCTCAGAGCATCGTGTTGACTACAGTGGGTAACGGGACCGAGGTGGACCAGCCGTCGACGCCGTGGAGGCGGAGTGAGTGGCGGATCCTCGTCCGGCGGCGGAAAAAGCGTCCGGACATGCGACGACCCCCGCCGGGGGGGGAGAGCGGGGGTCGTCCCCACGGCCGACTCGGGGGGGGAGGAGCCGGACCGGGTTAGCACGGTCGCGAACGATCCGTGACTTCCATGGTGTACCCGAGAGCCTTCTCAGGCAAACCCACGCGCCACACCTTACGCCGAATGGTGGGAGCCTATGCTCACCCCCGTGGAAAACCACTCCGTGCCTCACTCGACTCCCCGTACTGCTGCGTTCTTCGACTTGGACAAGACCGTCATTGCAAAGTCGAGCACGCTGACCTTCAGCAAGTCGTTCTACCAAGGCGGCCTGATCAATCGGCGGGCCGTACTGCGCACTGCGTACGCCCAGTTCGTGTTCCTCGCGGGCGGCGCCGACCACGATCAGATGGAGCGGATGCGTGAATATCTCTCCTCGCTGTGCCGCGGCTGGGATGTGGCCCAGGTCCGCGAGATCGTCGCCGAGACCCTGCATGATCTGATCGACCCGATCATTTACGACGAGGCGGCCTCACTGATCGAAGAGCATCACGCCGCCGGACGCGATGTCGTCATCGTCTCGACTTCCGGCGCCGAGGTCGTCGAACCGATCGGTGAACTCCTGGGCGCCGACCGGGTCGTGGCCACCCGTATGGTCGTCGGCGAGGACGGCCGCTTCACCGGCGAGGTCGAGTATTACGCCTATGGACCGACCAAGGCCGAAGCCGTCCGGGAACTCGCCGCATCCGAGGGCTACGACTTGGAGCGCTGCTATGCCTACAGCGATTCGGCCACCGACGTGCCGATGCTTTCGGCGGTCGGACACCCCTGCGCGGTCAATCCGGACCGGGCGCTGCGCCGGGAGGCGGTAGCGCGCGGCTGGCCGGTCCTCACCTTCAGCCGTCCGGTCCCGCTCAAGCAGCGGCTGCCGGCGCTGTCGATGCCCTCGCGGCCGGTTCTCGCCGCCATGGCGGCGGCCGGCGCGGCCATGGCGACCGCGACACTGGTCTGGTACGCGAGCCGGCGGAAACCCACAAAGTTGCGCTTCCGTTTTGACCGAAGCAGTGCCGCCCGTAATGCCCGTGTTTGAAGGTGAACGTAAAGTTCTGCGGTCTGGGCTTCCCCTCGCCCGGCACGAGTAGTACAAAGGACTTAACGGCCCGCGAGACCAAGGACATCCGAGAGGAACACCTTTAACGCAGCAAGTGGCCCACGGACCGATGCATGAAAGTCGGGCACCCACGCGACGCCGACCCGTCGATTACGGGCCAGCCGCACCAGGTAACCGGACGAAGATTCCGACCTGATGGGCAAATTTCGTGCACGCATGGTAACCCGGCAGACATGCCAGCGGCGGTACCACCGATTGGTACCGCCGCAACCCTGTTCAGGGACGAATTGAAGCAATGGTTCCGGATTCCCCGGGCGGTTTCGCAGTCTTCACCTCGTCGCCACTTATGCCTCTCTTATGCCGCGCCGCGCTGCAGCGCCTCACAGACCGCGGTGCTCTCCCGAACGCCGAGTTCCACCGCGCGCCCACAG
This sequence comes from Streptomyces sp. NPDC033270, assembly GCF_055576575.1. Taxonomy (NCBI): domain Bacteria; kingdom Bacillati; phylum Actinomycetota; class Actinomycetes; order Kitasatosporales; family Streptomycetaceae; genus Streptomyces; species Streptomyces sp. NPDC033270. Next base: position 52,088 of record NZ_JBVIRA010000004.1, read on the forward strand.
TGCGCGATCCATGCCGCGACGCCCTCCGGGGTGCCCGAGACATAGCCCTCCAGGGCGGCGACATATGCCGCGCGCCCCAGCTCGGCATGCCCGACCTCGGCAGGACAGATCGACTTGGGGTCCAGTCCGCTGCCGATCAGCACGATCCGCTCCGCGGCCCGCGCGACCAGCCCGTTGTGCGACGCGAAGGGCCGCAGCGCGAGCAGCTCGCCGTGCACCACCGCCGCGACCACCAGGGCCGGCGCCTCGGTGCCCGCGAGCAGCAGCCGCGACAGCCCGTCCAGCCGCCCGGCGACCTCGTCCGCATCCGGGAGCGCCAGCTCGACGAGCGGTTCGTCCACCGGCTCGCCGGCCAGTCGGGGCCGCCCCACGGTCTCGTCCGGCGACTCCCCGCCGGCCGCCACCAGATGGAGCCGCGCCAGGACGCGCAGCGGCGACTGCCGCCACACGCTCAGCAGCTGCCCCGCCTCCGCGGTCAGCCGCAGCGCCGCGCCGACGGTCCGCGGCTCGCCCGCGACGCCGAAGTCGGTACGGCGCCGGACCTCTTCGAGCGCCCAGTCGGCTCCCGACAGCGCCGCGGAACCGCGCGCTCCGCGCAGCGCCGCCTCAGAGGTGACCTCATTGCTCCGGCGCCGCATGATCCGGTGGCCGTAGACCCGGTCGACGCCCTTGCGCACGGAGTCCACGGAGTCGGCGACTCCCGGGAGCGAGGCCAGGGTCACAAGCGGATCGTCGCTCGCTTTGGGGGGTACGGGGGAGGTCCCCCGGGAGATTCCAGCCATGGGTACGACCCTACGCACCACCGGGCCGGACCCCTCGAAGGAGTGGTCTTCTTCACGCGAACCCCTCACTCAGAGGTAGAGCCAGATTACCCTTGGTGAACATGAAGATCGCTTTCGTAGGCAAGGGCGGCAGCGGCAAGACCACCCTGTCCTCCCTGTTCATCCGGCATCTCGCCGCGTCCCGGATCCCCGTGATCGCGGTGGACGCCGATATCAACCAGCACCTGGGGGCCGCCCTCGGCCTCGATGAGGCAAGGGCCGCCGCGCTCCCCGCGATGGGCGCCCATCTGCCGCTGATCAAGGACTACTTGCGCGGCGGCAACCCCCGGATCCCGTCCGCCGCCTCCATGATCAAGACCACCCCGCCCGGAGAGGGCTCACGACTGCTGCGGGTCGTCGAGGACAACCCCGTCTACGACGCCTGCGCGCGCACGGTGGAGCTCGACGGCGCCGCGGCGCGGCTGATGGCGACGGGCCCGTTCACCGAGTCCGACCTGGGCGTGGCCTGTTACCACTCCAAGGTCGGCGCGGTCGAGCTGTGCCTGAACCACCTTGTCGACGGCCGGGCGGAGTATGTCGTCGTCGATATGACGGCCGGTTCCGACTCCTTCGCCTCCGGGATGTTCACCCGTTTCGACATGACCTTCCTGGTAGCCGAGCCGACCCGTAAGGGCGTCGCCGTCTACCGCCAGTACAAGGAGTACGCGCAGGATTTCGGCGTCCCCCTCAAGGTCGTCGGCAACAAGGTGCAGAGCCCCGACGACCTGGCGTTCCTGCGCGAGGAGGTGGGCGACGACCTGCTGGTGACGGTCGGGCACTCCGAGTGGGTGCGCGCCATGGAGAAGGGCCGCCCGGCCCGCTTCGCCTACCTGGAGCAGGCCAACCGCCGCGCCCTGGAGGTGCTGCACGACACGGCCGACGCGGCCTACGGGCGACGCGACTGGGAGCGCTACACGCGCCAGATGGTGCACTTCCACCTGAAGAACGCGGAGAGCTGGGGCAATGCGAAGACCGGCGTCGACCTGGCGGCCCAGGTCGACCCGGCGTTCGTACTCCACGAAGGAGCGGCCACCCCACAGCCCGCCTGACCTGCCAGGCCGCGCGGGCCGGGCGGCCTGGTCCGCGGCCCGCCGGCCGAACCAGCCGCCCCCCGCCGCGGTAGGTCCCGTCGCTCCCGGCGCCACCTCCTCGCCACCTCATTGCCGCGGGCGGCCTCAGCCGATGCGACCGCCCTCGGCCGTTCATTCCTGGCGCCGCGAGCGCTTTTCCGAGTGGCCGATCGGAATACCCCCGCAAGCGTTCAGGCGCCAGGAATCAGGAATGACACGGGCAAGCCGAAAGAACTCGCATTCACCCGATAGATGGACAGATTGGGGCAAATGCGCGTAAAAGCTTCTCACTAGCTTTACCCGTCATTACGATCCATTTACCGATGCTTGAGGGTCGCCGGACCGTCCCCCACCTCGACGACCGCCGGTCGGCTCACGTCCCGCCGCAGTACACCGCCGCCCCACGCTCGCGCCCCGCGCGACCGCGTCGCCCCGGAGGAGACGGGAATGTCGCAGATGGAGAAGTTGCCGCCGCAGCCGCCGCACACACCGCACCGCTCCGAGATCCCTCCCGAGCCCCGTATGCGCCCGGAGGAACCCCCCGCGCAAAGGGCCGGCCGGGCCACCTTCCGCCGGGACCTCTCCGCCTCGATCGTCGTCTTCCTGCTCGCCGTACCGCTGTCGCTGGGCATCGCGCTGGCCACCGGCGCCCCGCTCCAGGCCGGACTGGTCGCGGCGGCCGTCGGCGGTATCGTCGCCGGGCTGCTCGGCGGCACTCCCCTCCAGGTGAGCGGCGCGGCCACCGGCCTCCTGGTGGTCACCGCCGACCTCGTCCAGCGCTTCGGCTGGCGCGCCACCTGCGCCATCACGGTCCTGGCCGGCCTCACCCAACTCGCCCTGGGCGCACTGCGCGTGGCGCGTGCGACGCTGGCCATCAGTCCGGCCATCGTGCACGGCATGCTGGCCGGTATCGGGGTCACCATCGCCATCGGCCAGCTCCATGTGGTGCTCGGCGGCAGCCCCGACAGCTCGGCGCTCGACAACGCCGTCGCACTGCCCGGCCAGTTGGCGCATCCGCACACCGCCGCGCTGCTGATCGGCGCCATCACCGTCACCGTACTGATCGGCTGGGGCCGGCTGCCGGGCCGCGCCGGGCGCTGGGCGCGGGTGCTGCCGGCTCCGCTGGCCGCCGTGCTCGCCGCGACGGCCGCCAGCGCCGCGATGGCGGTACCGCGCGTGGAGCTGCCGTCCTGGCGACTGCCCGAGCCGCCCGCCCTCCCGGAGGCGTCCGTGCCGGCCCTCGTGGCCGCGGTGCTGACCGTCACCCTCGTCGCCAGTATGGAGTCGCTGCTGTCGGCGGCGGCGGTGGACCGGCTCGCGGCCGAGCGGCCGGGCGCTCCCACGGGCCGAGCGCAGCTCAACCGCGAGCTGGCCGGCCAGGGCGTGGCCAATGTCGCCTCCGGGCTGCTGGGCGGGCTGCCGATCTCCGGCGGTGCGATCCGCGGCTCGGCCAACGTACGGGCCGGTGCCGCCACCCGCTGGGCCACCGTGCTGCACGGCGTATGGGTACTGCTGTGCGCGGGCCTGCTGGCCGGGGTGCTGGAGCTGATCCCGCTGGCCGCGCTCGCCGCGCTGGTGATGGCCGTCGGCGTACGGATGGTGAGCTTCGCGCACATCCGGCATGTGCAGCGGCACCGCGAATTCCCGGTGTACGCGGGCACCTTGGGCGGGGTCGTCCTCTTCGGGGTCCTCCAGGGCGTGGCGGCCGGCATCGCGGTCGCGGCCTTCCTGGCGCTGCGCCGGCTGACCCACACCCGGGTCACCGTCACTCAGGAGGACGAGGCCTACCGGGTGCGCATCAGCGGCCAGCTGACGTTCCTGGCAGTGCCGCGGCTGACCCGAGCACTGGCGCTGGTGCCGGCGCACACCGAGGTCGTCGTCGAGCTGTACGGCTCGTTCATGGACCACGCCGCCTACGAGGCCCTGCAGTCCTGGTGCGCCACCCATCGGGCGCACGGCGGCTGGGTGAAGCTGGGCGGCCGTGGGGGCCGTCCGCTCGCCGAGCCGGCCGGCGGGCACTCGTGCCGGCCGTGGACGCCCTGGCGCAACCACCACTGCACCCGGCCCGCCCCGCACCAGGCGACGGCCCCGGAGAGCAGCGGCAGCCAACTGCTGGGCGGGGTCAGCGCGTTCCAGCGCCACACCGCCCCGCTCGTACGCGAGGAGCTGGCGCGGCTCGCCCGCGACGGCCAGCGGCCCACCCAACTGTTTCTGACCTGCGCGGACTCCCGGCTGGTCACGAGCATGATCACCTCCAGTGGCCCGGGCGACCTGTTCACCGTGCGCAACGTCGGCAACCTGATGCCGCCACCCGGCTCGGAGGCCTCCTGCGACTCCGTGGGAGCGGCGATCGAGTACGCGGTGGAGGTGCTGCGGGTCGGCTCGATCACGGTGTGCGGGCATTCGGGGTGCGGCGCCATGGGGGCGCTGCTGAGCACCGCGGCACCGGACGGGGCCGAGCCGACCCCCCTCGCCCGCTGGCTGCGCCACGGCCACCCGAGCCTGGCACGGATGCAGCGCATCGGGCGGCTGGGACGGGGCGAGGTCGCCCTGGCCGGGCGGCCGGTGGCCGATGACCAGGAGCGACTGGCGCTCGTCAACGTCATGCAGCAGCTCGACCATCTCAGGGCACACGCCTGTGTGGCCCGCCGGGTGGCCGAGGGCACCCTGGCGCTGCACGGCATGTACTTCGACGTCGGCGCGGCCCAGGCGTATGTGCTCGACGAGGCCACCGGGCGGTTCTGCGCGGTCCGCGGCGAGGCGGCGCCGGTCGGCGTCTGACCTGCGCAGCGGCCGCCCGGCGGCCGCGGAACAGACGAACAGTCAACAGGTCTACACCAATAATTTTCCACAGCCCTTGTCAGGGTCCACCGCGGGCTGATGAGCTATGGCCTGGGACACATCGGACGCCCTGGGAATGGGAGATGTCGTGAGCAACGAAAGCCTGGCCAATCTGCTCAAGGAGGAGCGGCGGTTCGCGCCACCCTCGGATCTGGCCGCGCATGCCAACGTCACGGCCGCCGCGTACGAACAGGCCGCGGCGGACCGGCTGGGCTTCTGGGCAGAACAGGCCCGGCGACTGTCCTGGGAGACCGCACCCACTCAGACCCTCGACTGGTCCAATGCGCCCTTCGCGAAGTGGTTCGCCGACGGCAAACTCAATGTCGCCTACAACTGCGTGGACCGGCACGTGGAGAACGGCCTGGGCGACCGGGTCGCCATCCACTTCGAGGGCGAGCCGGGCGACAGCCGCGCGATCACCTACGCCGAGCTGCAGCGCGAGGTCTCCAAGGCCGCCCATGCGCTGACCGAGCTGGGCGTGCGGGCCGGCGACCGGGTCGCCATCTACATGCCGATGATCCCGGAGACGGTCATCGCCATGCTGGCCTGCGCCCGCCTGGGCGCTCCGCACTCGGTGGTCTTCGGCGGCTTCTCCGCGGACGCGCTGGCGACGCGCATCATCGACGCCGACGCCCGCGTGGTGATCACCGCCGACGGCGGTTACCGCCGCGGAAAGCCCTCCGCCCTCAAGCCGGCCGTCGACGACGCGCTGACCAAGCCCGGTACGGAGAACGTCCGCAGCGTGCTCGTCGTACGCCGCACCGGCCAGGAGGACGTCGCCTGGCACGAGGGCCGGGACGTGTGGTGGCACGAGATCGTCGAGCGGCAGAGCGAGACGCACACGCCCGAGGCCTTCGACGCCGAGCACCCGCTGTTCATCCTCTACACCTCCGGTACGACGGGTAAGCCCAAGGGCATCCTGCACACCACCGGCGGCTACCTCACCCAGGTGTCGTACACCCACCACGCGGTCTTCGACCTGAAGCCCGAGACCGACGTCTACTGGTGCACCGCCGACGTCGGCTGGGTGACCGGCCACTCGTACATCACCTACGGCCCGCTCTCCAACGGTGCGACCGAGGTGCTCTACGAGGGCACACCCGACAGCCCGCACCAGGGCCGCTGGTGGGAGATCGTGCAGAAGTACGGCGTGACGGTCCTGTACACCGCGCCGACCGCGATCCGCGCCTGCATGAAGTGGGGCGACGACATCCCGGCGAAGTTCGACCTGTCGTCGCTGCGCGTCCTGGGGTCGGTGGGCGAGCCGATCAACCCCGAGGCATGGATGTGGTACCGCAAGCACATCGGCGCCGACGCCACTCCGATCGTCGACACCTGGTGGCAGACCGAGACCGGCGGGATGATGCTCAGCCCGCTGCCCGGCGTCACGGAGACCAAGCCCGGCTCGGCGCAGCAACCGCTGCCCGGCATCTCCGCCACGGTGGTGGACGACGAGGCACGCGAGGTGCCGAACGGCGGTGGCGGCTACCTCGTCCTCACCGAGCCCTGGCCGGCCATGCTCCGTACGATCTGGGGCGACGACCAGCGCTACCTCGACACGTACTGGTCGCGCTTCGAGGGCAAGTACTTCGCCGGCGACGGCGCCAAGAAGGACGACGACGGCGACATCTGGCTGCTGGGCCGGGTGGACGACGTCATGCTGGTGTCCGGCCACAACATCTCCACGACCGAGGTGGAGTCGGCCCTGGTCTCGCATCCGAAGGTGGCCGAGGCCGCGGTCGTCGGCGCCACCGACCCGCAGACCACCCAGGCCATCTGCGCCTTCGTCATCCTGCGCGGCGGCGCGGCCGAGAACGAAGGCCTGGTCGAGGAGCTGCGGGCGCATGTCGCCCAGCAGCTCGGCCCGATCGCCAAGCCGAAGCGGATCATGCCGGTCGCGGAGCTGCCCAAGACCCGCTCGGGCAAGATCATGCGCCGGCTGCTGCGCGATGTCGCCGAGAACCGCGACCTCGGTGATGTCACCACGCTCACCGACTCCTCGGTCATGGATCTGATCCAGGCCAAGCTGCCGAGCGCGGCCAGCGAGGACTGAGCGGTACGGATCATGGAGGGGGCGCCGGGCCACAGCGGCCGGGTGCCCCCTCCGGCCTTCCCGGGGCCCCTCGGGCGCCTGAAGGGCCGGCTTTCCCTCCAGCGACCCGGCGCCCGATTTGCCCGTAAAGTAGGGCCACCGAATAGCCGTTCGCACCCGCCCGGTACAGTAGGAGGCGCGTCAATGATGCGCTAAGAAACTCAGGGTGCGCCGGGAAGTCTGGTCGGCAACTGCAACAGCCGTACACAGCTGCCGAAGGCCGGAGGTCACCCGTCGTGAGTGCGTCCAATCGCCGTTCCCTATTCCTCGGGCGAATGTCCCTGCCCGAGCGGAACTTCATCGCCGATGCGCTGCGCGCCGAAACCGTCGGCGGCATCCTCCTCCTCGCCGCCGCGGTAGCGGCTCTGATCTGGGCGAACACCCTCGGCGGAAGCTATGAGGCGGTCCGCGGCTTCCACCTCGGCCCGGCCTTTCTGGGTCTGGATCTCTCCGTCCAGCACTGGGCCGCCAACGGCCTGCTGGCGATCTTCTTCTTCGTCGCGGGCATCGAGCTCAAGCGCGAACTGGTCGCCGGCGAGCTGCGCGACCGCCGGGCCGCCGCGCTCCCCGTGATCGCCGCGGTCTGCGGCATGGCGACACCGGCGCTCGTCTACGTCGTCGTCAACACCCTCGGCGGCGGCTCGCTACAGGGCTGGGCGGTGCCCACCGCCACCGACATCGCCTTCGCACTCGCCGTACTCGCCGTCATCGGGACGTCCCTGCCCGCCGCCCTGCGCGCCTTCCTGCTCACGCTCGCCGTCGTCGACGACCTCTTCGCCATCCTGATCATCGCGATCTTCTTCACCTCGAAGATCAACTTCGCGGCGCTCGGATTCGCCGTCGTCGGCCTGGTGGTCTTCTACCTGCTGCTGCGCAAGGGCGTCCGCGGCTGGTACGTCTACGTCCCGCTCGCCGTGGTCATCTGGGCCCTGATGGAGAACAGCGGGGTGCACGCCACCATCGCCGGCGTGGCCATGGGCCTGATGCTGCGCTGCCACCGCCGCGACGGCGAGACCCAGTCGCCCGGCGAGCACATCGAGCATCTGATCCGCCCGCTCTCGGCCGGTCTCGCGGTACCGCTGTTCGCCCTCTTCTCCGCGGGTGTCTCCCTCTCCGGCGGCGCACTCCACGAGGTCTTCACCCGGCCGGAAACGCTCGGGGTGGTCCTCGGCCTGATAGTGGGCAAGGCGCTGGGGATCTTCGGCGGAACGTGGTGCGCCGCCCGCTTCACCAAGGCCGAACTCAACCCCGACCTCAGATGGCCGGACGTCTTCGCGGTGGCCTCCCTCGCCGGCATCGGCTTCACCGTCTCCCTGTTGATCGGCGAACTCGCCTTCTCCGAGGACCTGGCGCTGGCCGACGAGATCAAGGCGTCGGTGCTGATCGGCTCGCTGCTCGCGGCCGTCTTCGCCGCCGTCCTACTCAAGCTCCGCAACCGCAAGTACAGAAAGCTGTGTGAGGACGAGGAGCGGGACGAGGACCAGGACGGCATCCCCGACATCTACGAGGTGGACAAACCGGAATACCACCTCCGGATGGCCGCGATCCACGAGGCCAAGGCCGCCGAACACCGGCGGCTGGCCGAAGTGGCCTCCGGCTCGCACGCCGGAGACGATGGTCCGGCATGATCTGAGAGGCTTTGCATCCGGGTGACGAGATGAGGGAGACGGCGATGAGCGCAGCCGACCACGGCGCGGACCGCAGCCTCGGGCAACTGGTGGCCTCGGCCACCGCCGAGATGTCCGCACTGGTGCACGACGAGATCGCACTGGCCAAGGCGGAGCTGCGGCAGGACGCCAAGCGGGCGGGCATCGGCAGCGCCGCCTTCGTCGTGGCGGGCGCGCTGGCGCTGTTCGCGCTGCCGGTGCTGAGCTTCGCGGCGGCATACGGCATCCACAACCTCGGCCTCGGGCTCGCCTGGTCCTTCCTGATCGTGGGCGGCGCCTTCCTGGCCCTCGCCGGGCTGCTGGCCCTGATCGCCATCGCCAAGATCAAGAAGATCAAGAAGCCGGAGAAGTCCATCAACTCCGCCAGGGAGACCGCGGCCGTACTGCAGAAGGCCAAGCCGCACCCGCGCGTGGAGACCAAGGACCACCCGGTCCTGGAGTCTGTGACACGCTCGTCGGTATGACAGCCCCTGACAGCACCGCATCGGTCGTACGGCTCGACGTCCCCGGCGGACACGAGGTGTCGCACCGCGACGTCGCGGCGAACGGTGCGCGCTTCCACATCGCCGAGATGGGCGAGGGCCCACTGGTGCTGCTGCTGCACGGTTTTCCACAGTTCTGGTGGACCTGGCGGCATCAGCTCCCGGCCCTCGCCGAGGCGGGCTTCCGCGCGGTGGCGATGGACCTGCGGGGCGTCGGCGGCAGCGACCGCACCCCGCGCGGCTACGACCCGGCGAACCTCGCACTGGACGTCACCGGCGTCGTACGGTCCCTGGGCGAGCCGGACGCCGCGCTCGTCGGACACGACCTGGGCGGCTATCTCGCCTGGACGGCGGCGGTGATGCGGCCCAAGCTGGTGCGCCGGCTCGCGGTCGCCTCGATGCCGCATCCGCGGCGCTGGCGCTCGGCGATGCTCGCCGACGTCCGGCAGAGCACCCGCAGTTCGCACATCTGGAACTTCCAGCGGCCCTGGCTGCCGGAGCGCCGGCTGACGGCGGACGACGCGGCGCTGGTGGGCCGAATGATCCGGGACTGGTCCGGGCCCCGGCTGCCGGACGACGAGGCGCTCGCGGTCTACCAGCGGGCGATGAGCATCCCCTCGACGGCGCACTGCTCGATCGAGCCGTACCGCTGGATGGTGCGGTCCATGGCCCGCCCCGACGGCATCCAGTTCAACCGCCGGATGAAGATGCCCGTACGGGTCCCGACCCTGCATCTGCACGGCTCGCTGGACCCGGTGATGCGCACCCGCAGCGCAGCCGGCTCCGGCGAGTACGTCGAAGCCCCCTACCGCTGGCGGCTGTTCGACGGCCTGGGGCACTTCCCGCACGAGGAGGATCCGGCCGCCTTCTCGACCGAGCTGATCAACTGGCTGAAGGACCCGGAACCCGACCGCTGAGCGCGCCCTGACGGATCGTTCGGGCAGCGGCGTACCGCTGAACGGGGCGGGTTGCACCGCTCAGCGGAACCGACACGCCACAGCACTCGAACGTAGGCATGGCGAACGGCCACTTGCCCGGCGCATAGGCCAATTGGCGGCCCCCATGGCGGTTACGGACCTTGGGCCACGGGCAGAGTCGAGGGTATGGGCTGGACGCACGACTACCGTGACGTGGCACGCAACCGCCGCAGCAGTGCCGCTGCAGTGGGCACTCAGGACAGGGGCACACCGGATCTCGGGTCCGGCGCGTCCCCCGACCCGGCGCACCCGATGGGCATCCCGCGCATCCTGCGCCGCAGAGCGCGCTGGATGAGCGCGCGCCTGCGCCATCGCACCTGACCGGCCACGCCCCGAGCCGACGAGGCGCGGGAAGCACCGCTCCCCGCGCCCTGAGCCCCTCCGGGCGGCTCGGACCGCTCAGATCGCGCAGCCCTGGCTGTCGACCTGCTGCTGGGCCGTACGCCCCCTGAGGATGTCCTGACGGATCTCATCGGCGGTCAGCGCGTAGCCGGTGTGCGAGTCGTCCAGCGACTTCGCGAAGACGACGCCGTAGACCTCGCCCCTGGGGGTGAGCAGCGGACCGCCGGAGTTGCCCTGCCGGACCGTGGCGTAGAGGGAGTAGACGTCGCGGCCGACCGTGCCCCGGTGGTAGATGTCCGGGCCGTTGGCCTGGATACGGGCGCGGATGCGGGCGGAGCGGACGTCGTACCCGCCGTTCTCCGGGAAGCCGGCGACGATGGCGCTCTTGCCGCTGTCGGCGTCCTCGCCGGCGAACCGCAGCGCCGGAGCGTCCAGCGAGGGCACGTCCAGGACCGCGATGTCACGCCGCCAGTCGTAGAGCACGACCCTGGCGTTGTACTGACGGCCCTCACCGCCCACCTGGACGGTCGGCTCGCTCACTCCTCCGACGACATGGGCGTTGGTCATCACCCGGTGCCGGCCGAAGACGAAGCCGCTGCCTTCGAGGACCTTGCCGCAACCGGGGGCCGTGCCGACGACCTTGACGATGCTGCGCTTGGCCTGCGCCGCGACGGGACTCGAGGCCAGCTGCGGGTCGGGCGCCGGCACGTTGTTGATCGGTTCGTTGGAGAACGGCGTGAAGACCTGCGGGAAGCCGTTCTGGGCGAGCACCGAGGAGAAGTCCGCGAACCAGGTGTTGGCCTGCGTCGGCAGCACCCGGGAGACCCCGAGCAGCACCTTGGAGTTGCGGACCTCCTTGCCGAGCGTCGGCAGGGACGTACCGGCCAGCGCGGAGCCGATCAGCCAGGCGACCAGCAGCATCGCCAGCACGTTGACCAGCGCGCCGCCGGTCGCGTCGAGCGCTCTCGCCGGTGACCAGGTGATGTGGCGGCGCAGTTTGTTGCCCAGATGGGTGGTGAGCGCCTGACCCACGGATGCGCACACGATCACGATGGCGACCGCCGCGATGGCCGCGAAGGTGCCGGGTGTGGCATCACCGGTGATCTCGTTCCAGATCACCGGCAGCACATAGACCGCGATCAGGCCGCCTCCGAGGAAGCCGATCACGGACAGGATGCCGACGACGAAGCCTTGTCGGTACCCGACGATCGCGAACCACACGGCCGCGACCAGCAGCAGGATGTCCAGGACGTTCACGCCGGACACCGTCTCACGAGCGCCAGTCGAGCGGGACCTGCTTGTCACGGTCCCACGGAATCTCCCACCCGGCGTAGTGCAGAATCCGGTCGATCACTCCGGCCGTAAAGCCCCAGACCAGGGCGTTTTCGACGAGGAACGCAGGTCCGACGTGGCCGCTGGGATGGCGCGTTGTCACACGATGGGCGGGATCCGTGAGATCCGCCACGGGAACCGTGAACACCCGGGCGGTCTCCGCCTGGTCGACCGCGCCGACCGGACTCGGCCGGCGCCACCACCCCAGGACCGGGGTCACCACGAAGCCGCTGACGGGGATGTAGAGCCGCGGCAGCACGCCGAAGACCTGTACACCGGACGGATCGAGGCCGGTCTCCTCCTGGGCCTCACGAAGCGCCGCCCGCACCGGTCCGGGGCCGTCGGGGTCGCCGTCCTCAGGGTCCAGGGCGCCACCGGGGAAGGACGGCTGGCCGGCATGGGAGCGCAGCGTGCCGGCGCGCTCCATCAGAAGCAGCTCCGGGCCGCGCGGGCCGTGGCCGAAGAGGATCAGCACCGCGGACTGCCGGCCGCCGCTCTCCGGCGGCAGGAAGCGGCTGAGCTGGCGCGGCTCGATCGTGCCGGCCGCACGCACCACCGGGTCCAGCCACTCGGGCAGGCCGTCGGCCGTCACCGCGACCTCCTGGCCGGCCGCCGCACCGGCCGCTCCCCCGAACCCCGCTTCCTCGCCGTACTGCTGCTCCCGTGCACTCCTCATACGCGCCCCCTCAGGCCTGGCTTCGATGGTGGATCCCTACTCGGGCCTCGCCGGTGATCGCGCGCGGCCCCGGCCCCACGGACGGCGCGGCCACCGTCATGAGGCGGCCACCGGGGCCGCCATCGGGGGCGCGGGCTGCCCCGGATAGTCGGCCGGTGGCTTGAGCCGCTGTCCCGGCTGGCCGCCCAGCTCGTACTTGAGCAGCTTCCTGGCCTTCTCCGGGTCCGTCTCGCCCTCGCCGTACGCGGGGCACAGCGGGGCGATGGCGCAGGCTCCGCAGGCCGGCTTGCGGGAGTGGCAGACCCGGCGGCCGTGGAAGACGACGCGGTGCGAGAGCATCGTCCACTCGCTCTTGGGGAAGATCTCGGCGACATCCGCCTCGACCTTGTCCGCGTCCTGGTGGGTCGTCCAGCCGAAGCGGCGCGCCAAGCGGCCGAAGTGGGTGTCGACGGTGATGCCCGGTACGCCGAAGGCGTTGCCCAGCACCACATTGGCGGTCTTGCGGCCGACACCGGGGAGCGTGACCAGATCCTCGAGGCGGCCGGGCACCTCGCCGCCGAAGCGGTCGCGCAGCGCCGCGGACAGGCCAAGCAGCGACCTCGTCTTGGCCCGGAAGAAGCCGGTCGGCCGGATCAACTCCTCCAGCTCCTGCGGATCCATCGCCGCCATGTCCTCGGGCGTGGGGCAGACCGCGAAGAGGCGCGGGGTGGTCTGGTTGACCCTCAGGTCGGTGGTCTGCGCCGACAGCACCGTCGCGACCAGCAGCTCGAAGGGGTTGGTGAAGTCCAGCTCGGGGTGGGCGTACGGATACAGCTCGGCCAGCTCGCGGTTGATCCGGCGGGCCCGCCGCACCATGGCGGCCCGCGACTCCGGCTTGCGCGCGGCGGCCTTCTTGGCGGGGGCCTTCTTGGCGGGGGCCTTCTTGGCGGGGGCCTTCGCCGTGGTGGTCTTGGCGGCGGTCTTCTTGGCTGCGGCGGTCGTCTTCGTCACGGCCGTCTTGGTGGCCGCCGTCTTGGTCGCCGCCTTCTTGGTGGCTGCCTTCTTGGTGGCTGCCTTCTTGGTGGCTGCCTTCTTGGCCACGGCCTTCGTCGCGGCCGCCTTCTTCGTCACGGCCTTCTTCGCCGCGGCCTTCTTCGTCACGGCCTTCTTCGCCGCGGCCTTCTTCGCCGCCGTCGGCTTCTCGGGGGTTTCGTTCACGGCCGCCTTCTTCCCTGCCGAGGTCGTGCCTACCGGGGTCTTCGTCGCGGAGATCTGGTCGGTTGTGTCCTGCTCGGCGGCGTCCCGCGCCGACGGTCGCGACGCGCCAGGATCCTGGACGGTCGGCTTCCGCTCGACCGTCACCCCGGAGGGCGATTTGTTACTTTTATCCGAATGGAACGCTTCGCCGGACGCCTGTTCGCCCACAGCGGAATCGCGCCCTGCGCTCACTCGTCCAGCCCCCCAGTCCTCTGCTCTCACCGGCGTATTGGACACTCGGCCAGACTAAAGCCAGCCACTGACATCCGGCTTGATCACCGTGATTCGTGACCCCAATCGGCCCCCTGCCTTATGGCTGGGAGCACCGGTCCGGCAAACTTGTGATTGATCGCACTGTTTTGCATTCCGGCATGATGGGGACCACAGTCCCCCGGAGCATGTCGACAAGGAGAGATCTCGTGGACGACGTTCTGCGGCGCGCACCGCTCTTCGCGGCGCTCGATGACGAGCAGGCGGCCGAGCTGCGCGCCTCTATGGGAGAGGTCACGCTCGCCCGCGGCGACGCCCTGTTCCACGAAGGGGACCCCGGCGACCGCCTCTACGTGGTCACCGAGGGCAAGGTGAAGCTGCACCGCACCTCCCCCGACGGCCGGGAGAACATGCTCGCCGTCCTCGGCCCCGGCGAGCTGATCGGTGAGCTCTCGCTCTTCGACCCCGGCCCGCGTACGGCCACCGCCTCCGCCCTCACGGAGGTCAAGCTGCTCGGCCTGGGCCACGGCGACCTCCAGCCCTGGCTCAACGCCCGCCCCGAGGTGGCCACGGCCCTGCTGCGGGCGGTCGCCCGCCGGCTGCGCAAGACCAACGACCAGATGTCCGACCTGGTCTTCTCGGACGTTCCGGGCCGTGTGGCACGCGCCCTGCTCGACCTGTCGCGCCGCTTCGGCGTGCAGTCCGAGGAAGGCATCCACGTCGTCCACGACCTCACGCAGGAAGAGCTGGCCCAGTTGGTCGGCGCCTCCCGCGAGACGGTCAACAAGGCGCTCGCCGACTTCGCGGGCCGCGGCTGGCTGCGCCTGGAGGCGCGCGCGGTGATCCTGCTGGACGTCGAGCGGCTGGCCAAGCGCTCGCGCTGAGCGCCGCGGACCGCTGGTATCGAAGGGCCCCGCTCAGGCGGGGCCCTTCGCCATTGCCTCGCGCCCCCGCCCGCCTCCTCGCCATAGTTACGCCATGGCCAACGGCACAGGACTGGATCGGAACGGCTGCTTCGTACGGGAAGGGTCCCTGGACCGCGTGTCCGCGCGGTTCGCGCCCGTGGTGGCACAGCTCAGCGCCCGCCTCACCGACCACTTCGGCCCCGACCGCCTCCACAGCAGCTACCTCTTCGGCAGCATCCCGCGGGGCGCCGCCGTACCGGGCGTCTCCGACCTCGATGCGCTGGTCGCCCTACGGGACGAGCCGACCGACGACGACCGCGCCGCCGCCCGCGCCATCGAGGAGGAGCTGGATGCCGCACACCAGCAGATCGACGGCGCCGGCCTCCTGCTGTTCGGTGTGGACCGGCTGCTGAGCGAGCTGGAGCGCCACGACCTCGCGTGGTTCGTGGCGTGTCTGTGCACGCCCCTCAGCGGCCCGGACCTCGCCGCCCGGCTGCCCCGCTACCGCCCCACCTCGCTCCTCGCCCGCGAGACCAACGGCGATCTCTTCCGCAGCCTGCCCGGTCTGCGCGAGAAGGCCGCGGCGGCAACTACGGAGGCCGAGCGCACCCGGCTGACCCGGGGCGTGGCCCGCCGGCTCGTACGCACCGGGTTCACGCTGGTCATGCCGCGCTGGGGCGGCTGGACCAGCGATCTCGCCCAGTCCGCCGAGGTGTTCGGCCGCTACTACCCGGCGCACGCCGAGCAGATGCGCGCCGCGGCTCGCGCCGCCCGGACGCCCGCCGCGTACCCGGAACTGCTGGACGAGCTGCTGGCCGGCCTCGCGCCCTGGCTGGCCGAGGAGTACCTCGCCGTCCACGGGGCGAAGGCTCCCCGCCCGTAGAGCGGCTGACGGAGCCTCGCGGCGGGCGCCGGGGCCGGCTCCCGGCGCCACGGCCGGGAGCTCAGCTCTCGATCAGCCCGTGCTCGCCCAGGTAGTCCAGCTGCGCCCGTACCGACAGCTCGGCGGCCGGCCACAGGGACCGGTCGACGTCGGCGTAGACGTTGGCGACGACCTCGGCGGGGGTGCGGTGCCCGGCCTCGACCGCGGTCTCCACCTGGGCGAGCCGGTGGGCGCGGTGCGCCAGATAGAACTCCACCGCCCCCTGGGCGTCGTTCAGGACCGGCCCGTGGCCCGGCAGGACCGTCGAGACGCCGTCGTCCACCGTGAGGGAGCGCAGCCGGCGCAGCGAGTCCAGATAGTCGCCCAGGCGCCCGTCCGGGTGCGCGACCACGGTGGTGCCGCGCCCCAGGATCGTGTCGCCGGTGAGCACCGCGCGGTCGGCAGGGAGGTGGAAGGAGAGCGAGTCGGCGGTGTGCCCCGGTGTGGGCACCACGCGCAGTTCGAGCCCACCGGTGGTGATGACGTCGCCGGCCGCCAGCCCCTCGCCGCCGAGGCGCAGCGCCGGGTCCAGCGCCCGTACGGCCGAACGGGTCAGCTCGGCGAACCGGGCGGCCCCTTCGGCGTGGTCCGGGTGACCGTGGGTCAGCAGGGTCAGCGCGATGCGCTTGCCGGCCCGCTCGGCGGTGTCGACGACGGCCTGGAGGTGACCCTCGTCGAGCGGTCCGGGGTCGATGACGACGGCGAGGTCGGAGTCGGGCTCGGCGACGATCCAGGTGTTGGTGCCGTCCAGCGTCATCGCCGACGCATTCGGGGCCAGTACGCAGTGGGCGCGCGCGGTGGCCGCCCCGGGGATCACTCCGCCACGGGGCTGCCCCGGGAGGGCGGCTGCTTCGGTCATGTCGGGTTCCCTCCCGTGGGGCCGGGGGCTCCTGAGGATCCGTCGGAACCGCCGGCTCCGGCGGCGCCGTCGGCGTCCGTCGGCGCGATGTGCTTGGTGAATTCGTCGTGCCCCGGCCAGCTCAGCTCGATCTCGCCGCCCACCAGGCGCGCGCGGGCCAGGACCGGCGTCAGGTCCTGGGCCTCCGCGGCGGCCAGCACGTCCGCGGCGGTGGCGTAGGGCTGGAGAGCGCGCAGCGTCGCGATCGTCGGCGGCATCATCAGCAGCTCGCCCCGGTCGTAGCCGGCCGCCGCCTCCTCGGGCCGGACCCACAGTGCGAGATCCGCCTCTGTGGACGCGCTGGGGGTCCCCCCTGGAGCGACGGCGGACCCGGTCGCACCGGGCTGGGACGCGGGGATGTCGGAAGGTCCTTGGGTGAGGGTGCGCTGGCCCTCGGGCAGCGCGGCGACGAAGAACCAGGTGTCGTAGCGCCGCGGCTCGAACTCCGGGGTGATCCAGCGCGCCCACGCGCCCAGCAGGTCGGAGCGCAGGACCAGGCCGCGGCGCCCCAGGAAGTCGGCGAAGGACAGCTCATGGGCGATCAGGGCCGCGCGGTCCGCCTCCCAGTCCTCGCCCGTGGTGTCCTCCACGACCGTGTCGGCCGAGGCACCGGCGAGCAGCACGCCCACCTCCTCGAAGGTCTCGCGCACCGCCGCGCAGACGATGGCCTGCGCGGTGGCCGGGTCGACGCCCATACGGACCGCCCACTGGGCGCGCGAGGGGCCGGCCCAGGCCACCGGGCGCTCGTCACGGGGGTCGACGGAGCCGCCCGGATAGGCGTACGCGCCTCCGGCGAAGGCCATGGAGGCGCGTCTGCGCAGCATGTGGACGGTGGGGCCGCCGGATCCCGGGTCCCGCAGCAGCAGGACGGTCGCGGCCCGCCGGGGCTCGGCAGGGGTCAGCTCGCCGCTCGTGAGCGCCCGGATGCGGTCCGGCCACTCCGGCGGGTACCACTGGCCATTGGTCGTGGACGACATGGCCGGATGCTATGCGCTCGCGCGCGGATGTTCGAGGGCCACTTTCGCGCCGGGCGTGCTCCGCCGGGACGGGCGCTGCCCCCACCACCAGGAGCGGGGGAAACGCCGACCACGAAACCGCGAGGCCGCCGGCCGCGCGCACGCGAGGTCGCGGGGCCCGCCCCGCGACCTCGACCACTCCGCGGTCCCGGCTACTGCGCGACCTCGACCTGGATCTCGACCTCGACCGGCGCGTCGAGCGGCAGCACCGCCACGCCCACCGCGGACCGGGCGTGGACGCCCTTGTCGCCGAGGATCTCGCCCAGCAGTTCGCTGGCGCCGTTGAGGACGCCCGGCTGGCCGGTGAAGTCCGGCGCGGAGGCCACGAAGCCGACGACCTTGACGACCCGCTGGATCTTGTCGAGGTCGCCGATGACGGACTTCACGGCGGCCAGCGCGTTGAGCGCGCAGGTCGCGGCGAGCTCCTTGGCCTGCTCCGCGCTCACCTCGGCGCCGACCTTGCCGGTGGCCGGCAGCGCGCCATCCACCATCGGCAGCTGGCCGGAGGTGAAGACGTACGAGCCGGAGCGCACCGCGGGCTGGTACGTGGCCAGCGGCGGCACGACCTGCGGCAGCTTCAGGCCGAGCGCTGCGATCTTGTCCTCGCCCGCACTCACGCCTGCTTCTCCCGCTTCAGGTAGGCCACCAACTGCTCAGGGTTGTTCGGGCCCGGCACGACCTGGACCAGCTCCCAGCCGTCCTCGCCCCAGGTGTCCAGAATCTGCTTCGTCGCGTGCACGAGCAGCGGCACGGTCGCGTATTCCCACTTGGTCATGGGCCGAGCGTAATGCCTGTCCAGGGCCGCGGTGGACGCCGTCCGCCACGGCCCGCCCGCGCCCGCCCGACACGGCCGCCGAGCCGGCGCCCGCCCGACCCCTACGGCACATCCCTGAACTGTCCCGGAGGGATCGTGGCCAAGATCTCCGGGACCTCCCAGGCGTATCCCGTGCGTACTCGCGACGCGGACTGGTTAGGCTCCTTGGCGTGAGCAGGCTCCATGTCGTCAGCGGCAAGGGCGGCACCGGCAAGACCACGGTCGCCGCTGCCCTCGCCCTCGCCCTGGCCACCGAGGGGCGCCGTACCCTCCTGGTCGAGGTCGAGGGTCGGCAGGGCATTGCCCAGCTGTTCGAGACCGAGGCGCTTCCGTACGAGGAGCGCAAGATCGCGGTAGGTCCGGCATCCGAGGGCGCCCCGCGGTGGGGGTCCCCCCGGGCGGAGTCGGGGGGAGACGCCGTCAGGGGCGGTGGCGGACGACGGGCCGGCGAGGTCCATGCCCTGGCCATCGACGCCGAACGCGCCCTGCTGGACTACCTCCAGATGTTCTACAAGCTCGGCGGCGCGGGCCGGGCGCTGAAGAAGCTCGGCGCGATCGACTTCGCCACGACCATCGCCCCCGGCCTGCGGGACGTCCTGCTGACCGGCAAGGCGTGCGAAGCGGTGCGCCGCAAGGACAAGAACGGCAAGTTCGTCTACGACGCGGTCGTGATGGACGCCCCGCCGACCGGCCGCATCACCCGGTTCCTGAACGTCAACGACGAGGTCGCCGGCCTTGCGAAGATCGGCCCGATCCACAATCAGGCGCAGGCCGTGATGCGGGTCCTCAAGTCGCCCGAGACCGCGGTGCATCTGGTCACGCTCCTGGAGGAGATGCCGGTCCAGGAGACCGCGGACGGTGTCGCGGAGCTGCGCGCCGCGGGCATCCCCGTCGGCGGCATCGTCATCAACATGACCCGCCCGGCCCTGCTGGACAACGGCGACCTCGACCTCATCGCCGCCCGCGGGGCCCGTACGGGCGTCGCCAAGGCGCTCTCCCAGGCGGGCCTGGGCGGTGCCCGCCGCGGCGGCCTGGCGGACCGGCTGATCGACCCCCTGCTGGAACAGGCGCGGGAACACGCCGAGCGGGTCGAGCTGGAGCGCGCCGAGCACGCCGAACTGACCGCGATCGGCCTGCCCACCTACGAGTTGGAGCTGCTCCCCGAGGGAGTGGACCTCGCCGGGCTCTACCAACTGGCGAGAGACCTGCGGAAACAGGGGCCCATATGACCTCGGACGACACGACGCTGGACGCCTCGGCCCCGGGCCTGGAGGTCGATGCCCTGATCGACGACCCGCACACCCGGATCGTGGTGTGCTGCGGTTCGGGCGGCGTCGGCAAGACCACCACCGCCGCGGCGCTGGGCGTACGCGCCGCCGAGCGCGGCCGCAAGGTCGTCGTGCTGACCATCGACCCGGCGAGGCGGCTGGCGCAGTCGATGGGCATCTCCGAGCTCGACAACGTCCCGCGCCGGGTCAAGGGCGTCGACGAGACCGCGGGCGGCGAACTGCACGCGATGATGCTCGACATGAAGCGCACCTTCGACGAGATCGTCGAAGGCCATGCCGACGCCGAGCGGGCCCGCGCCATCCTGGAGAACCCCTTCTACCAGTCCCTGTCGGCCGGTTTCGCGGGCACGCAGGAGTACATGGCCATGGAGAAGCTCGGCCAGCTCCGCGCGAGCGACGAGTGGGACCTGATCGTCGTCGACACGCCACCGAGCCGGTCCGCTCTGGACTTCCTGGACGCGCCCAAGCGCCTCGGCTCCTTCCTGGACGGCAAGTTCATCCGGGTGCTGATGGCGCCGGCGAAGGTCGGCGGCCGGGCCGGCATGAAGTTCCTCAATGTCGGCATGTCGATGATGACCGGCACGCTCAGCAAGCTCATGGGCGGTCAACTGCTGCGCGATGTCCAGACGTTCGTGGCCGCCATGGACACCATGTTCGGCGGCTTCCGCACCCGCGCGGACGCCACGTACCGCCTCCTGCAGGCGCCCGGTACGGCGTTCCTCGTGGTGGCCGCGCCGGAGCGGGACGCGCTGCGCGAGGCGGCGTACTTCGTCGAGCGGCTGGCCGCCGAGCAGATGCCGCTGGCCGGCCTGGTGCTGAACCGGGTACACGGCAGCGGCGCCGCCCAACTGAGCGCCGAGCGCGCGCTTGCCGCCGCGGAGGCCCTGACGGACGCGGCCGCGGAGGACGACACCGAAGCGGACCGCGCCGAAAATAATCTTGAAGCAACCGGCATTGTGGATCTCGACGGCGGGAAGGCTGGATCACGTACCGCCGGCGGCCTCTCCCCCGCTGCCGCGGCGGAGCATGTGGCACCCACTTCGGCCTCGGCGGCGCAACTGGCCGCCGGGCTGTTGCGACTGCACGCGGAACGCATGCAGGTTCTCGCGCGCGAACGGCGCACGCGGGACCGCTTCACCGCGCTGCATCCCGAGGTCCCGGTGACGGAGGTCGCCGCGCTGCCCGGCGACGTCCACGACCTCGCGGGCCTGCGCGCGATCGGCGACCGCCTGGCACTCAACGGCGCGCAGAACAGCACGGATACGGGCTCCGACATCTGAGCCGTACCAGCCATGCGGCCCTACCGGGCGGCATTCACCCCGCCCGTACGCACGCACACAGCACCACCCACACGCGCATCACATACGAGCGCACACCACTGTCGTGCACACCACTGCCCTGCGCATCACGTGTGGGCGCACCAAGGCGCTCGACGCGCACACCGGCGGTGCCCAACCTCCGGGCGCACCAAGATCACTTGACGGTGCGCGCCCGCGACACCGAGCGTGCCACCGACCGAGTCCGCGCTCATCCGGCCACCCGGCCGGCCGCTATCCGACCGCGGCGTACTCGTCGAAGGTCTCGTCCTCGCAGTCCATCGGCAGAATGCCCGTGCTGCGCTCGTATTCCGTACGTGCTGTCTCCAGCAGGCGACGCCATGACGTCACGGTCGGGCGGCGGCGCAGCAGCGCCCTCCGCTCGCGCTCGGTCATCCCGCCCCACACGCCGAACTCCACCCGGTTGTCCAGGGCATCGGCCAGGCATTCCGTGCGTACCGGACATCCGGTGCACACCGCCTTGGCGCGGTTCTGTGCCGCCCCTTGAACGAACAATTCATCCGGATCGGTAGTGCGGCAAGCTGCCTGCGTACTCCAGTCGGTTACCCAGCCCATGCTGGCGCCGTCCTCTCCCGAATCGAGGCTCCCCCACGGCGGCAATCGGCATATTCACCGTTGCCAGTTGAGGACGTTACGGAAGGCAGACAGGGTGCAACACCCCCTTCGGGCCCAATCTTGAATGGCCCGAACGGACTATGCGTACGCGGCAGATCACCCAACGGAGTGACCGAACGGCATACGTAACTTTGCTCACAAGGCGGGACAGTCCGTCGTCCTGACGCGGGATTTCCGGCGACTCATGGGGACACGTGGGGTGCGGTCCGCGGGAGAGTAGGGGTTGACGAACCGAGGCGTAACCATTCCGCTGCGGCAGCTGAGGACAGGCTAAACGAACAGGTGCGCCCCTGTCCGGCGATTCAGAACGTAGGCTGCCCCCATGCCTAAGAAGCGCGATGGCGGAGGTCTGTCCAAGACGCAGCAAGCCGCCAAGTTCCTCGGTGTCAGCGTCCTGGCCGGAGCGGTGCTCGCCGGTCTCGCGCTTCCGGCGGCCGGAGCACTGGGCCTTACGGCCAAGGGATCCGTCGAGGGCTTCGACGACATCCCGGCGAACCTCAAGACGCCGCCGCTCAGCCAGCGGACCACCATTCTGGACGCCAAGGGCGGCGAGATCGCCAAGGTCTACTCCCGTGACCGCACGGTCGTGGGCCTCAAGGACATGTCGCCGTACATCCGGCAGGCGATCGTCGCGATCGAGGACGCGCGCTTCTACCACCACGGCGCCGTCGACATGAAGGGCATCCTGCGCGCGGTCAACAAGAACGCCCAGTCGGGCGGTGTCTCCCAGGGAGCCTCGACGCTGACCCAGCAGTACGTGAAGAACGTCTTCATCGAGGAGGCCGGGAACAACGCGGACAAGGTCGCGCAGGCCACCCAGCAGACGATCGGCCGCAAGATCAAGGAACTCAAGTACGCGATCCAGGTCGAGAAGGAACTCGGCAAGCGCAAGATCCTGCAGAACTACCTCAACATCACTTTCTTCGGGCAGCAGGCGTACGGCGTCGAGGCGGCCGCCCAGCGGTACTTCAGCAAGCACGCCAAGGACCTGAGCCTGGCGGAGTCGGCGCTGCTGGCCGGCATCGTCCAGTCGCCGAGCCGCTACGACCCGGTCACCGCCCCGCAGGAGGCGACCCGGCGGCGCAACACCGTTCTGCAGCGGATGGCCGACCTCAAGAACATCACCCAGGCGCAGGCCGACGCGGCCGCCAAGAAGCCGATCAAGCTCGCGGTCAGCCGCCCGAAGAACGGCTGCATCACCGCGACGGACGGCGCCGGCTTCTTCTGCGACTACATCCGCAAGGTCTTCCTCACCGACAAGGCCTTCGGCAAGACCCGCAAGGACCGGCTGAAGCGCTGGGACAAGGGCGGAATGACCATCCGCACCACCCTCGATCCGCAGACCCAGAAGGCGATCCAGGCGTCGATAGGCGACCACGTCTACGAGGACGACCCGGTCGCCACCGCCGCCACCATCGTCGAACCGGGCACCGGCAAGATCCTCGGCATGGGCCAGTCGCGCCCCTACGGCTTCCGTGAGAACCAGACCGTGCTCAACCTCTCGGTGGACCGCGCCATGGGCGGCGGCGCCGGCTACCAGCCCGGCTCGACCTTCAAGCCGGTGATCGCGGCGGCCGCGCTGGAGCAGGGGACCAGCCCCGAGCAGGAGTACTCCTCGCCCTACCGGATGCCGTATCCGAGCCCGGTGCAGACCTGCGAGGGCCAGTGGCAGGGCAGCCCCGCCGACACCACCCAGAACGAGAACAAGCGCGAGGTCGGCCCGTACGGCATGAAGGAGGCGACCGCGAAGTCGGTCAACACCTACTTCGTGCAGCTGATCAGCGATATGGGCATCTGCCCGGCGGTCAAGATGGCCCAGAAGATGGGCATCGAGCGGGCGGACGGCAAGCCCCTGCAGCAGGTGCCGTCGATGACGCTCGGCGTCCAGGAGATGTCGCCGCTGACGATGGCCTCCGGCTACGCCGCCTTCGCCAACGGCGGGGAGTACTGCTCCCCGGTCGCCATCGAGTCGATCACCGACGCGCGGGGCCGGGCGCTGGAGGTCCCGCGGACCAGCTGCCGCAGCGCGATGTCCAAGCGGACCGCGGACACGATCAACACCCTCCTCAAGGGCGTCGTCGAGGACGGCACCGGCAAGGAGGCCGGCCTCAAGGGCCGCGACAGCGCCGGCAAGACCGGCACCAGCGACAGCCGGTACGCCGCATGGTTCGTCGGCTACACCCCGAACGCGGCGGGCGCCGTCTGGGTCGGCGACCCGCAGCACAAGCGCAAGATGTACGGCATCACCATCGGCGGTGTCCCGCACGAGAAGGTCTACGGCGCCGACACCCCCGGCCCCATCTGGCGCGACGCGATGACCGGCGCCCTGGCCGGCCGGCCCGCGCCGGCCCTGCCCACCGTCCCGATCGGCAACCCCGACAAGGACAAGGACCCGGGCGACGACAAGGGCCGCGGCAAGCACAAGCCCCGCCCGGGCCACGGCGGCGACGACAAGCCGGGCGGCGGCTGGGACCTTCCCGACTGGCCCGACATCCTGGGCGGCGGCAACGGCGGCTGGTAGAGGGCCGGTTGGCGGCGGACGAGTCGGCCGGGGACTGGTGACCGGCCGGCGCGTCGGCGGGGGCCGGTCGGCGGCGGCAGCCCCCGCGGGGACTCGCCCGTAGCGCCGGGTGCCCGACCGTAGAGCCGGACGGCGAGCGCGATGAGGGGGCGCCCCCACAACGGGGGCGCCCCCTCACCTTTCCTCAGGACTTCCTCCGGCCCGTCCTCAGGACGTCCCTCGGTCCTCCCTCAGAACTTCCCTCGGCGCTCAGCCGGCCAGCAGCTTCTTCACCACCGCGGCCACCCGGCCGCCCTCCGCACGCCCCGCCACCTGCGGGTTGACGATCTTCATGACGGCGCCCATCGCCTTCGGCCCCTCGGCGCCGGCCCCCTTGGCCTCCGCCACCGCCGCCGCGACCAGCTGCTCCAGCTCGTCGTCGGTCAGCTGCTTGGGCAGATACTCCGCGAGCACCTCGCCCTCGGCGCGCTCCCGCTCGGCCGACTCGCTCCGGCCGCCCTTGTCGAAGGCCTCCGCGGCCTCCCGGCGCTTCTTCGCCTCCCGCGCGATGATCTTCTCGACCTCGCTGTCGGACAGCTCGCGTGCCTCCGTGCCCGCGACCTCTTCCTTCTGGATCGCGGTCAGCGTGAGGCGGAGGGTGGAGGAGCGCAGCTCGTCGCGCGCCTTGATCGCGGCGGTGAGGTCGTCCTGCAGCTTGGTCTTGAGCGTGGTCATGCCGTCGAGTATGCCTCCACCCACCGACAACCGCCGCGCCTTTTCCTCCCGGTCGCCCCGCCCCGGCCCGCCCTGCCTGCACCCACCCCGGCCACTCTGCAACGATGGGGGCATGCGCGCGCGATACGGAGTACCCCTGACCCTGACCGCAGTCGGCGCGGCCGGCCTGGCCTACGCCGCCGGCTTCGAACCCCGCTCCTTCCGGTTGCGACGCGTGACCGTGCCCGTACTCCCCCGCGGCATGCGCCCGTTGCGCGTCCTGCAGGTCTCCGACATCCACATGGTCAGCGGGCAGCGCAAGAAGCAGCGCTGGCTCCAGTCGCTCGCCGGGTTGCGTCCCGACTTCGTCATCAACACGGGTGACAACCTCTCCGACCCCGAGGGCGTCCCGGAGACGCTGGACGCGCTCGGCCCGCTGATGGAGTTCCCCGGCGCGTATGTCTTCGGCTCCAACGACTACTACGGCCCCAGGCTGCGCAACCCCGCCCGCTATCTGCTCGAGCGGGTCCAGGGCCGGCACGGGCTCAACGGGAACGCCCCCGTCGTGGGCGCCGTCCACAACCCCTGGGAAGAGCTGCGCGACGCCTTCGACACGGCCGGCTGGGTCAACCTGACCAATGCCCGCGGCCGTCTCAAGCTGGAGGGTTTCGAGATCGCCCTGACCGGCCTGGACGACCCGCACATCAAGCGCGACCGCTACGCCGAGGTGGCCGGCGGCCCGGAATCCGGCGCCGACCTCTCCCTGGCCGTCGTACACGCCCCCTACCTGCGCTCCCTGGACGCCTTCGCCGCCGACGGCTATCCGCTGATCCTGGCCGGCCACACCCACGGCGGCCAGATCTGCATCCCCTTCTACGGCGCCCTGGTCACCAACTGCGACATCGACACCGACCGGGTCAAGGGCCTGTCCACCCACACCGCCGACGGCCGCACCTCCTTCCTCCACGTCTCCGCCGGCTGCGGCGCCAACCGCTACACCCCGGTCCGCTTCGCCTGCCCCCCGGAGGCGACGCTGCTGACACTCACGGCGCGGGCGTAGGAAGACCACCCGGGCGTACGGGCGCGGGGGACGAGCATCAAGGGCTGACCGCGGTACCGCCACGGGCCACCGTCCTCCGCGGCCCGGCGCCTTCGTAGGCCGCGGTACCTCCATGGCCCGCTTCCGCCACGAGCCGCCGTCTCCGCGGCCCGGTGCTCTTCCGACACGGGGTTCCCCCGCCCGTCCCCGCTCCTCCCTCCCCCTACCGTGGAGGAATGTCCGACCCCACCCGGACCTCGCAGTCCACGCGCCACGCCACCGGACCGGCCGGCGCCGCCGCCCGCACCCCGGCGGCGGCCGTCGCCCCCGCCCTCCGGCGCCCCCTCGCGGGCGCCTTCCGCCTCCTTCTCGCCGCGGCCGCCCTGACCGGCCTCCTCCTGGAGGCCCTCGCCACCCCCGCCCCGGCCCGCCTCGCCGCCTCCTTCACCGCACAGGCCACCCTCGCCACAGCACTGGTCTCCGTCTGCACCGCCCACCGCGCCTGGACCGGCCGCCGCCCCGTAACCCCCCGCCTCACGGGCGCCCTCCTCACCTACGTCTCCCTCACGGCCCTCCTCCACCACCTTCCGACCGGCGCCCCCGCCCCCTTCGCGCTCCCCGAAGCCGCCACCCCCACCACGGCCCAGGCGATCTCCCACCTCCTCCTCTTCACGCTCACCCCGCTCGCCACCGCCGCCGACTGGCTCCTGCTGACCAGCCCGCGCGGATTCCGCCTCCCCTTCGCCTGGCAGTGGCCGGCCTACCCCCTGCTCTACCTCGGCTTCACCCTCCCCCTCCCGGCCCCCGCGGGCACCGCCCTCTCCCGCACCCTGGCCCCCACCCTCACCATCGCCGTGGCGAGCTGCCTTCTCCCCCTGGCCGCCATCGCGATCGACCAGGTCAGGCCGACTCCGCGGCTCCGCAACAACCGGATTTCGCCTACGGGGATCAGTCCGCTAAAGTAGAGCTCGTTGCTTCGGGGTGTAGCGCAGCTTGGCAGCGCGCTTCGTTCGGGACGAAGAGGTCGTGGGTTCAAATCCCGCCACCCCGACTGAAGGAACACAGGTCAGAGGCACCTACCAATCTTGGTAGGTGCCTCTCCTGCTTTGTGCGTGACTAACTGCGTGACTATCGCTCTGGGTTCATCTTGAAGATCCCGTCCATGGCGACCGTTCCCGTCTGGATCACGGGACGGATCTGCTTCCGGTAGACCGCCACTGTGACCGCCGCACCGGAGTGCCCGACCAGGCGCGAGATGTCTTCGAGCGGGACCCCACTGTCCGACAGCAGCGAGACAAAGCTGTGGCGTAGCTCACGTGGCGTTCATTCCTCGGCGTTCACCAGCCGTCGCCGGCAGCCAGTCGGTCCCAGCGCTTCACCGAGCGGTTCAGGCACGAGTGAATGCTCTGCAAGGTACGCGTGCTGAGTGACTTCGCCTTCTGGGCAAGCCACTTGTCCACATCCCCTGCACCCAGGCCCCGAAGCCTCCGGGCGCCGAGCGCCGGGATCACGTGATTCCGGCTGAGGATCGTGCAGTTGTCGAGCGTGCCCCTGCCCCTGCCCCTGCCTGCCAGCCCATACATGAGCCAGTCGTCGACCGCGTTCTCCACCGTGTAGCCGGCGGGAGCGATGGCGAGTCCGTCCTCATGGTTCCGGATGACTTCCTTTCTCCGCCGAGCATCTAACCGAGAGCTCACCGGGCGTGGGAGCAGAAACCAATGAAAGTGGATCGATTCGGTGGCGTGAACCGGATTGACCGCGCCGATGGCGGCGGAGAGGGCACGGGGATCTGTCTGTCTGTGCGACAGCAGAGGGTGAACCGGACTATCAGTGATGCTCAAGTTTCTGGTGCGACACCGGATATCGAACATCTGCCGAAAGTATTTTTATCATCAGCTAAAATAAGTGCGACCCTGGAGCAAGTCGCCTATCTTGCCGCGTTAGTGAGCTGGCGCTAGCTGCATCGGGGTGACTCGTGGCTTCGGACGAAAAAAGGGTCTTCATAAGTTATAGGCACGGGTGTAGCGACCCCTATGCGGGATGGTTGCGTGACCGCCTGGCTGAGCGTTTTGGGATTTCCAATGTGTTCATGGACGTAGAATCCCTGAACCCTGGGGTTGATTTTCCGAAAGTCATAGCCCAGGCAATCACAGCATGCGATGTCCTGGTCGCTTTGATTGGCTCGGACTGGATCGGCGCCACTGTCGAGCCATCAAGGATCTCGGATCCGACGGATTGGGTTCGACGAGAAGTAGAGACCGCACTAGACGGCGGAATCAGGGTGATCCCCGTTTTGCTTCCAGGGGCGAAACTCCCATCCCTGCAGGACCTCCCGTCCAGCCTGGGGCGACTCCGCGACAAAAACGCCCTGACGCTGACAGCCGCCACTTTCAATGGTGACGTACGCACGTTGGTAGGTGCGATTACCTCCGCCGGCTCTGGCGATTGGGGAACCGATCCCGTTAAGCGCATGGAGAGAGGGCGAACTCTTCGATTCACCGACATCGATCGCCAGTATCGATCGCTGTTCGACTTCAATAAAATCCAGTACCGCAATGACCCGTTCATCCAGCCTGGCTATCGAAGAGGGCAGCTCGACCGCCTCACAGATAGCCTGGATACGGATGAGGAGGTTGCACACATGCTCCTGTGCAACCTCTGGGTTGACGACGAGGTCAAAACTCTTCGCAGAGACATGGGGTCACTTCGGGGACTGGCAGCATTGACCCATCGCCGAATTGTCTATATTCCATGGTCGCGCAGCAAGGCAGAACAGTTCATCCCCTACTCCCACATCATTAATCTGGATCGCGGCTTGATCACGATCATTTTCACGCTTGCGCAAGGGAATGCGGGAATGACGTCCATAAAGCCACATGCGAAACTCTCTATGGCTCGGCAATACATAAATGATCGCTTGACCAGTCGATGAAGTCCGCCTTCCAGGGGTGAAGCACGAAAGGCGCCTCACGCGTCCCCTCTTGGCCCGCCTACCCAGTCCGCCCCCTACCGGCCGCCGTTCGCGGTTCGGGCGAGGGCGCGGGTGATCACGTCGGCGCGGGAATTGATCATGTACATGCTGCCCGCGTAGAAGAGATCCCCGGAGGCGATGTCGCCCAGTGCGAAGAAGCGTGGGACGTCTTCGGGGAGGGTGGAGCGCAGGGCGTTGGTGGCGACGTCGATGCGCATGCCGCCGAGGGGGTTGCGGACGGCGAGGCCGGAACCCGTGAGCGAGTCGATGAAGGGCTCGGCGCGGGTACCGGTGCCGGCCAGGCCGGAGCGGGTGGCGTCGACCACCGTGTCCACGCCGGTCAGTCGTCCGCCGCCGTCCTCCAGGGTGAACCCGCCGCCGGCGCGCGCGGTGACGCCGGCGGTTCGGGACCGTACCGTCAACTGGCCGCTGTCCATGGCGTCCAGCAGCGCCCTGGCGGTGGGCGGCGGCATCGGGTTGTACAGCGGTTTGCCGAACGGATGGAACCGGTTCAGGAACAGCCGCCGGTCGGCGTCCGGCATGGCGCACCAGAGGGGTTCCCGCGCCTGGTGCATCATCGCCGCCACCGCCGCATGGCAGGCGTTGTAGTCCAGCTGGGAGAGGTCCTCGCGCAGCCGCTCGGCCGCGGGCCGGTCCGCGGCGAGGGCGCGCAGGTCCACCCCGGCCGAGGTCAGCTCGTCGCGCAGCAGCCGCCAGGCGTCCCGTATCCGCAGGGTCCCGTCGTGCCCGGCCCGGCGCCGCACCGCCTCCGGCGTCGTGTGGCGCAGCGGGAACGGGGTCTGGGTGGCGCGTACCCCCGGCAGCAGACCGTGCCGAGAGGTCATGGTGATCGGCCCGCGGTGTCCGCAGCGCAGCAGTCCGAGGGCGACGTCCACTCCGGACAGGCCGGTGCCCAGCACCAGGACGTGGGCGTCGGCGGCTATCGCGGGCAGTACCGAGCGCAGCGGATAGGGGTCCGGGTGGAAGCCGGGGGTGCCGGTCAGCCGGTAGGGGTCGGCGGGCTCGCCGGTCCCCAGGCACAGCACCACCCGGTCGAAGTGGCTGACGCCGCCGGCGCTGCGGATCATCACGTCGGCGGCGGTCGCCTTCGCCTCGACGGCGAACTCCGGTACCACCCCCACCGTCCAGCCGCGCCGCTCGGCCTCGGCGCGGCCGGACTCCAGCTGGGACGTCAGGTACTCGCCGTAGACCCGCCGGGGAACGTAGGAGTCCACCGGCTGCGACGCGTAGGGGGTGTTCCGGTACCGGGGTTCGCGGTGCAGCCAGCGCAGGAAGTGGTCCCGTTCCGCGCACCGCACCGACATGTACCCGGCCTCCCTGTTGACCAGGGCGCAGTCCAGGTCCGGGCGGTAGGCGCGGCCGGTGGCCAGATGGGCCGATCCCTCGTACACCGTGAGGTCACAGCGCGTCTCCTCGCCCTCGAAACGGCGCAGCATGCTGTCCAGCAGGCTGACCGCCGCCGCTCCACCACCGATCATCGCCACACGCATCGTGCTTCCCCCTCCGGCCGCCGGGTCTAGCGGTCCGCTTCCAGATCGATGACGGGCAGCCCGCGCGCCTCGTCCAGACGCCTGGTCAGCGGGCTCGGGAACTCGGTGACCATGACCTCCAGCGTCGGCCGCACCGTGGCCCGTTGGACGTGTCCGCCGACGGTCGTGCCGTCCCGGCGGCCGAGCACCGCGTGCATGTGGACGGAGGGCCGCCCGTCCTTGAGCGCGATGTTGCCGGTCAGGCCGAGCACCTCGGTGTGCTCGGTGACCGGGATCGGCACATGCGTCCTGCTCTCCGGGTCGAAGAGCGAGAGCGCGGCGTCGCGGAAGGCGCCGATACCGGTGAACGAGGCCCCGGCCACCGAGTGGTCGGTGGCGAACTTCTCCAGTACGGGCAGCACGTCATCGTCCTGGTCGAAGACGACGGCGAACATCCGGGGTGCGCCATCGGTCAGCAGGCGGCTGTGCATCTGGGTCAACTCGCTTTCGTGGTGCTGGTGCTGGCGGCCGGGTCGCCGCCGGGGACTTCGGCCGGCGCGGGCGCGGTCGGTGCGGCCTGCCGGCGTTTCCTCAACCGGCCGACGAGGTCGAACTGGTTGATGACCAGTCCCAGGATGACCAGCACGATCGCGGCGGCCTTCAGCGCGCCGAGCGGCTCACCGAGGAGCAGCATCGAGGAGGCCATCCCGAAGACCGGCACGAGCAGCGACAACGGCGCCACGTGGGAGGTCTTGTAGTTGCGCAGCAGATGACCCCACAGGGTGAAGCCGAAGAGGATCGTCGGGTACACCATGTAGGCCAGCGAGCCGAGGCCCACCCAGCCCATGTGCGCGAAGGAGTAGGTGATCGAACCCCAGCCGTTGACGCCCAGCGAGAGCAGGAACATCGGGATCGGCGGGATCAGGCTCGCCCACACCGTGAACGCCAGCGCGTCGGTCGGGTGCGCCTTCTTGATGACGATGTTGGCCGCCGCCCACGACAGCGACGCGCCGATCACCAGCACCGCGCCGACGGCGGTGACCGACCCGTCGGTGATCCCGATGATCAACGCGATGCCGACGGCCGCCACCACCACGCCGGTCAGCTGACGCGGGACGACCTTCTCGCGCAGCATCGCCGCCGCCAGCCCGATGGTCCAGAACGCCTGGAGTTGCATCACCACCGAGGCGAGCCCGGCGGAGAACCCGAAGTGCATCCCGGCGAAGAGCAGCCCGAACTGCCCGATGCCGAAGAACAGCCCGTATAACGCGATGTAGCGCCACGGCACTTGGGGGCGCTTGAAGAAGAACACCGCGGGCAGGGCCGCCAGCAGGAACCGCAGCGAGGCCAGTAGGTAGGGGTCGAACGACCGTAGGCCGATGTCGATGATGGCGAAGTTGACCCCCCAGATCACCATCACCAGGACGCCGCCCAGGAACTTCGAAATCGGCAAGGGACCCTCCTTCAACGGGTGCGCTCGACAGGCTGGGCAGCCGGTTCGGTACGTATCACCTGGAAGGCCTCGGCCAGTCGGCCGTCGGCCAGGCCACCCGCCGCGGCCTGCCCGCGCAACCTCGAACGTATGTCGTCCGCCAGGTTCGCACGGTGGGCGGTCTGCGACGTGTGGGCGCGCAGTGCGGCCAGCTTGCGGTCGAAGGTGTCGGTGACGTCGACCCAGGTGTCGGGCCGCGGTGAGGTCATCACCCAGATCTCCGGGACGACGCACGGCGCCAGCCCCTCGGACAGCAGCAGTTCCGGGTAGGCGCGCGGGTTGCGGGCGTCCGGGTAGAGCGCCGCCAGCGCGGCCTCTCCCGCGGCGCGGTGGTCGGGATGGAGGTCCGGCAGGAAGTCCCAGTTGATCTCCGGGCTCTGGATCAGCGCCCGCTGCGGCCGGACCCGCCGGATCACCCGGGTGATCTCCCGCCGCAGTTCCAGGCCGGCCGTCAGCTCGCCGTCGGGCAGGCCGAGGAAGACGACCTCCTTGACACCGAGGGCGTCGGCGGCGGCCCGCTGCTCCGCCTCCCGGACGGCGGCCAGTTCGGCGCGCGGGACAGCCGGGTCCTCGCCCCCGGCCGCCCCGTCGGTCAGCACCAGATAGGTCACCTCGGTGCCCGCCGCGGTCCACTGCGCGATGCTGCCGCCCGCCTTGAAGTCCACGTCGTCCGGGTGCGCGACGATCGCCAGCACCCGGTCCACATGGCCGAACGGGGGCTCGGCGGATCCGGCGTACGTCACGCGGGCTTCACCCCGGCGGTGAACAGGAAGGACCGCGGCACGTTGGGCATCGAGCGCGGCGGAACCGGGTGCGGCCAGCGGTCGAAGTCGGCGCCCTCCTCACCGGGCTGGAGCAGCTGCTCGGTGGCCCAGCCGCAGGACTCCAGGAACTCCTCCGGCTCGTCGGTGCCGAACAGCCAGGGGTTGCCGTCCTCCATCAGCACCCGCATGAAGCCCTTGGCCAGCGGGTTGTGGAGGGTGGCCCGGCTGGTCATGTCGCCGATCAGCACCGACCCGGGCGCGGACAGCTCGCGCAGCGAACCCAGCAAGTCGCGCACCACGTCCTCGGGCAGGAAGAAGAACAGCCCCTCGGCCACCCACAGGGTCGGCTGCCCGGGGTCGAAGCCCGCGGCGTGCAGCTCGTCCTGCCATCCGGCGGCCAGGTCGACCGGAACCGAGTGGCTCTTGCTGACGGCGCCCTCCGCCTGCCGCGGCGGGTTCTCGGCCAGCAGCGCCGCCTTGGTCTCCAGCAGCGCCGGCCGGTCGAGCTGGTAGAGCGTGACGCCCTCGGGCCAGGTCAGCCGCACCGCCCGCATGTCCATCCCGGCGGCCACCAGCACCACCTGGCGGATGCCGCGCTCCTTGACGGTGCGGACGATGGCGTCGTCCATGTAGCGGGTGCGCACCAGCACGAACGGGACGACCGCGGAACCGGCGTAGCGTTCGAGCAGTTCGAAGCCGGTCTCACCGGCGACCAGCCGCGCGTAGGGGTCGTCGAAGATCCGGTCCGGCCGCTCGGACTCCACCGCGCGTGCGGCCGCGGTCCACTGCGCGGTCTTGGACACCGGCTCCATGACCTGATTCACCGATTCCATGTGTCACTGCTCCCCGTCTGTAGAAAGTGGGCCCGGGTGGTGTCAGACATCCCGGCGCCGGAAGATGCTGTGCAGGACCATGCTGAAGACCGCGGTTCCCTGCGGGTCCAGCAGTTCGCACCGGGGGCGGACGATGCCGGAACCGCGGCGGCCGAGCACCGGGGCGATCCCCAGCACCGTCAGCCGGGCCTGCAGCACGTCCCCGGCCCGCACCGGTTGGAGGAAGCGCAGCTCGTCCACGCCGGGCGAGCCCTCTCCGGCGGACCGGTTGAGGATCTCCTCGACGTAGCGCCGCATGAACAGCGAGGCCGTCAGCCAGCCGCTGGCCACCAGGCCGCCGAAGGAGGAGTCCCGGGCCTTCTCCGGGTCGGTGTGGAAGACCTGCGGGTCGTAGGCGCGGCCGAAGCTGAGGATCTCCTCCTCGGTGACCTCGACCTTGCCCAGCTCGAACACGTCCCCCACGTGAAAATCTTCTAGGTAGAGCATTTGCCGAACCGACCTACCATTCCGCGCTGATGAGTTCCTCCGGCCGGGCTCCGGCCAGCCGGTACCGTTCCGGGTCGGCCGGGCGGCCGGTGTAGAGCCGGAAGAGGGTGGGGACATCGGTGTGCAGCCGCGCCGGCTCCCGGTCCTCGAGCGGTGAGCCGAGGACCAGTTCCCGGTCGTCGAGGGTGACGTGCACCTGCGGGGTGGCGACCACCCGGGCGCATCCGGCGAGCGCCTCCAGCGCCTCGGGGACCCCCGCGCTCCGGTACGCGTCGGACATCCCCAGGGCGTCCCGGACGTCGCCGCCGTGGATCCAGGTGCCCAGGGCCGCCAGATCCTTGGCGCCGCCGGCCGCGCGGATCGCGGGGCCGGCCACCGTCAGACCGCGCTCGAACTCCGCCAGCACGTCGGCGAACGGCCAGTCCCGGCGCTCCTCGACGTCCCGTTGGTTCTGGTCGTGGCTCGCCTTGTACGCCGCGCCGGCGGTGAGTCCCACCAGTGCCGCCGCACAGTGCGCCACCACATCGCGCACCGTCCACGCCGGGCACGCCGTCGTGACCCGCTCGACCATGCCCGACGGCAGGTCGCGCAGCGCGGGCACCAGGGTCTCGCGCTCGGCGCGCAGCAACCGCTCGGGGACGGTCTCGACGGCGGGTGCCGTCACGCCACGCCCGCCCGGAAGTACCGCCCCTCGATCCGCCGCAGGGTGCGGAAGTCGTCGATGTCCAGGGTCTCCATGTCGATCTCCTCGCCGCTGAGCCGGGAGACCAGCAGCATGAACTCGACGAAGGCGAGGGAGTCGATGAGCCGGTTCTCCAGGATGTCGAGGTCCGCGTCGATGTCGGAGATCTCCGGGTGGCGGGCCAGGATCCACTGCTTGAGCTGTGCCTGTTCAGACTGCATGGGACGTCCCTTCGGTAGTTGCGGCTGATGCCAGTGCCTGGTCTGCCTTCGCGACGGCTTCGTCGGCCGCCGCCCAGTCGCCGTAGCGGTCGTGCAGCACGGCGAGCCACCGCTCCAGACCGAAGGCGACGCAGCTGGTGAACACCGGCCGCCCGCTGTCGGCCAGTTGGATGTCGCAGCGCTCGCCGAAGAAGTTGCGGTGCTTGTTCACCGACGCGATGGCCAGTTCCCCGGCCAGGAACTCGTACTTGACCGGTGCGATGCGCTGCAGCAGTGCGCGCGGGCCCTCGCCGTCGAAGAACGGGTCGGTCGCCGCCTCCTTGCGCAGCGGCAGGTCCAGCTCCTCGGCGAACCGCAGGATGCGCGACGAGAAGCGGTCGATGTGCTCCTCGACGAAATCCTGCTCGCCCAGGGCCACGATCTCCCGCATGTGGAAGCCGAGCAGCCGGCGCAGCCCGGTGTACCGCTCCTCCCGGCGGAAGCAGCGGCCGACCAGGGTGATCAGGGTGTTGCCCGGCAGGCTCGTGCCCTCCATCCCCAGGTAGACCGCGTAGCAGGTGGCCGACGGCAGGGCGATCTCCGCGCTCTGCAGTTGCTCCGGTGGGAACGCCTCGATGGCACAGGCGTCCTGGCCCTGCGGGCGGTGCTCCAGGTCCAGCGCGTTGACCACCAGCGCCTGGTGCGGGAAGTTCTGGTAGTAGTCGAGCTTCGCCAGCTTGGCCACGGGCAGCAGCGGTGCCCCGATGACCGGTTCGGCGCCGACCCCGATGCCCCACCGCTCGAACATGTCGTCCAGGCGCCGCAGGAGCCGGGCTTCGCCGGCGGGCAGGTAGGCGAGACCGTTCGCTTCCATTCCGACCTCCTTCGCCCGGATCAGACGTCCGGCAGCACGTCGTCGGCGAAGATCCCCGACTTGAGCATGAAGGACATCGGCTTGCGCACGATCTTGCGCTCCAGCTCGCGGCGGGCCGGGTCGGAGACCACCCGCTCGCGGAACTCCAGTGGCTTGGCGATGCCGGCGTCCCGGTAGACCTGCGGGTTGTAGAAGGAGCGGAGGCTGAAGACGATGTACCGCTTCAGGTACTGCTCGATCTCCAGGCGCTGCTGGTCGGTCATGGTCTCCGCCAGCTCGGAGTAGAGCATCGAGACCAGCTCGCGGCCGAACGCGATGTGCCGGGACTCGTCCTCGTGGTGCACCCGGTTGACCTTGCGGATGGTCTCGTGCAGGGAGTCGTCGGCGGCCATCCGCATGTTGTAGAAGTCGACGATCTCCTCGAAGAGGAGGATCCTGGAGAACACCAGGAAGTTCTCCACCTGCGCGTTGTCATGCGGAATGGAGTTGAGTTTCGGCCCGCTGTAGATCTTTTCGCCGTAGCGAAGGCAGAACTCGGCGAAGAACCACATGTGTTCGTTCTCTTCGCCGATGAAGTGGTGGAAAAAGTCCGACGGCAATTCGAAGCCGGTCGTGTGGATCCGCTTGATGACCTCGATCAGCAGCTCGCGGATTCCCTCGACGTTGAGGCTGTAGAAGTTGATGCTCTCCCAGCGGGACAGCCGCTGCGCCTCCTCGGTCGTCAGCTCCTTGGCGACCTCGGTGCCGTAGGTGGAGACCAGGTCATCGCTCATCCACGACATCTGCTCGGGCAGCGAATCAGGCCAGTCGAACTCCCGGTACGGGTTGTAGTAGCCGTCCACCGACTTGTCGATGAGCCGCTTGAGGATCTCGGCGAACCGAGCCGACTGCTCCGGCACTTGCGGCGCTTTGCTGGCTACTGCGGACATGCTTCTCCCTGTCGGTAAAAGACTGGAGGTGGGCGAGAGGGGGGTGTTCGGGCACTACTAGTAGCGGATCCGCGAATTCCAGGGACTTCGCGACGTCCGCTGTATGGAGTTGCGGGATCCACTTATCCGCCGCGGTCACTGGCGGGCTGGCAGACATTCACGATGTTAGGCGACCGATACAGCCGTGGGCCAGCGTCATTCTTCGCGGTACTAAGCGGAGTTCACGTCTCCAATTTCACCGTGTGTCGCCCCTGACGAGGGTCTGAGCAGCCAATTCCCCGGTTGTTGCAGGAACATTGCAGCTACATTAAGTGATCAAGGTGCCCTCAAACGTGAGTTTGACCCCGCTGGACGTTTTTCCGCCGACCCTGAAGGCACACAAACCCGAGGTCACGGCGGGTCTCGACGGTCGACAGGGCGCTCAACTGCTCTTCAGGAGCGGGTGGTTGGTGCCACACTTTGGCGCAATCAATACACTGCCGGCTTCCCCATCCTCGAACAACTGAGGTCTGGAGCGACCACTGGGACTCCCCGCGGGATGCGCCCCCGGCGACGCGAGCGGCCGGCCGCCTTATCACAATGCGAGCGGCAGGCGTCACTGGTATATGAATAACCGACCGAAGAGTATTTATGCAGCGCCCGCCAGGTAAGACGCTTTTCCCGAGGAACCGCGGCCGGGGCGCCGGTGCGTCGTCTCCGCCCGCGGAATTGCCCCGGATTCCGTGCCCGGTGCGTTCTCCGCGCGACGGAACGTCGTCGAGAACGTCCGGCAGAGCCCGTTCGACCCGTGAGCGTCGGGGCCGGGGTCCAGTCCCCGGTACGGCGCCGTCGCACCGGGGACTCCGCCGTCTTCCGTAGGCCAGTACGCTCCCGTCTCATGAGCGTGGACACGGGGCGGGACGGAAGAGGGGACACGGTCGAGCTGGTCTACCGGCCGGCGCGCGCCGACCTCCTCGCGGGCGTCCGGGTGCGTGAGCGCCGCCGGCACCTCCACCTGGTCCGGTGGGGCTTCACGGGACTGTTCGGCGCCGGCGCCGTACTGGCCGTGACCGCACCGCGAGGCTCCGCCCAGTCGTTCGTGACCGCCGTCTTCTGCGCCGCCGTGATCTGGTCGATCCCGCGCCTCCAGGCCCACCATGCGCTGCGCACGGTCTCCTGGCAGGGCGAGTACCGCACGTCCGTGAGCGAGACGGGCATCACGGCCGAGACCGCGCATGTGACGCTCGTACAGCGCTGGTCGGTCTTTCGTGGCTACCGCGAGACCCGCGACCACGTGGTGCTGCTCAGCCGCGACCCGAACATCCTGCTCGTGGAGGTGCTGCCCAAGCGCGGGCTGCGCTGCGCGCAGGACGCGGAGCAACTGCGGGAGCTCGTGGGCCGCCATCTGCCCCGCTTCTGAACCCTGCGCTTTGTATCGGGCGGGTATCGGGGAGCGCTTGGCCGGCCATCGAATCGGTGCGCCGGGCCCTGGCACGGTGCGGCCCAACGGGGCCGGCGTGCCGTGCCGGCGGCGGCTGTCCGAGTGGTGTCGTCCGGTCTGACCTGGGGATTCGCCGGGGGGGGGACACGGTGCGGGACCGGGAGGCACTCGTCCACGAGGCCGCCGGCAACCTGGGCAACCTGGGCAACCTGCTGACCCTGATGTACGGGCTGCTGGCCATCGGCGCCGTGATCTCCGCGCTGGGCATCGTCAACACGCCGGCCATGTCGGTCGCGGAACGCACCTGCGAGATCGGCGTACTGCGCGCCATCGGCATGGCCCGCGCCGGCGTCCGGCGGATGGACCTCCAGGATCCGCACCCCGACCGATCGGCGACCGCGTACGCCCGGCTGACCGGAAACCGCCTTACCCCCTTGTGCCGCCCGACCTAGCGTTGACTGTGTGACCAGATCTGAAATCTGGTCACGGCAGCGGAGGGGGCAGGCGTGGAACGGGCGGAGCGGGCCGAGCGCATCCTGGAGGCGGCGGGAGAACTGCTGCTCGCCTGGGGGTACGGGCGGCTGACGATCGAGGAGATCGCCCGGCGGGCCAAGGTCGGCAAGGGCACGGTCTACCTGCACTGGAAGACCAAGGAGGCCCTGCTCCTGGCCGTCGTGCTCAAGGCGCAGACCCGCACCCACCAGCGCCAGTTGGAGCGGATGCGCGCCGACCCGTTGGAGATCCTGCCGGGCCGGCACGTCAGCGGGCTCTTCCTCGACTTCCTGGACGAGCCGGTGCTGCGCGCCCTCTACACCGACGACTCCGACATCCTCGGCCGGCTCAACGACACCGCCAAGAAGGAGTTCGCCGAGCTGATCGCGCACGGCGACCGGACCCTGTACCGCCACCTCGAGGTGCTGCGCGCCCACGGGCTGATGCGCGACGACACCGACCTGCACCACCAGCAGTACACCCTGATGGCGATCGTCACCGGCTTCTTCATGTCCGAAGCGCTGCTCCACGACCGTGCCCCGGACACCCCGGAGGTACGTGCGGAACTCCTCGCCCAGACAGTCCGGAGCACACTGGAAACGTCAGTCGTGCCCGGCCACGGCCCCTGCCCGGCCCCCGACTCCGACCCCGTTCACGGCGCCGTCGTCGCGGCCGCGCCCGAGATCATCGCGCTCCACGAGCAACTGGGGGAGCACAGGGCGCAGGAGATGCGCCGGCAGGTTCGCAGCTGATCTTCGAGTCCCACCCTGACTCCACAACTCCAGACGACTCCCAACCGGAGGAGAACGAGATGTCGGCATTACCCAGCTCTCCGTTCGCCGAGCACGTGGGGAAACACCCGGGCGAGCCGAACGTGATGGATCCGGCGCTGATCGGCGACCCGTTCAGGGGTTACGGCGCGCTGCGCGAGCAGGCTCCGGTCGTCCGCGGGCGGTTCATGGACGACTCACCGGTGTGGTTCGTGACCCGCTTCGAGGAGGTCCGCCAGGTCCTGCGTGACCAGCGGTTCGTGAACAACCCGGTCTCCTCGGCCCTGGGCGATGCGCCCGGGCAGTCGCCCAGGGACCGCATGATGGACATGATGGGCTTCCCCGAGCACCTGCGCGTCTATCTGGCGGGCTCGATCCTCAACAACGACGCCCCCGATCACACCCGGCTCCGCCGCCTCGTGTCGCGCGCCTTCACCGCCCGTAAGATCACCGCGCTGCGTCCGCGCGTCGAGCAGATCGCCGACGAGCTGCTGGCCCGGCTCCCCGAGCACGCCGAGGACGGCGTGGTCGACCTGATCCAGCACTTCGCCTACCCCTTGCCGATCACCGTCATCTGCGAACTCGTCGGCATTCCCGAAGCGGACCGCCCGTTGTGGCGCAAGTGGGGCGCCGACCTCGTCTCGCTGGAGCCGAACCGGCTCGGCAGGACGTTCCCCGCGATGATCGACCACATCCACGAGCTGATCCGCGAACGGCGCGGCGCGCTCACCGACGACCTGCTCAGCGAGCTGATCCAGACCCACGACGACGACGGCAGCCGGCTGAGCGACGTCGAGATGGTCACCATGGTCCTCACCCTCGTCCTGGCCGGCCACGAGACCACCGCGCACCTCATAGCCAACGGCACGGCGGCGCTGCTCGCCCACCCCGACCAGCTGCGCCTGCTCAAGGACGACCCGGCGCTGCTTCCGCGCGCGGTCCACGAGCTGATGCGCTGGTGCGGGCCGGTGCACATGACCCAGCTGCGGTACGCCTCCGAGGACATCGAGCTCGCCGGTACGCAGCTGCGCAAGGGCGACGCCGTGCAAGTCATCCTGGTGTCGGCCAA
This sequence comes from Streptomyces sp. NPDC033270, assembly GCF_055576575.1. NCBI lineage: Bacteria > Bacillati > Actinomycetota > Actinomycetes > Kitasatosporales > Streptomycetaceae > Streptomyces > Streptomyces sp. NPDC033270. The sequence goes on from NZ_JBVIRA010000004.1 coordinate 92,355, forward strand.
TTACGACCCGCGCCACTACACCGACCCGGACCGTCTCGACCTGACCCGGCACCCCGCGGGCCACGCCGAGAACCATGTGGGCTTCGGGCACGGGCCGCACTACTGTCTGGGGGCCTCGCTCGCCAGGCAGGAGGGCGAGGTCGCGTTCGGCAAACTGCTGGCGCGCTTCCCGGAGTTGTCGCTGGGCGTCGAACCGCAGCGGCTGGAGCGGCTGCCGCTGCCCGGTAACTGGCGGCTGGCGTCACTGCCGCTGCGGCTGGGGTAGCCGCGGGCGGGGGAGCGGGCCAGGGCGTGGCCATGACCCATCGGACACCCCCTGGCGCTCCCCCGCTCGCCCGAACTCGCCGGGCGGCGACGGTCACTGTCCGCCGTCCACCTGCGCCCTCCAGGTGACCGGCTGCGCGCTCTGCCCCTCACCGGTGAAGACGACGGCGGCCGGGGCATCGCCCTTCGGCAGCAGGTGGATCGAGCACTCGGTGACCACGCCGTTCGGCTTGACCATGTTGTCCGGCACGGCTTCGGGGCACTTGGCGACGCCGGGCCCGCCGATGTCGATCAGCAGCATCCTCTTCACGGTCTGCCCGCCGGCGGTCCGCAGCGTGATCCCCTGGCTCATGCTCGGCAGCAGGTCGTACTTGCCGCTGTTGCGGTACTGCATCGTCACGTAGTACGGCACCATCTTCTTCTGGTCCGCGTCCAGGTCGAAGCGGCTGAGGTCGGCGAGGGAGCCGGTGCGCACGCCCTTGGGGGTGATGCGCAGCGAGACCGGGCGGTCGCGGGTGTCCTCCGTGATGCCGTCGGCGGGCACGTCCGGGGCCAGCACCCCCTTGGAGCCACCCGCGCCGCCGCCGACCGGCCAGATGAGGGTGTCGCCGCCGTCGTCCTTGTAGGAGACGGTCGCCGGCGGCTGTTCCTTGGGCAGCATGAAGATCTGGCAGATCGCCGACGTGGCACCGGCGGCCAGTTCGGCGGCGCCGCCCTCGCGGCACTCGGGCGGCAGTCCGGAGCCGGTCGCCAACGGGTTGGACTGGAAGAGCGAGACCTGCTGGGCGGCCTCGCCGTTCGCCCCGTTGACGGAGAAGTTCCGCGCCGGATCCACCTGGCGCAGCGTGCTCTTGGCCGTGTTGGTGTACGAGAAGGTGAGGTAGTACGGCACCATCCCCTTCAGGTCGTCGTCCAGCCGGATGTGCGAGAGGTCGGAGTCCGAGCCGCGGGCGAGCCGGGTGGGCGTGAGCCGCAACGGATGCGCCTTGTCGTCGGAGTCGGTCCAGGTGGCCTGGCGCGGTGTGGCCTTCATCGGCAGCGGCTTGGCGGGCGTGACGGATTCCGACGCCCCCGGCTTCCTGGCCGTACCGGCCGCGCCGGAGCACCCCACGGCCAGCAGCATGAGCGCGCTGACACCCGCGGCACCAGCGATACGTATCGGCTTCCGCACGGCAAACCCCCGTTGATCTGTGCCGTCTGGCGCCTCACCACACGGCCGTCGACCGCGCCCCCGTCCGGCCCGGTCGGGCAGTCACGTTAGCCGCCGCGGGGAAGGGGGACGGCGGCGGTCCCGGGCCGGCCCTCGGGGCGCCCGGTCCGCCCTCACCGGGACGGCCCGCCCCGGCACGGACCGCCCTCCCCCGGCACGGACCGGCTCTCCCTCAGCGTGGACGGCTCGCCTTCAGCGAGTACATGAGGGGGATGCGGGGGCGGTCCCCGGGGAAGCGGTAGTAGCCGTCGTCGGCGCGGCGCAGGGCCGTGAAGCGCTGGAACATCGTCATGTCGTGTTCGTGCAGGAAGTCGATGCGCAGACCGGCGCCGGCGAGGGCGGAGACGACCTCGCCGAGCGGGTGCTGCCATTCGACGCTGCGGTTGTTGACCGTCGGCGCGTCGAAGTCCGTGTAGGTACCGGGTATTTCGTCGACCCAGGCGTCCCGGCTGAAGTAGTCGTGGATGATGCGCGACCCGGTCTCGTCGTCCAGCACGTCGCACAGCGGGTGGAACTCGGCGAGGTAGAGGAACCCGCCCGGGGCGACGAGGGAGGCGGCGGTGTCGGCCCAGCGTTCCAGGTCCGGGAGCCAGTTCAGGGCGCCGATGCCGGTGTAGACGATGTCGTACGCGGGGTCGGGGACGGCTTCGGCTGCGTCATAGACGTCGGCTGCGACGAACGCCGCGCGGTCCGGCGCGTAGCCGAGTTCGGCGGCCAGCTCTCGGGCCGTTTCGACGGCCTGCTCGGAGAAGTCCAGGCCGACGACGCGGGCGGCGCCGCGGTGGGCCCAGGAGAGGGTGTCCTGTCCGAAGTGGCACTGGAGGTGGAGCAGGGACCGGCCGGTGACGTCGCCGACCTCGGCGACCTCGAAGTCGCGGATGACGTCCCGGGCCCGGCGGAATCTGCCCTGGTCGTAATAATCGCTCGCGGTGTGGATGGCCACGCGCTCGTCCCACCTGGCGCGATTGGCCTCCCGCCAGTCGTCGGGGCCGCTATGTCCTTGCATACGACGAAGTTATCCACAGCCTTGCGGCCCTCGCCAACGCAATTCGAGCGCCGGGCGCAGAATGGGCCCATGACTGACGAGACGACCGCAGGTCCCGACCCCTCCATCGATCCGATCGCCCCGGCGGCCGCAGCCGACCGCTCCCCCGGGACGGGCCCGGCCGGGCCGATAGCGGGCACGGAGATGCCCGACTGGGAGAAGCGCTTCCGCGCCCCGCGGATCGGGCTGCCGGACTGGGCCGAGGACGCCCCGGACCGCTCTCTGTTCGTCTCGAACGCCACCGGCACCTTCGAGCTGTACGCCTGGGACCGGGCGACGGGCGGGCAGCGCCAGGCCACGGACCGGCCGAACGGCACGACGGACGGCACGCTGTCGCCGGACGGCGAGTGGATCTGGTGGTTCTCGGACACCGACGGGGACGAGTTCGGCGTCTGGATGCGCCAGCCGTTCGGCGGCGGCCCGGATGAGCCGGCCACCCCGGGCCTGGCTCCCTCGTACCCCGGCGGCCTGGAGATCGGCCGCGACGGCACGGCGGTCGTCGGCTGCTCCACGGACGAGGACGGCTCGACGGTCCATGTCGTACGGCAGGGGCAGCCGCCGGTGGAGATCTACCGCCATCGGGAGTCGGCGGGCGTCGGTGCTCTCTCGCACGACGGCTCGCTGATCGCCATCGAGCACACCGAGCACGGCGACGCGATGCACTCTGCGATCCGCGTCGTGCGGCCCGACGGCTCCGTGGTCGCCGAGCTGGACGACACCAACGGCGGGACCGAGGAGCTGGGCCTGTCGGTGATGGGCTTCGCGCCCGTGGACGGTGACTCCAGACTGCTGGTCGGGCACCAGCGGCGGGGCCGCTGGGAGCCCATGGTCTGGGATCCGCTGACCGGCGAGGAGACGGCCCTCGCCATCGATCTGCCCGGAGATGTCGGCGCCGACTGGTATCCGGACGGCTCGGCCCTGCTGGTGGAGCACGAGTACCAGGCGCGCAGCGAGCTGTGGCGCTACGAACTGTCCGGGGCGGGCGCCCAGGGGCTGACCCGGGTGGAGACCCCGGCCGGCACGGTCTCGGGTGCGACGGCACGGCCGGACGGCACGGTCGAGTTCCTGTGGTCCTCGGCCGCGCAGCCTCCGGAGGTGCGCTCGACGAGCGGCAGGGTCGTGCTGGACCCGCCCGGAATGAAGGCGCCCGGGTCGGTGCCGGTGCGCGACGTCTGGGTGGAGGGCCCCGGAGGCCGTATCCATGCGCTGGTGCAGCAGCCGGCGGGCGAGGGTCCCTTCCCGACCGTGTTCGACATACACGGCGGCCCGACCTGGCACGACAGCGACGCCTTCGCCTCGTCCCCGGCGGCCTGGGTGGACCACGGCTTCGCGGTCGTACGCGTCAACTACCGCGGCTCGACCGGATACGGCCGCGCCTGGACGGACGCGCTCAAGCACCGCGTCGGCCTGATCGAGCTCGAGGACATCGCCGCGGTGCGCGAGTGGGCGGTCTCGTCCGGGCTGGCGGACCCGGAGCGGCTGGTGCTGGCAGGCGGCTCCTGGGGCGGCTACCTCACACTGCTGGGCCTGGGCACCCAGCCGGACGCCTGGGCCGTGGGCCTGGCGGCGGTCCCGGTCGCGGACTATGTCACCGCCTACAACGACGAGATGGAAGCCCTCAAGGCGATGGACCGGACGCTGCTGGGCGGCACCCCCGAGGAGGTCCCCGAGCGCTTCGAGGCGTCGTCTCCGCTGACGTACGTGGACGCGGTGCGGGCACCGGTCTATATCTCCGCGGGCGTCAACGACCCCCGCTGCCCGATCCGGCAGGTGGAGAACTACGTCGAGCGGCTGGAGCGGCGCGGCCACCCGCACGAGGTCTACCGCTACGACGCCGGTCACGGCTCCCTGGTCGTGGAAGAGCGCATCAAGCAGGTTCGACTGGAGCTGGAGTTCGCCCAGCGGTACGTCATCGACAAGAAGCGGGAGAACTGACGGGGCACGGCCAGACCGGCCGCGCCGGCCCCACCGAACGCGACAGCCACACGGACACAGCACAGCCCTCGGTGAGGTAACCACCCGGCTACCGCGCGGCCTTCGCCCCGGGGGAGGGAGCCCTAGGGGGTGTGATGGGCGAGGGCGGCGTGCGGGTCGGTGCCTTCGGTGGTGTGGTCGGTGTGGACGGTCGCGGCGGTGAGCCGGGGGACGGCGTGTATGAGGGCGTGTTCGGCGGCGACGGCGAGGGCGTGGGCCTGCACCACGGTCAGAGCCGAGTCGACGACGATGTCGGCCTCGGCACGCAGGGTGTGGCCTATCCAGCGCATACGGACCTGCCCGACGTCGCGGACGCCGTCCACGGTGCGCAGGGCGGTCTCGGCGGTGTCGATGAAACGGGGGTCGACGGAGTCCATCAGCCGCCGGTAGACCTCACGGGCTGCGTCGCGCAGGACCATGAGGATGGCGGCGGTGATCAGCAGACCGATGAGGGGATCGGCCAGGCGCCAGCCCAGGGCGGCGCCACCGGCGCCGAGGAGGACGGCCAGGGAGGTGAAGCCGTCGGTGCGAGCGTGCAGGCCGTCGGCGACGAGGGCGGCGGAGCCGATCCTGCGGCCGGTGCGGATGCGGTATCGGGCCACCCACTCGTTGCCGACGCATCCGACCAGGGCCGCCAGCGCAACCGCCCACAGGTGCGTGACATCACGAGGGTGCAGCAAGCGGTCGACGGCTTCATAGCCGGCCAGGAGGGAGGAAGCGGCGATGGTCAGCACGATGGCGATACCGGCGAGATCTTCGGCACGGCCGTAGCCGTAGGTGTAGCGGCGGTTCGCCGCGCGGCGGCCCAAAACGAACGCGATGCCCAGCGGGACGGCGGTAAGGGCGTCGGCACCGTTGTGAATCGTGTCGCCGAGCAGTGCCACCGACCCGGACATCGCAACGATCACGGCCTGGAACACACAGGTCAGACCGAGGATCCCGAGCGAGAGCCAGAGGGTGCGCATCCCCTCGCGGGAGGTCTCCATCGCCGTGTCGACCTTGTCCATGGCCTCATGGCTGTGCGGGGTGACCAGGTGGACGAGCTGGTGCCGTAGCCTCGCCCACCGCCCGGCACCGTGGTGGCCGTCCGCGGTGACGTTCCCGCCGACGGCGCTGACACGAGCACCGGGGGCAGCCTGACCGTGGTGGTCGGCATGGCTGTGGTGGTCGGCATGGCTGGGGTCCCCGACGTGGCTTTGGTCCCCGACGTGGCTGTGATGGTGGCTGTCGTGGGCAGCGTGACAGTGATGGGGTGCGTGACCAGGGCCGTGACCATGGTGGCCGGCGTGCGGGTCGGTGGGTGTATGGCGGTCGGCGGGTGCTTGGTCGTGACCGTGATCGGCGATGTGCGGATGGTCATGGCCGTGCGAGCGGGAGTGGTTGCCTGCCATACGGCCTACCGTGGCACGCCGAGTCGATTGCGGCTACAACGGTCATACACCCGCTGACCAGGTGCAAAGCCGTCGCAGGTGGGGGTGGGGAGGGCGGGGGGGAGGGGGAGGGCCCCGGGGGGGAAGCCCCCAGGCCCCACCCCTCACACCCCAGCCCCCCACCCCTCACACCTCAGCCCCCACGCCCCACCCCGCACCCCTCACCCCTCCGGCAAGATCCCCAGTGCTGCGTCCCTCGCCGCTTCGGATTCGCGGCGGAAGAGGCGGAACCACATGAAGACGACGAATCCGGCGAAGACAAACCACTCGCCGGTGTAGCCGAGGTTCTGGAAGGCCTTGAGGTCCAGGCCGCTGCCCTCGGCGGCGGCCGGCGGGACGGCACGCAGCGGGGCCTGGACGTCGGTGAGCGTGATCCAGCCGTCGTAGACCTCGTACGGAACGATGTTGACCAGCGACGCCGCGCTGATCATGCCGAGCTGCCCGCGCGGCAGCCCGCCGCCGGCCTGGACGCCGTCGGTGCCCTGGTTCTCGGAGGCCTGCAGCGCCCCGGTGACCGTCACCTCGCCCTTGGGCGGCGCGGGAACCTTCGCCGTATCGGCCTTGGCGCCGGCGTCACCGGGCAGCCAGCCCCGCACGACGGGCAGGGCCTTGCCGCTGTCCGTACGCAGGAGGTTGAGGACGTAGAAGCCCTGCCGGTCGCCGTGTTCGTCCTTCAGGGAGCGGCCGGGTACGAGCAGTTGGTGACCGGGGTCGTAGTGCCCGCGCGCACTGGCCTGACGGCCGGAGGTGACCTGATCGACGGGCAGCAGGCCGGCGAGGGGACGGGCCGCCGCGGCCTTGGCCCGGGCGGAGCGGTCCTCCTGCTGCTGGTGGGAGTCGACCCGGTCCTCGAAGCGGCTCAGCTGCCAGCTGCCCATGAAGATGCAGAAGGGAATCGCCAGTACGGCGAAGACGTTGATCCCCCACCACCGCGGGGTCAGCAGGAACCGGTACACACCACCAACGGTACGGGGCCTGTACGGCGGGGCCGCACCGCCCCCTCCACCGCCCGCAGCCAGTCACGCGGGCCCGGGCCGTCGGCCGCTACTGGGTCGCCAGCGCCTCGGTGCGGTAGACCGTCCCGGCGCACGCGTCCGCGATCTTCGCCTCGGTCGCGGCGGGCTCCCCGGCCTCCGGCGTATGGCTGAGAACGACCCCTCCGGGCGCGGTTCCGCCACCACCGGTCCCGTCGTCGCCGCCCGCCTGACCGCTGCCGTCACCGCCCGTTGCGGCCCCGGCATCCGGGGACTGGTCCGGTTCCTTGGAGGCGTCGGGTGTCGGTGAGGGCCCCGGGGTGACGCATCCGGTGGGGCCGCCACCGGACTCGGGGATCCAGGCGAACTTGACCTCGTACGCCTCCCCCGGCTTGAGAACCAGCTGGTCAGGGGTGGTGGCCGGGTCGGGCAGGCCGGTGGCCTCGTCACCCGAGGTGTGGTCGACGACGTGGATGCGGTCCGGGTTCGTGGAGCCCTGGGCGACGACGCCGACGGCGCCACCGCCGTCGACGGAGCAGGCCGTGGCGGAGGTGTTGACCACGCGGAACGAGCCATAGACGCGGCCCGCGGAGTCCGCCGGAAGGACCGTTCCTGTGCCTTGGCCGAGCTGGTCGCGGGAGCAGACCGGCGAGGTGACGTCCATGGTCGCGTCGGGGGTGGGGGTACCGGCCCCGGCGCCGTGGCCCGCGCCGTTCTTGTCGGCGGCCTTGCCCTTGCCCTCGGGCGCGCGCCCACCGGGCTTCGCGCCGGCCGCGTCGGTCGGCCGAGGTCCGGCGTGCTCGGTCCCCTCGCCGTGTGCGCCTTCGGCACCGCCCTGGGAGCGCTGGCTGCTCGCGGTGTTGGCGGAGCGGTCCGTGGAACCGTCCGCGAGGTCCACGACATGGACCATGGCGGGGATGGACGTACCGCCGAGCAGCAGCGCGGCGGCCGCTCCGACGACGAGATGACGACGGCGCTGGCGGCGGGCGGGCACCGCGCGGCGCAGCTGCTCCAGCGCGTCCGTCGCGGGTTCGAGGTCGCCGACGCGGGACTGCAGGAGCCGCCTCAGTTCGTCCTCGCCGCCGAAGCCACCGCCCGTGGGATGGCTGCGGCCGTGCCGGTCGTCGTCATCGCCGCCACTGCCGCCACCGCTGCCGAAGGTGACGTCGGCCTGCGCATCACGGTCGTGCGCGGCGTCGTCGTAGGCGGTGACGTCGTCGTACGCGGTGGCCTCGTCACAGGCGCCGGCGTCGCCCTGGTCCGCCGCAGCACCCCGGCCCGTCTCCGCACCTTGGCTCGCCTCGGCTCCCCGGCCCGTCTCCGCGTCCCGGCTCGCCTCAACGCTCCGGCCGAGCGCCGCGCCGCCGCACGAACGGCCGCCGGCCGGCTCGCCTTCCTGGCGTCCCTGCGCCTCACGCACGGCATACGAACCGAACGCCCCATGCGCACCAACCGGCTCCCGCAGGCGACGTGTCCCCCACGCCCCCACCGAGTCCTGCCGGCCGAACCTCGTGCCACTCATGCGGGAGCCTCCATCGCGACGCGGAGCGCCGCGATCCCGCGCGACCCGTACGCCTTGACCGAGCCCAGTGATATGCCCAGCGTCTGGGCCACCTGCGCCTCGGTCATGTCGGCGAAGTAGCGCAGGACCAGTACCTCGCGCTGGCGGCGCTGCAGTCCGCGCATCGCCTTGATCAGCTGATCCCGCTCCAGCAGGTCGTACGCGCCCTCCTCGGCGCTGGCCATGTCGGGCATCGGCTTGGAGAGCAGCTTGAGCCCGATGATGCGGCGACGCAGCGCGGAGCGCGAGAGGTTGACGACGGTCTGCCGGAGGTAGGCGAGGGTCTTCTCGGGGTCGCGCACCCGTCCGCGTGCGGAGTGCACGCGGATGAAGGCCTCCTGGACGACGTCCTCGCAGGAGGCGGTGTCGTCGAGGAGCAGCGCGGCGAGACCGAGCAGCGAGCGGTAGTGCGCGCGGTAGGTCTCGGTGAGGTGGTCGACTGTGGTGCCCGCTGCCATCGCCTCGTCAGAGTCCCCACTCTGAGCAGGAAGCTGCGCGGGGCGCGTGGTGGGCCAGGGGGCGATCACCGGCATGCCCCCGGCCACACGGGGCCGCTGCGGGCGCACTGCTGCCCCTGCTGCGCCCGCTGGGGCGATCGTGAATCCGAGTACCTCTGCCACGCCTGTTGGACACGCTTCCCCCCATAAGGGTTGTACGCGCAAGGCACCGCTTTTGACGATGCATCAAATGCCCTCATGCGTACCAGCTCTTCCCGAATGTCCCATTCACCTTGACGCGCTTGCCCTGTCACCCGGGGCTCACCAAGCCGCCCGCGGGCATCACGGGCCACCCCTGAGGGCGGCCACAAAGACGCTCCCCGCCCAACTGCCGGTTGCAGTGCGGCGGGGAGCGAATGGTCGAACAGATCGTCAGTCCAGATCAAGACGTATGGACCAGCAATTCGCTCACAGGATCTTCACACATCCCGCAAAGTATCTCCCAGGCGGTCGGGACGCGACGGCCAATCCCGCCAAGTCACCCGAACCCGATGCCGTCATCCCAGGACTTACGACCCGTCGCGACGGACGCCCAGCTTGCCCCACCGGGACCACCGCGCTCCACCGACCCCCGCCTGCGCCACCCCGCCGGCCCGGCCCGCGTCCTACCCGCGCAGCTCCCCCGCCACCAACTCGCCGATCTGCGCCGTGTTCAAAGCCGCACCCTTGCGCAGATTGTCCCCGCACACGAACAGCTCCAGCGCCCGCGGATCGTCCAGCGAACGCCGCACCCGGCCGACCCAGGTCGGATCCGTACCGACGACGTCGGACGGGGTGGGGAACTCCCCCTCGGCCGGATCGTCGCTGAGGACGACCCCGGGGGCGGCGGCCAGGATCTCGTGCGCGCCGGCGACCGTGACCTCGTTCTCGAACCGCGCGTGCACGGCCAGCGAATGGGTCGTGAGCACCGGCACCCGTACACAGGTCGCGGTGACCCGCAGGTCCGGCAGCCCGAGGATCTTGCGGGACTCGTTGCGGACCTTGAGCTCCTCGGAGGACCAGCCGTCCTCCTGGAGCGAGCCGGCCCAGGGCACGACGTTGAGCGCGATCGGCGCCGGGAACGGCCCCAGCGTGTCGCCGACGGCCCGCCGTACGTCACCGGGCGTCGCGCCCAGCTCCGTGCCGCACACCGCCGACAGCTGCGCCCGCAGCGTGTCGACGCCGGCCTTCCCCGCCCCCGAGACGGCCTGGTACGAGGAGACGATCAGCTCGCTCAGCCCGTACTCGGCATGCAGTGCGCCCAGCGCGACGATCATCGACAGCGTCGTGCAGTTGGGGTTGGCGATGATGCCGCGCGGACGCACCCGCGCGGCATGCGCATTGACCTCGGGGACGACCAGCGGCACATCCGGATCCATCCGGAAGGCGCCCGAATTGTCCACAACCACCGCGCCCTTGGACACCGCGACCGGCGCCCACTGCGCGGAGACCTCGTCGGGGACGTCGAACATCGCGACGTCGATGCCGTCGAAGGCCTCCTCGCTCAGCGCGACGACCTCGACCTGCTCACCCCGTACGGTCAGCTTGCGGCCGGCCGACCGGGGCGAGGCGATCAGGCGGATCTCACCCCAGATGTCGGCCCGCTCGGAGAGGATGCCGAGCAGCACCGAGCCGACGGCACCGGTGGCGCCGACGACGGCGAGATGCGGCCTGCGAGCCGTACGGGCGTCCGCCCCCGCCGTGTCGGCGAGGGACGGACGGCCCGCCTCGGCCGGAATCATCGTCCGGTGCCGCCATAGACCACGGCCTCGTCGCTCTCCGTGTCGAGACCGAAGGCGGTGTGCACGGCGCGCACGGCCTCGTTCACGTCATCGGCGCGGGTGACGACCGAGATGCGGATCTCGGAGGTCGAGATGAGCTCGATGTTCACGCCGGCGTTCGACAGCGCCTCGAAGAACGTCGCCGTGACGCCCGGGTTGGTCTTCATACCCGCGCCGACCAGCGAGATCTTGGCGATCTGGTCGTCGTAGCGCAGCGACTCGAAACCGACCGCGGCCCGGGTCTTCTCCAGGGCGGCGACGGCCTTGCGGCCCTCGGCCTTGGGCAGCGTGAAGGAGATGTCGGTCAGGCCGGTCGAGGCGGCCGACACGTTCTGCACGACCATGTCGATGTTGACCTCGGAGTCCGCGATCGCGCGGAAGATGCGCGCGGCCTCGCCCGGCTTGTCCGGAACGCCGACGACCGTGACCTTCGCCTCGGAGGTGTCGTGTGCGACGCCCGAGATGATTGCCTGCTCCATCGGCTGGTCCCCTTGCGGTTCGTTGCTGACCCATGTGCCCTGCAGCCCCGAGAAGGAGGAGCGGACGTGGATCGGGATGTTGTAACGGCGTGCGTACTCGACGCAACGGTGCAGCAGCACCTTGGAGCCGGAGCTGGCCAGCTCCAGCATGTCCTCGAAGGAGATCCAGTCGATCTTCCGGGCCTTCTTCACGACCCGCGGGTCGGCGGTGAAGACGCCGTCCACGTCGGTGTAGATCTCACAGACCTCGGCGTCCAGCGCGGCCGCCAGCGCCACCGCGGTGGTGTCCGAGCCACCCCGCCCCAGCGTGGTGATGTCCTTCTTGTCCTGGGACACGCCCTGGAAGCCGGCGACGATGGCGATGTTGCCCTCGTCGACCGAGCTCTTGATGCGGCCCGGCGTGACATCGATGATCCGTGCCTTGTTGTGCACGGAGTCGGTGATGACACCGGCCTGGCTACCGGTGAAGGACTGCGCCTCGTGACCGAGGTTTTTGATCGCCATCGCCAGCAGGGCCATGGAGATCCGCTCTCCGGCGGTCAGCAGCATGTCGAACTCGCGCCCCGACGGAATCGGGGACACTTCCTGCGCGAGATCGATCAGCTCGTCCGTCGTGTCGCCCATCGCCGAAACCACGACGACCACCTGGTGGCCGTTCTTCTTGGCTTCGACGACTCGCTTGGCAACGCGCTTGATGCCCTCGGCATCCGCAACGGATGAGCCGCCGTACTTCTGCACGACAAGGCCCACGTGCGCTCCTCGCAACTGTCTCTTCGGGAGTTTCCTCCCGGACCCCCGAAATGGGGGTACTGCGGTCGGCTCAGTCTATCGAGCAAGCGGAGTCCGCCCTGCTAATACCACATCGTGAGACGCGGGACCCACTACGTGAGCCACGCCTCCCGGGGGCGGTTCCGCCGGGCGCCCCATCGCGCCCGCTCGGCGAGCACATGCCCGCTACAGACCGGTACACACGAAAACGTAACCCAGGTCACAGGGCGGGGCGCCCCGGAACTCAGACTCCGCCCAGCCCCAGCGGACCGGCGATCTCCGCCGCCATGACCTTCCCGGCCTCCTCGGCGAGCCGTTCCTCGTCGCCGTCGGCCCCGCTGTCGGTGTCCAGGCCGTCCAGCGCGTCCAGCGGCTGGTCGAGGCGTACGTGGGCGACCAGCGACTGCAGCGCGCGCAGGGCGGCCGAGGCGGTCGGGCCCCAGTTGGAGAGGTAGGAGAACTGCCACCACCACAGGGCCTCGCTGATCCTGCCCGCCCTGTAGTGCGCCAGGCCGTGCCGCAGGTCGGTGATGATGTCGGCCAGGTCGTCGGAGACACGGCAGGCGACCGGCTCGCTACGCGGCACATACGGGTCGAAGACCTCGGAGTAGACGTCCACCGGGTCGAGCAGGACCGCGAAGCGCTCCCGGAGATCGTCGACGTCCGGCTCCGGTCCGGTGTCCGGTTCGTACCGCTCGTCGGGAACGATGTCCTCGTGGGCGCCCAGCCGTCCGCCGGTGAGCAGCAGCTGGGAGATCTCCAGCAGCAGGAAGGGCACCGCGCTGTCCGGCTCGTCGCCCTTGGCGACCTCCGTGACGGCGACGATGAAGCTCTCGATCGAGTCGGAGATCGAAACGGCGAAGTCGTCCGGGTCCTGTGTCGCGTTGTGCAGCGTGGCATCAGACATCGAGAAGTCTCCTCCCTTCGAAGGCCCGCCCGAGCGTGACCTCGTCGGCATACTCCAGATCGCCTCCGACCGGCAGTCCGCTCGCCAGTCGTGTCACTCTCAGGCCCATGGGTTTGATCATGCGGGCCAGATACGTGGCCGTGGCCTCGCCCTCCAGATTCGGGTCGGTGGCCAGGATCAGCTCGGTGACGGTGCCGTCCGCGAGCCTGGTCAGCAACTCCCGTATCCGCAGGTCGTCGGGGCCGACGCCCTCGATCGGGCTGATCGCCCCACCGAGGACGTGGTAGCGGCCGCGGAACTCCCGGGTCCGCTCGATGGCCACGACGTCCTTGGGCTCCTCCACGACGCAGATGACCGCCGGATCACGCCGCGGGTCCAGGCAGACCCGGCACTGCTCCTCCTGCGCCACATTGCCGCAGACGCTGCAGAACCGGACCTTCGCCTTGACCTCCATCAGCGCGTTCGCGAGCCGGCGGACATCGGTCGGCTCGGCCTGAAGGATGTGGAAGGCGATCCGCTGCGCGCTCTTGGGACCGACGCCGGGCAGCCTGCCCAACTCGTCGATCAGGTCCTGGACCACGCCTTCATACACGGAACGTCTTCTCTCTCTTCTGCCGTGCTGCGTACGCTAGTTGGCTACTCCTCAGAAGGGGAGACCGGGGATGCCGCCGCCGCCCAGACCCTGGGCGAGCGGACCGAGCTTCTGCTGCTGCAGCTGCTGGGCACTGGCATTGGCGTCCCGGACCGCCGCCAGCACGAGGTCGGCGATCGTCTCGGCCGTCTCCTCCGCGGAGTCGGTGTCGACCGCCTTGGGGTCGATGACCAGGCCCTTGAGCTCACCGGAGCCGGTCACCGTCGCCTTGACCAGGCCTCCGCCCGCGGAGCCCTCCACGGGCGTCTCCGCCAGCTCCTGCTGGGCGGCCGCGAGGTCCTGCTGCATCTTCTGGGCCTGCTGGAGCAGCTGCTGCATATTGGGCTGACCACCGGGGATCACGACGTGACTCCTGCCATACGACAACGATTGGTGCGGTAGCCCGAGCCTACGTGTTCCACCGCCCCCGCGCCCTACTGCGTAAGGAGGAGCACGGGCGTACGCCTGATGTACGCCCACTCAGAGCCGGTCTCTCGCCGCGTGCCGATCCGGTCGACGACTCCGGCCGAGGGCCCCAGGAACAGGCACCTCCCACCGCGCCGCGCCCGCCCTCGCCGTGAGGCACGCACTCATGCCCGCATGCGCTCACTCATCCGCGTATGCGATCGCTCATCCCCGTATGCGCTCACTCATTGTTGAACTCCTCCAGCACCGTCGCGCCCAGCTCCCGCACGATCAGGTCGTGGCCGCTGAGCGCGGAGTCGACCAGGTCCGGGTCGTCCTCGGCCGGCATGTCGTACTCGATCGACATCGGCGGAGGCTCAGGGGTGTACGAGGGCTCCGCGACGGGGGCGCCGCCCTGCCCGCCCCCTGCGGACGCCGAAGGGGCCACCGCTTCCCGCGCCATCCGCGCGCCCTGGCTGCCGCCGGCGGCACCGCCCTGGCCGTACTGCCCGCCGGAGGACTCGGACGCCCCCGGGCCGCCCTGCTGGGGCGGCGGCTGGGGTGCGGACTGCGGCGGCGCGGCGGGCGCTCCGCCACCGAAGCCGCCACCGCCAGTGCGGGGCGCGCCGCCGGCGGGCGGATTGGCGCCGCCGGACGGGTCGACGATCGCCTCCACCCGCCACTGCAGCTGGAACCGCTCGGCGAGCACGTCCTTGAGGACGTCCTCGCTGCCGCCGTTGGCGAAGCTGTCGCGGGCACCGGCATTGGGAAACCCGATCTGCAGCGTCGTCCCGTCGAATCCGGAGACCTGCGCATTCTGGCTCAGCAGGATCCAGGTGAACCGCCGCCGGTCCTTCACCGCCTCCAGGATCTCCGGCCACATCTGCCGCACCTGAGCGGCACCCTGCGCCGCCCCGGGGGCCGCCCCGGCCTGCGGCTGCTGCTGTACGGCCGGGTGCCCACCGGCCGCCGGAGCGGTCTGCGCCGACTGCGGCGGGACGGGCGCGCCGGCCGCCGGACCGGGCGCCGTGGGCGCACCGCCCTGCTGCCCCTGGCCGCCCTGGTTCTGCTGCCCCTGGCCGCCCTGGCCCGGCGCCACGGCCGTCGGCCAGCCACCGGGCTGCCGTGCCCCGCCCGCGCTGCCCGCTCCGCCTGCGCCGTTGCCGCGGCCCGCGGCTCCGGGCCAGGCTCCCGGCCGTGCGGGCGCGCCCTCACGGCCGGCGTCCTGCGCACCGCCCGCCGGGACGCCCGCCGGACCGCCCTGCGGCCCGCCCGCGGCACCGCCGTCGGCTCCCCGCTGCTGCTCCCCACCGGACCCGGCCATGGCTCCACCGGGCGCACCCGGGCCACCCGCGGCCGGAGCCGCAGGGGCCGGCGCGGCCGGGCCGCTCGCTGCGGCCGGTGCCGCCGCACCGCCACCCGGGCCACTGCTCGCCGCACCGCCGCCCGTCGCGCCCCGCACCGCGGCACGGGCCGCCGCCGGGCCGGACGACCCCGCGGCCGGCATCGCCGGATGTGCCTCAGGGCCCGGCACATACCCGGCCGCGGGCCCGCCGGTGGCCACTACAGGCGCCGCCCCGGCCCCCAGGTCACCGCCGCCACCACCGGTCACCCCGCCGGCACCGCCCGCCCCGCCGAGCAGCGCCGCACCCGCGCCGCGCTCCAGGCGATCGAGCCGCGCCTGCACCGAGCGCTCGTCGTCGTACGCCGCGGGCAGCAGCACCCGCGCACAGATCAGTTCCAGCTGCAACCGGGGCGAGGTCGCCCCGCGCATCTCCGTCAGGCCCGTATTGACCAGATCGGCCGCCCGGCTCAGCTCGGCCGCGCCGAACACGGACGCCTGCGCCGTCATCCGCTCCACCACGTCCGCGGGGGCGTCGATCAGGCCCTTCTCCCCCGCGTCCGGCACCGCCGCCAGGATCACCAGGTCCCGCAGCCGCTCCAGCAGGTCCGCCACGAACCGGCGGGGGTCGTTGCCGCCCTCGATGACGCGGTCCACCACCTCGAAGGCCGCCGCGCCGTCTCCGGCGGCGAACGCCTCCACCACCGAATCCAGCAGCGACCCGTCGGTGTACCCCAGCAGGGCCGTCGCCATGGCATACGTCACACCCTCGGCGCCCGCACCGGCGAGCAGCTGGTCCATCACCGACATCGAGTCACGCACGGAGCCGGCACCGGCCCGCACGACCAGCGGCAGCACACCGTCCTCGACCGGAATGTCCTCCTGCCCGCACACCTGCCCCAGGTATTCGCGCAGCGTCCCGGGCGGCACCAGCCGGAACGGATAGTGATGGGTCCGCGACCGAATCGTCCCGATGACCTTCTCGGGCTCGGTGGTCGCGAAGATGAACTTCAGATGCTCCGGCGGCTCCTCGACCACCTTCAGCAGGGCGTTGAACCCCGCGGAGGTGACCATGTGGGCCTCGTCGATGATGTAGATCTTGTACCGACTGCTGGCCGGCCCGAAGAACGCCTTCTCGCGCAGCTCACGGGCGTCGTCCACGCCACCGTGCGACGCCGCGTCGATCTCGATCACATCGATGGACCCGCGCCCGTTCCTGGCCAGGTCCACACACGACTGGCACGTCCCGCAGGGCGTGGGAGTGGGACCTTCCTCACAGTTCAGGCAGCGCGCGAGAATCCGAGCACTGGTCGTCTTGCCACAGCCGCGCGGCCCACTGAATAGATAGGCGTGGTTGACCCGGTTGTTCCGCAACGCCTGCTGCAGCGGATCGGTCACGTGCTCTTGCCCGATGACCTCGGCGAAGGTCTCGGGTCGGTATCGGCGGTACAGCGCAAGGGACGACACGCATACGACGATATCGGGCCCCACTGACAACCGGCCCTTCCCCAAGTCCTCGGCTTCGCTCGAGCAGGGAAGGCCCCATCGCAAACGCAAGCGCCCCCCACGCACCCGCCAGAGCCGACCTACCCTTGCTGCCTTCCGGCCCTGGGGGAGTTCAGTCAGATAGCGCCACGTGAGGGGCTGAGCACCACAGTAGCGGATCCACCGCCCGACAGCCGAACCCGGCCCCCGCCCACACCCCCGCTCCGACCCACCTCCACCCCCTCCCCCGGATCATGTTCGCGAGCACTCCCCAACGTCTTGTATTGTTTGCGGCGGAGGATTCGCCTAGTGGCCTAGGGCGCACGCTTGGAAAGCGTGTTGGGGGCAACCCCTCACGAGTTCGAATCTCGTATCCTCCGCCAGTGCTCTCACCGGGCACGATGTCGAAGGGCCCCACCGCTTGCGGTGGGGCCCTTCGCGGTTCTCCCTCTCGGTTCCCGTCTCAGTCGGTTTCGGGCGGCGGCGCCCAGAGCGCCTCTCCGATCTGCTGCGCGGCCTTCCGCAGCATCGGCCCGGTGATGTGCATGTACCGGGCGAACGCCGAAGAGCAGCAGATCGGTCCCCTATGTGTGACGAGCGACATGAAGCCGCCCGTCCGGGACTTCCCGGTACTGCCGAAGGATCTCGATCAGAGGGTCAGTGCAGACCGATGGTGCGCCGGCCCACCCGCGACTTGGTGGACGTGTGCTCACGCCGGGCCTGTTCCCGCCGGAGGCAGTAGCCGGCCTTCCGTCCGCAGGGGGTGACCCCCGCATAAGTGCGCGTACTTGGGCCGAAGCCGGTTCTTCCGGATACGGACGTATCCCGCCCCAAGATCGACGTCTTCCCAGTGCAGCCCGAGGACTTCCCCCTGCCGCAGGCCGAGTGCCGGGGCGACGACCCACCGACGTGGGAGAAACCCCCCTCTGCGGCTGGAGCAGTCGGCTCCACGGCTTTAGCCACCCCCCGGCCAGCGTCCCGCGTCGAGTAAGACCGGGCGGGCCACCGGCCGAACCCGCTCCGCCAGCCTTAAGACTGCCAGCCGTGCCGATTAATATGAATAACTGCGTTTCTGGGACAGGTCGGCCCCTGCGCCTTACGGTACGGGCATGCATCAGGATGAGCCCGTTGGCTTCTGGAGCTACACACGCCGAGACGATGAAATCGAACGTGGCAAGATAAAAAGGTTGGTCGATCTCATCTCGGACGAGTTCGAGATCATGACCGGCCGCGAGCTACACATCTTCTTCGACAAGCAAGACATTTCCTGGGGCGAGGAATGGCGCACACGAATTGACTCAGCAATCATGGGGACGACTTTCATGATCGCCATCGTCACTCCCCGGTTCTTGAAGAGCCAGGAGTGCCGTCGAGAGGTGATCACCTTCTCTAGCCATGCATCGAGTCGCGGCCTTGATGACCTACTGCTCCCTATTCTCTACAGCGGCCCCGCCGCCCTGCTGGACGAAAATCACGACGACGAAGTGGCCACCTTGATCAAGAGGCGCAACTACGTCAACTGGACGCACCTCCGCCTGGAAGACGAAGATTCTCCCGAGTACCGTCGGGCCGTCCATGCACTCGCCCAACGGCTGGCAGAAATTCTGGACCGTTCCAGCGAAATGGAGCCTACCGCTCAAGAAACGCTGATCGTTGACGACCAAGTGGGTATCGTTGACCAGCTCGCCGACATGGAAAATGCCTTGCCACGGCTAGCTGAATGCCTGACCGGGTTCGGTCAGGTAACGGGAGAAATCGGCTCCCACATGCAGTGGGCAACGGGCGAGATCGGCGAATCCGACAAGCGTAATGGTGGATTTGCTGGAAGGCTGCGAGTAAGCGATCAGCTCGCTGACCGGCTGCAGGTGCCGGTACAGAAGCTTGCCGAACTAGGGGAGCAGTACGCCTCTGCATTGGCAATCGTCGACCCCGGCGTCTTGACGTTCATCAGGATGGCGAAAGACCCCGATCTCCCCGAAGAGGATCGGTCCGCGGTCGAGGAATTTTTCCGCGTCGTTGTACACACAGTTGCCATCTCGCGCGAAAACGTGCCGATTCTCACAGGCTTCGCGTCCAGCGCAGAGGAAACTGCCAAATACAGCAGGAGCATGCGGCCCCTCATGAGGACGCTGGTCAAATCTGTGCAGCGAGTCGTCGACGGGCAAGCCGTTATGGACGAGTGGGAGAGGTTGATCAAGGAAGGCGATGGCCCGACAGTAACCTCGCGTTGACCGCGCTCAGAGCACCGAGGCGACCGTGCGAAGTGCACTCCCCGCTCTCCCACCGGTCGAAGACAGGGGCACCTACCCGACTCACCCCGATTCACGTCCGGCTGGCAGCCCCCCTACGGTCACCTCGACCCGCTGCCCCCCTCTCTCCATCCGTGCGGTGCGGGCCTGGCGCGGACGGAAGAAGCACCGTCCTACGTGGCCGTGCCGGGCATCGTCGGGGCAGCAAGGTCAGGAGCGTGGCCCGGTGGTCTCGCTGGTGGCGCTCGCTGTGCCCCAACCAGGTAAGCATGTCTGGCACTTGGTACGGCGGAGCCGATGGGCGGGCGTCCCTGGGCGGCCGTTACGAGAGCACGGGATCCGCGGAGGTGGCCAGGTGGCCGACAGCGGCCAGTCCCCCATGGCCGACGGGTTTCTCGCCATGTGGCTGGACGAGATCGCCGTCGAACTGTCCAAGCTGGGTGCGCTTGCTCTCCCGGAGGGCTTCGCGGACGACTACAGCCCCGGCACGCTGTCCGTCCTGGAGGAAGCGGCGATCGCCTACCTGGAGCAGGGGGGCAACACCGATCTCCTCGTCCGCGGGCTGGGCGCTTATCTGGGGGAGGCCGTCTTGTACACGGCCGGGGGTCACTGGGAGTGGTCCGGGTGCCAGGAAGGCGATCCCGTCGTGGTCGTCGACCCCGTGCACAAGGCGGGACCGGTCGATGTGTGCGGCATCGTCCGCAGGGCCCTGGACGAAGCCACCGGCGAAGTGTTCGCCGAGGAGCATGGCTGGATGGAGATCGCCGCGGCCGCGCAGAGGGACAAGGATCCGTCCTGGCGGCCGGTGAAGGCAGTGGACGGCGTAGAGCGCCCCCAGGAGCGCCGCTGAGCGCTCGTGCATGGCGGGCGGCTGCGCTGAAGGGGCAGGGTCGGGTCCGTTGGCTGCGCTGAAGGGGTAAGGCCGGGTCCGTTGGCTGCGCTGAAGGGGTAAGGCCGGGTCCGTGCTGGTGATCACCGCGGAGATCGACCGGTGAGCCGACGCGGAGGCCATACCGGCGCGGGACCGGTCGGACGTCCTGGGCCTCGTCCGCCTGCGGCACCCGGGTCACCACCTGGGCCACCTGAGGGGCGTGGAAGCGGACCCGCCCCTCCCCACGCCCCCGGCCCCCTCAGCACCCCCCTCGGCCCCGCCAGGCGGGTCAGTGTGGCCGGGTCCCGTCGTACAGTCATCCGATACCCCGGCGTGGTGTGTGTCGGAGGTGCCAAACGAGCGGTACATATGGGACATGGCCCGAAATTCCGGCCGCTTCCCGTGGCTGCCTTCGGGGCGCTGGTTCACCGGTCGGCGCCCGGGCCGCAGTCGGCGTGCACGGCGTGCCGCCTCGCCGGGATCGCCAGGACGGCGCCCGCGGCCGCTGGCCAGTGTCCACAGCGTCGCCGGTCAGCTGTTCCTGCTGCAGGTCCTGATCGTGCTGCTGCTCGTCGTGGCCGCGGTGATCACGCTGCTGGTGCAGGCCCGCAGCGACCGGTTCCAGGGGGCGCGCGATCGTTCGCTGGCGGCGGCCGAGGCCTTCGCGCACAGCCCCGGCCTGGTGGAGACGCTGGACGGGAAGCACCCGTCGGCGGTGCTCCAGCCGCGGACGGAGTCCGCCCGCAAACGGGGCGGGCTCGACTTCATCGTCGTCATGAACCGGGACGGCATCCGCTACACCCACCCCCGGCCGGAGCTGATCGGCAAGCGTTTCGTGGGCACCATCAAGCCGTCGCTCGCCGGCAAGGTCACGCTGGAGAGCGTCAACGGCCCGCTCGGCCACGAGGTGCAGGCGGTGGTGCCGGTCAGGGACGCGCGCGGCAAGGTGGTGGCGTTGGTGTCGGCCGGTATGCGGGTCAGCCGTGTGAGCAGCGCGATCGACCGGCAGCTGCCGGTCGTCCTCGGCACCGGGGCGGCGGCGCTGGGCCTGGCCACGGCCGGCACCGCGCTGGTGAGCCGGCGGTTGCAGCGCCAGACCCACGGGCTCGGACCGGCGGAGATGACCCGCATGTACGAGCACCACGACGCGGTGTTGCACGCCGTGCGCGAGGGCGTACTCATCGTCGACGCGGACGGGTGCGTCCTGCTGGCGAACGACGAGGCGCGCCGGCTGCTCGACCTGGCGCCCGACGCGGAGGGGCGCCAGGTCGACGACCTGGGGCTCGCCCCCCAGGTGGCCGACCTGCTGACGTCCCGGCGCGCGGTCACCGACGAGGTGTTCCAGGTCGGGGACCGGCTGCTGGCGGTGAACAACCGGTCCACCGACCGCCGCGGGGGCCCGCCCGGCAGTGTGGCCACGCTGCGGGACTCCACCGAGCTGCTCGCCCTCGCGGGGAAGGCCGAGGCCGCCCAGAGCCGTCTGCGGCTGCTGTACGACGCGAGCGTGGCGATCGGCACCACCCTGGATGTGCGGCGCACCGCCGAGGAGCTGACCCAGGTCGCCGTGGGCCGCTTCGCCGACTACGTCACCGTCGATCTGGCCGAGCCGGTGCTGAGCGGCGAGGAGCCGCCGCAGGGGGCGTATCAGGAGGCTCCGGAGCTGCGCCGGGTGGCACTCGCCGGGATCCGCGACGACCACCCCCTCTACCCGGCGGGCGAGCTGCACAGGTTCGCCGGGACGACTCCGATGGCCATGGTCTTCGTGACCGGGCAGTCCGTGCTCGTACCGGATCTGCGGGTCGCCGACCACTGGCGCGACCAGGACACCGAGCGCTTCCAGCTGGTGCTGAGCCATGGGTGCCAGTCGCTGATCACCGTGCCGCTCCAGGCGCGCGGGGTGCTCATGGGGGTCGCCAACTTCTGGCGCACCCGGGAGAGCACCCCCTTCGAGGAGAGCGAGCTGTCCCTGGCCGAGGAGATGGCGGCCCGGGCCGCCGTGTGCATCGACAACGCCCGGCGCTTCACCCGCGAGCACGCCCTGGCCGTCACGCTGCAGCACAGCCTGCTCCCCCGCGGTCTGCCCGAGCAGAACGCCCTCGACATCGCCCACCGCTATCTGCCCGCGCAGACCGGGGTGGGCGGCGACTGGTTCGACGTCATCCCGCTGCCGGGCGCCCGGGTCGCGCTGGTCGTCGGCGACGTGGTCGGTCACGGTCTGCACGCGGCCGCCACGATGGGCCGGCTGCGCACCGCGGTGCAGAACTTCTCCACCCTCGACCTGCCGCCCGACGAGCTGCTCAACCACCTGGACGAGTTGATCAACCGCATCGACCAGGAGGCGGCCGCGGCGAACGAGGACGCCATGGTCGCGGGCGCCACCTGCCTGTACGCGATCTACGACCCCTCCTCCGGTGTGTGCAGCCTGTCCCGCGCCGGCCACCTCCTGCCGGCGCTGGTCCGTCCCGACGGCACCGTGGAGTTCCCCGAGCTGCCCGCCGGTCTGCCGCTCGGCCTCAGCGTGCTGCCCTTCGAGTCCACGGACCTGGTGCTGCCCGAGGGCAGCAGCCTCGTGCTGTACACCGACGGTCTCGTCGAGGACCGCAAGCGGGACATCGACACCGGGCTGCAGCTGCTGGCCACGGCGCTGGCGCAGCCGGGCCGGACGCCGCACGAGACGTGCGAGGCCGTGCTGGGCGCCCTGCTGCCGGACCGCCAGCGCGACGACATCGCCCTGCTCGTCGCACGCACCCACCGGCTGGCCCCCGAGCGCATCGCGAACCTGGACGTCCCCTCCGACCCGGCGGCGGTGGCCGACGCGCGCGCGGAGATCACCCGGCAGCTGACGCGGTGGGGCCTGGCGGAGGCGGCCTTCACCACCGAGCTCATCGTCAGCGAGCTGATCACCAACGCCATCCGGCACGCCACCGGCCCGATCCGGGTGCGTCTGCTGCTCGACTCCACCCTGATCTGCGAGGTCTCCGACACCAGCAGCACCGCCCCGCACCTGCGCTACGCCGCCGCGGAGGACGAAGGGGGCCGTGGTCTGTTCCTCGTCGCCCAGCTCGCCCTGCGCTGGGGCACCCGCTACACCCCCGAGGGCAAGATCATCTGGGCCGAGCAGGCCCTTGACCGGCCTCTTCTCTGACCGGGCCGGGCCTCGGTCGGCCGGCGGCACGGCTCGGGGCGCCGTTGTGGGTGCGGGCGGGGGGATGGGCGTGGAAGAGCGTGTCGTACAGGCCGTGCCGTTCCAGGAGTTGGGGGTGGGTGCCCGACTCCACCAGCCGCCCGCCGTCCAGGACGAGGATGCGGTCGGCTTCCGCGGCGAGGTCCAGGTCGTGGCTGATCACGATCGCGGTGCGGCCCTCGGCGAGGCGCCGCACCGGGCCGAGGATGCGCTGGGTGGCCAGCACGTCCAGGCCGGTGGTGGGCTCGTCGAGGACGAGTACCGGGGCGTCGCGCAGCATGGCGCGGGCGATCGCGACGCGCTGCAGCTGGCCGCCGGAGAGGCGGGCGGTACCGGGGGCGATGACGGTGTCGTAGCCGTCCGGGAGGGCGCTGATGAAACCGTGGGCGTCGGCCGCGCGGGCGGCGCGTACGACCTCGTCGTGGGAGACGTGGGTGTGGACGAGCCCGCAGGCGATGTTCTCCTCCACGGTGTCGTGCAGGACGAGGGTGTCCTGCGGCAGGAGCGTGATGTTGCGGCGGAGCTGGGCCAGCGGCATCTGGTCCACGGGCACGTCGTCCAGCCGGATGCTGCCGCTGTCGGGGTCGTAGAACCTCAGCAGCAGCGCCGCCAGGGTCGACTTGCCCGCGCCACTCGGTCCGGTGATGACCAGCAGTTCGCCGGGGACCGCGGTGAAGGAGAAGTCGTGCAGGACGTCCTCGGTGCTTCCCGGGTAGTGGAAGTCGACCCCCCGCGCCTCCACCTCCCCGATGGCGCGGTCGAAGCGCGGCGGGGCGGCCAGGGACGGCGGCGGGTCGCTGACGGCGGGGCGGGCGTCGAGGATCTCCAGCAGGCGCTCGGAACCGGCGGTGGCTTCGGTGGCCGTCAGGCCGAGCTGGCCCAGGGAGCGGATCGGCGGGTAGAGGTAGCCGACGAAGGCGGCGAAGGCCAGCAGCTGTCCGAGGGTCATCCGGCCCGCGGAGATCTCCCACGCCCCGAGGCCGATGATCGCCAGCACGCAGAGGGTTTCGAGCAGCTCCACGATCTGGTCGTAGAGGCCGTTGAGGCGGGCGCTGCTCACCGAGGCCCTGAACCAGTTGTCCGCCCGGCGCTGGAGGCGCTGCTCCTCGTCGTGCTGCCGGTTGTAGGCCTGGGTCATCACGACGTTCACCAGGCCCTCTTCGACGACCGAGGTGATGGCGCCGTCGGCGGCGCGCTCCCGGCGGGAGATCTCCTTCACCCGGCTGGTGAAGCGTTGTGTGGCGTACAAGAACAGCGGGGCCAGCAGGAACGTGGCCAGCGCCAGCTCCCAGCGCAGCCAGAGGGCGGCGCCGGCGTAGAAGACGATGCCGAACAGGGCCGCGGCGGCCTGCACGAGACCGGAGACCACCAGTTCCTCGATGGCGTCGACATCGCCGGTCATCCGCTCCAGCAGGTCGCCGCGGCGGTTGCGCTGGAAGAAGTGCGGCGGCAGCTTCTGCAGATGGGCGAAGACCCGGGCCCTCAGGCGCATCACGAAACGCTCGGCGGTCCAGGCCGCGAGCGAGTTGCCGAGGTAGGCCACCACCGCGCCGATGACGGCGACGCCGAGCCACACCCCGGCGGGCTGCCAGAAGGCGCTGACCGAGCCCTTCTGCAGGGCGTTGTCGGTGAGTTGGGCGAAGACCAGGATCGCCACGGTCTCGGTGGCCGCGGCCGCGATGGCGGCCAGGCAGACCAGGAAGATCCAGCGGCGGTCGCCTCTGGTCAGCGGCCAGAAGCGGCGGATCGATTCCTTGAGGCCGACGCGCCTGGTGCGGATCGTGGGATCCGCCTGCGCCGCCCACAGGCCTCGCCCAAGGCCTTGGCCCTGGCCAACGGGCGGTGTTCCGGAGCCTTGTTGGGGCGGCGGCGTCGGCGCTTGATCGGGTGCCGTTCGCCGGCGGGAGCTGCGCAGATGCATGGTCGCTACGTCATCTCGGGCTGCTCGGGAGGGCCGATCGGGCGGGCACGCCCCCGGTTGGAGTGCCGCGGGGTGCCCCTATACACACGAGGCGGACTCGCGTGTCACGCGAGCCAGCCTCGAGCTCAGAGCTTTGACTTAGTCGTAGTAGCCGAAGTAACGGCGCCTACGGAGCCTGCGACCGTGCCTGCGGCGGAACCGCCGACGGCCGCGGCCCCTGCCGTGGTCGTCCCAGTCGCACCTGTCGCGCCTACGTGGGAAGACGTTCCGGAAGCTCATGCTTCCTCCTCGGTTGGGTTCCTTGCTGACGAGCCGTTTTTCAGGTCCGTCAACTCCCAAGCTACGACGCCAACCTGCCACCAACAAGGAAAAATGCGTGAAATTTCAGACATAAGCCGAAATTCTTTTCATTACCACACAACGTGCCTGCGGGTGACGCTCCGAATGCGGCCTCGCGTTTGAGCGAGGCGGCCCTCACCAGGCAACTATCACCCTCCGTAGCCGGCACGGGACTTGACGGTCCGGTCGCGGCGCTCCGCCGGCTCCGGACCGCGCCGAGGCCGGTGCATCAGCACCGCTGCGGCGCCGGTGGCGGCGAGCGCCACCACGGCGGCGCAGAAGGCGTCGCGGGCGCCGAGCAGCGCGGCGTCCGCGGCCGATGTGCCGGTGGCGGCGCCGGATGCGCCGATGGCGTGGAAGAAGACCGCGCCGAGCAGCGCGACGCCGAGCGTGCCGCCGAGTTGCTGGGCGGCGTTGAGCAACCCGGCCGCCGAGCCCGTCTCGTGCGGGCGGACCCGGTGCAGGGCGGTGGTGAAGAACGCGACGGCGAACAGCCCCTGCCCCAGGCCGCAGGCGGCCAGCGCGGCCGGCAGCGGCCACGGGTAGGACGTCGCCGCACCGGCCACGTAGACCGCGGTGGCAGCCAGGGTGCCCACGAGCAGGGCGGCCAGCCCGGCGAACATCACGCGTGCGCCGTAGCGGGGCACCAGGCGCGCGCCCGCGATCCAGGAGGACACCGCCATCGCGCACGACCACGGCAGCAGGGTGAGACCCGCGGACCGGACATCGGTGTGCGGCCCGAGTTGGAGCTGCAGCACGATCACCATCATCAGGCCGTTGATCACCGCGAAGAAGAGCACGGAGGCGGCCAGCGCGGCCGGGAAACCGCGGTCCCGGAAGAGCCCGGCCTCGACCAGCGCGCTGCGGCCCCGCGCGCTGCGGCGGCGCTGGTGGGCGCCGAAGACCGCCAGGACGGCGAGACCGGTGGCCAGCACGGCCCAGGGCCGGGGCGATCCCCAGGCCGGACCGCCGTCGATGAGCGGGTGGACGGTCAGGCCCATGCCGAGGACCGCCAGCGCGGTGCCCGCGAGGTCGAGGCGCGGCCGCCGCGCGGAGCGGTCCTCCCGCAGGAGGGGCGTCGCGGCGAGCACCCCCAGGCCGAGCGGGACGTTGACGAAGAACACCGCCCGCCAGGAGGAGCCGAGCAGATCGGCGTGCGTCACGACGCCCGCGAGCACCGGACCGCAGACCGCGGCCAGGCCCATGACCGGGCCGATGCTGCCCATGGCCCTGGCCAGTTCGTCGCCGTCGAACATGCTCCGGATCAGACCGATGGTCTGCGGGATGACGAGCGCCGCCGCGGCACCCTGGGCGGCCCGCGCGGTGATCAGCAGCGCCGGCGAGGTGGCCAGCGCACAGGCCACCGAGGCGGCCACGAACCCGGCGATCCCGATCCGGAACACCCGCTTGCGTCCGGCGATGTCGCCCAGCCGGCCGCCGGTGATCAGCAGCACCGCGAACGGCAGCGTGTAGGCGGCGCTGAACCAGGGGATGGCGGAGGCGGGCCCGCCGAGGTCGGCATGGATCACCGGGGCGGTGACCGTCATGATCGTGGAATCGAGCAGATTCATGGCCTCGGCGATCAGCAGGATCACCAGGGCGGCCCAGCGTCGGCGAGCGGGCATGGGGGCCTCCGTTCAGCGGGTGCGAGGGATGCGGCGGAGCGCACGGGAGAGCCTGCGGGCGCGTACGGTGGGATTCCACCTACGGCGTGGAGATCGCCGATCTTTTCCATCGGAGCCGGGCTGGTGAAGGATCCATCCATCGAGCGGGTCCCTGAAGGTGCGGCCGTGCGGCTGGACGACGTCGACCGCGGGCTGGTGCACGCGCTGCACCTCGACGGGCGGGCGCCGTTCAGCCGGATCGCCGCGGTGCTCGGGGTGTCGACCCAGACCGTGGCCCGCCGCTACCGGCGGCTGCGCGCGGCGGCCGGGCTGCGGGTCGTCGGACTCGCCGATCCGCACCGCGCGGGCCGGGCGCAGTGGCTGGTGCGGCTCACCGCCGCCCCGCACAGCGCCCAGGACCTCGCCTGGGCGCTGGCCAGGCGCGCGGACACCTCCTGGGTGAAACTCGCCTCCGGCGGCACCGAGATCATCGCGGTCGTGCACACCCCGGCCGATGCCGCCGGGCACTCACTGCTGCTGCACGACATCCCGCGCACCGCCGGCATCACCGCGGTCTCCGCCCACTACCTGCTGCACACCTACCTCGGCGGCCCCACCGCCTGGCGCGGCCGCGCCAACGTCCTGGACGAGGCCCAGCGGCGCCAACTGGCGCCCCACACAGGGCTGGACGACGAGGGGAACACCGGCCAGGACGGTCGGGACGACCGGGAGAACCGGGAGAACCGGGAGAACCGGGAGAACCGGGAGAACCGGGAGAACCGGGAGAACCGGGAGAACCGGGAGAACCATGGCGGCGGCCAACTCCCCATCCCCGCAGTGGAGTTGACCGACGGCGACCACCGCCTGCTGACCGCGCTCCAGCGGGACGGCCGGACCGGCCAGGCCGAACTGGCCGCGGCCACCGGCTGGTCCCCGGCCACCGTCGCGCGCCGCCTCACCGCTCTACGGGCGACCGGCACGCTCTTCTTCGACGTCGAGGTCGACGACGCGCCATACGGCGCCACCACGCAGGCCCTGCTCTGGATGACCGTGGCTCCCACCCACCTCGACCAGGTCGCCACCGACCTCGCCCGGCACGACGAGCTGGCCTTCGTCGCCGCCACCACCGGCCCCACGAACCTGGTCGCGCACGCCCTGTGCCCCGGGCCCGCGGCCCTGCACCACTACCTCACCCACCGCCTGGGCAACCGCACCGCGATCCGCACCCTGGAGACCGCGCCCGTCCTGCGCACCCTCAAGGGGGCGGGCCCGCTCGCTCCCCCGGCCTCCTTTCGGTTGTCCCAATAGTTTGAATACCTGAACCATCTACACTCGCAGCATGCCGCAGACGCCCGAGGCCGGGGAGCCGCCCCGGAGGCCGACCCCCGACGAGCTCCGGATCACCGGCCTCGTGCCGCTGCTGGAGCCGTTCTTCCGCGGCTCGGCGGTGCGCGACCTCATGCCGGCACCCCTGCGCGACGCCATGGAGGCACACGGGCTGACGCCGCGTCACGGCGCGGTGCTCCCGCAGCTGCTGGCCGGGGAGCCGCTGACCGTCGGCGAGATCGCCCGGCGGCTGCATGTGTCGCTGCCCACCGCCAGCGAGCTGGTGGGCGCCCTGAGCCGGGCCGGGATCGTGGAGCGCGCCGAGGACCCGACGAATCGCCGCCGCATCCTGGTGTCGCTGTCCGAGGCCCACCGCCCCTCGCTGGAAACCTTCATCGCCCGGCGCACCGAGCCGCTGCTGCGCGCGCTGGACGGACTCTCCCCCGGCGACCGGGCCGGCTTCCTCGCCGGACTCACGGCCTGGGTCCGCGAGGTACAGAGCTGAAGAGCCCGTCTCCCCGAACTCCGTGGGCCGGAGGGCGGGGAGACGGGCTCCCGGGCGGCATCTGCCCCTAGGGCGTGTCGCCGGAGGGTCGGCCGACCACTCTGGGGCGGTTGCTCGGCCTGGCCGGCGCACTGGAGGGCGTCGGCTTGGCGGCCGGGGACTTGGCGGCCGCCGGGGTGCGCGCGGGCGCCGGGAAGTCGCCCCGGTCCGGGGAGTTCACGGGGTCCTGAACTCCGGCCGGAGCCGGGGACTTGGCCGGAGCCGGGGACTTGGCGGGCGCAGGGGACTTGGCGGGCGCCGGCGACTTGGCGGGCGCAGGAGAACGCGCGGGGTCCGGGGACTTGGCGGGAGCCGGGGTGCCCGAGGGATGCGCCGGGTCCCGCGGGTCCGCGGAGTCACGCGGGTCCGGGGAGCGGGACGGGTCCGGGGCGTGGGAGTGATCCGCCGGGTCACGCGGGTCCGCGGAGTCACGCGGGTCCGGCGAGCGGGACGGGTCCGGGGCGTCGGACGGGTCGCCGGAATCGCGCGGGTCCGGGGAGTACGACGAGTCCCCGGAGTCCGACGGGTCGCCGGAATCGCGCGGGTCCCCGGAGTCACGCGGGTCCCCGGAGTCCGACGGGTCGCCCGAGTCACGCGGGTCCTCGTAGGACGGGTCCTCGTCATCGCGCGGGTCCGGCTCCGGGGCGCTGTCCGGGTCGAGCTGCAGGCTTCCGTACCGCGCGAAGCGGGCCCACTCGCCGGCCGGGACCACGGCCATCGCCTTGCCGGTGCAGTCGCGGGAGGACCACAGGATGAGGTCGAGGGGGGTTTCGTTGCCCACCTCGCCGCCCCCCTGCCCGAGGCCGTAGCAGTGGTCGTCACCCGGGTCGAGGATCTCGTACTGCTTGTTGTGCGGGCGCATGTGGAAGGTGATGGTGCCGGTGGTGGCCTGCGCACGGAGGGGGGCGAACGCGGCGAGCGCCGTCCCGGTGATTGCCGCCGCGCCAAGCAAAGCAGTCATATGTCGCATGGCCGGAAGGTTCCACATATCATATGGGACTATTCACCACGAATCGGATATTCACCCCCGGCCCCCGTGACGCTTCCCAGCCACAGCACATCCCGCGCCCTGGTCATCGCCACAAAGAGCTGACTGCGGGCCAGTTCCCCGCGCTCGCGGGCCGTTTCGGCGCCGGCGCCCACGGCGTCCTGCTTGGTCTCGGGTGGCAGGGCGGCGTCGTAACGGGGCAGGTAGACGCGCTTGAATTCGAGGCCCTTGGCGCGGCGGTAGCTGCCGAGCTTCACCCCTTCGGACGGGTTCCCGTCGTACTGCTCCAGCGGGCAGACCCCGATGCCCGCGCGGGTGAGCAGGCGCAGGTAGCGCTCGATGGCGCGCTGGGAGGAGCACAGGACGGCGGAGTCGGCCAGTTCCTGCGGGGTCAGGGCGTGCAGGGCGGCGAGCAGCGCCCGGTCGTGTCCGGCCACGGTGGGCAGTACGGCGCGCTGCACCTGGCCGTGATGGTAGGTCAGGTCCACGTCCCGGCGGCCCGGTGTGCGCAGCCCGTCGAGGTCCTCGAAGGCGTCCTCGGCGACCACGGAGAGCGCGGTGTCCACGATCTCCTTGCTGTTGCGGTAGTTGGCGCGCAGCACCTGCCCGCGGTCGCCGCGGATGTCGATGCCGGCGTCGGAGAGCCGGAACCCGCCGGGGTAGACCGACTGCTGCCCGTCGCCGATGAGCAGCAGTCCGTTGGAGCTGTCGCCGACCAGGGCGTGCAGCAGGCGTACCCCGACGAGCGTGAGGTCCTGGACCTCGTCCACGACGACGGCCGTGTACCCGCAGTGGTGGGTGCGGCCGGCCGCCTCCGCGAGCGCGAGGGAGAGCACGTCGTTGAAGTCGTGCACCGCGCGCTCGGTGCGCTCGGCCTCGTACGCCTCGTACAGGGCCCAGACGGCCTGCCGGTGCGGGCGGCGCAGGGCGGCCCGGCGGCGACGGCGGGCGAGCGCGGCGTACTCGTCGAAGGAGGTGATGCCGCGGCCCTTGATGACGTAGTCGATCTCCTCCCGCCAGTAGCGGGGCAGTGGGTCGATCTCGGCCAGGCAGCTGTCCCGGCCGACGTGCTTCCAGGCGAGGCTGAAGGCCGTCTCGGCCTTGTCCCGGTGCAGGCGGACGGTCACGCCGCGGCCGTGGAGGTACTCCTGTGCCCAGGAGTGCAGGCTGCGGAAGTCGATCCGGTCGGCGACCGCCGGAGCCATGGCCTTGAGGAAGGTGGCCTGCACTCGGGGCAGGTTGTTGGCGAAGGTGGCGTACAGGACGCGGCCGCCGGTGCGCTGGGCGAGGTGGGCCGCGCGGTGCAGCCCCACCACCGTCTTGCCGGTGCCGGCCGGGCCGCTGATCCGGGCGGGGCCGGCCCAGTTGCGGCGTACCAGTGCGAGCTGGTCGGGGTCCAGGAAGCTCATCCACTGCTCGATGGGGGCCCGGCGGGCCTCGTCCAGCGCGGCCTCGCGGAGCCCGTCGAGGTCGAAGAGGCCGTCGGCCTCGGGCTCGGGCGGGCGGGCCGCGGTGCGGGCGGGCCCGTTGCCGGCCGGGTCCTCGTACTCGGGGAAGACCCGCCCCAGATGCTCGGCCAGGGCGCGGACCGAGGCCGCGGGCAGCCGGGTGCGCTCCGACAGCAGCGCGGGGCCGATCTCGTGCTCGCCCAGCAGCCGTACCCGGCCCAGTTCGGCGTCGACCCGCTGCCCGGCGAAGGCCATCAGCGGACGCACCGCCACCGGGGACATCCCCAGGGACGCCACCGCGACCTCGGCGGCCTTGGTGACCGCGAGCAGTTTGCGCCGGTGCTCGTCGCGGGAGAACCCGCCGGCCCGCAGCCGTCCGCCCGAAGGCTCGGGCGCGGCCCGCCAGTTCTTGACGTCGATGACGAAGACGCCGCCGGGGCCGATCAGCAGCATGTCCACATTGGCCGCGCGGGTGCCCGGCCAGCGCCGGTCGACCAGCAGCCGCCAGCCGCGCTCGGTCAGCATCAGCAGCTGCGCGGCGACCCGCCGCTCCCCCTCGCTCGCCGCCTCCCAGCGTTCGGCCTGCTGCCGGGCCGCCCGCCACTGCTCGCGTAACACGCGCTCCTGCCTGCGGGCTTCCTGCGCCCGCCGGGAGGCCGACCCGCCCGCCGAACCGCCCGCCACACCCGCTGCTGCCATCGCTCGCCCCCTCACCGCCGGCCCCCGCACCCGCGGGGGCCATGAACCATAGGTCGGGGGCACATGACGCGGTAGTGCGCACGGGAGGAGCACAGGGGGCATGGCCTGGGGGCCCGTAGGCGGTGGACCTACGGGCCCGACGGCCTGGCGCCCGGCCGGTCCGGCGCGGTGCGGGCCCCGTCGCTCCGGCGCGGTCCGACGGCCTATCCGGCACCGGCGAGGGAGTGCCTGAAGAGCCGGGCCGCCGACGTCCCCAGCCCCGACGGCGCGCCCAGCCAGCCCGGGGAGCCCGGCGGATGGCGCAGCTCGGGCTCGACGTAGCGCAGGCAGTCCCGGTGCCAGATGAGGATGCCGGCCATCCAGTGCTCCAGCTCGCGCACATAGCCGTCGAGCGCCGCGCGGGCCTCGGCGGAGAGCGCGAAGTCGTCGTAGACGACGGGGAGTTCCTTGGCGGCGACGTGCTGGAACTCGCGCATACGGGAGGCCATGAGGTCGTGGACGATGGCCAGCGCGGTCGGGTAGTCGCAGTCGAAGAAGGTCTGGACGACCAGGATGCCGTTGTGGACCTCGCCCTCGTACTCGATCTCCTTCTGGTAGGAGAAGACGTCGTTCAAAAGGCAGGCGAAGTCGGCGGCGGAGTTCTCCAGTGAGCGCAGCGTGCCGGTGCGGTAGATCTCCGGGGGGACCTGCCGCCCGTGGCCGATGCGGCTGAGGGCCATGGTGAGGTCGGAGCCGAAGGTGGCGCGGCGCATCTCGATGTAGTCGACCGGGTCGGGGATGCGGTTCTGGACCTGGTTGTCGATCTCCCAGAGCCAGCTGGCGGTCATCTTGTCGACGGCCGCGCGGAACGCCTCGCGGGCTTCCGGGGTCATCGGCCCGGCGGTACGCGTCCACAGGTCCAAAAGGCTGCGTTCGAGGGCGTTGACCGGCTCCAGGGTGGCGCCCAGGTCGAGCGGCATGAAGGCCGACAGCCGCTCGGTGCAGACCTTGGCGGCGGCGATGTCGCGGGGGCGGCCGAAGACCTGCGGGTAGTAGTCGTCCGCGTAGGTGCCCCAGGCCAGCCAGCCGGAGGTCAGGTCGAGTTGCTCCGGCGTGGCGTCGGGGTGGATGCCGGCCGCGCACAGCGGCAGGTCGTAGCGGATGATCGCGGGCTCGTCCCAGACGTCGGAGAGCGGCACACCGGGCTGCGGCTGGAGGATGCCCATCCGGTGCGCCCAGTCGATGAGCCGGCGGCGGGCGCCCTCCAGGTGCGGGCTGAGGGTGGTGGTGAACGGCATGTGGATGTCGGGGATGCGGGACGGCCCGACCTCTTCGTGCGGGACGTGGGTGTAGCTGCGCAGGCGGTGTGCGGCCGCCGTGGTCAGCGCGGTCTTGAGGTCCGCCGCCGAGGTGCCCAGCCCACCGGCGGAGAACGGCGACCAGGGCGCCCCCGAACCGGCCGCCGCGCCGCCGCCGTTCATGTAGCGGCTGGAGCGCATGTGCCACTCGTGGCCGCCGGACTGCCAGTCCTGCAGGCCCTTGGCGTACGCCAGCACGTCCGCGCACGACTTCGGGTCCAGGCCCTCCTCCAGGAACAGCGCGGGCAGCTCCACGACCACCGTGTTCTCGAACTGCTGGAGCCGCGAGGTAATCAGGTCGTTGACGGAGTCGGCGGCCTCCTGGGTGGTGCAGTCCAAGAACGTCTCCAGCACCAGGACGCCGTTGCTCAGCTCGCCCTCCTCCTCCGTCTCCCGCTGGTAGGAGAACAGGTCGTTGCGCAGGTGGACGCCGTCGGAGAAGGTGTCCTTGAGCACCCGCAGCGGCCGGGATCCGGCGACGGCCGCCGGGACCTCGGCCCCGGTCGCGTACTCCACCAGGCCCGCCGACCAGGGGGCGCCGCCGACCTTGCGGCGCATCTCGATGTACTCGACGGGGTTGGGCACCCGGTGGATGTTGATGTTGGACAGTTCCCACAGCGATTCGTTGAGCAGATGCTCGGTGCTCTCGGCGAACCGCCTGCGCCAGTCCATCGACATGTGCGGCACGGTGCGCGCCCACAGGTCGGCCAGGCCCGCCTCGACCGGGTTGACCGGCTCGGGTACGGCCGCGGAGTCGTCCATCGGCATGAAGGCGGGCAGCCGGTCGAGGTACTCCTTGCCGCCCTCCCGGTCCAGCGTCCGCTTGAACCTCTCCAGGAAGTGGTCGTCGAAGAAGAAGACCCAGACGTACCAGTCGGTCACCAGCGAGAGCGCGTCCGCGTCGCAGTCCGGGTGGGTGTACGCGCACAGCAGGGCGTAGTCGTGGGCGTCGAGGTCCTTCTGCTCCCAGATGCCCGAGCCCTCCAGCATCCCCATGTCGCGGGCCCACTTCCGGGAGTGCGTACGCGCCGCCTCCAGATGCGGGTTCAGCCGCGCCGGATAGGGCGTATAGAAGTTGGGCAGTTCGAATGGCTGTGTCACCGTTGCTGGCCTCTCCCCATACGTACGGAAGGAAGGCGCGGCGCAGCACGCCCCCCTGACGGGGCCAGCGCTACCCCGGGTGTCGGTGCGTCAGTCCTTGTGGAGCGGGAGGTTCCGTCTCGGCGCCGCTTGCGTTCGATCACCTTCCGCGGATGATCGTTTCGCGCTCACCTCTGGCGCTCTCCTTCCGGTTCGCGCCGCGGCACGGAGGGTGAGCGCCGCCAGCGCCTCCGGGGCGCCGGCCTGGCCGCGGATACCGGGGAAGGCGTTGACGTCGACGATGACGGGCCGGCCCGCGCCGGCGTCGAGCAGGTCCACGCCGTAGACCTCCAGGCCGAAGACCTCGCCGACCCGCAGGGCGGACTCGGCCCAGCCCGCGGGGAGTTCGTCCAGTGGCAGCGGCCTGGTCGGTCCCCGGCCGCCGGGGGCCAGCTCCGAGCGGCGCAGCGCGGCGAAGAGCCGCCCGTCGACCACCCACAGCTTGCGGTCCCAGCCGCTGTTCGCGGTGAACTCCTGGACGACCACCGGCTCTTCGGGCCAGTCGGCGGCGAGCTGTCGCAGCTGCCGGGCGCTGTCGGCCCGCGCCACCAGGTCATGGCGCCGGCTGTGCCGACTCTTGATCACCAGCGGGGTGGCCGGCTCCCCGGCGGCGGCCAGCTGCCCCAGCGTGGGCACGAGGGCGGTCCGGGCGAACGGCAGCCCGGCCGCGCGCGCCAGCTCCGCCATCGCCACCCGGTCCTGGCAACGCGCCGTCGCCGCCCTGGAGTTGATCACCGGCACACCGCGCTCCTCCAGGCGGGCGGCCAAGGCCAGGGCCCGCGGCGTACGCGCCTTGAGGAGGCAGACGTCGGGCGGCGGCGCGTCCCGGTCGCCGCCGTGGGCCTCCTCCCCGGCGCCCAGGTGTGCCACCTGGTGATGCGGCGTCAGCAGTGCGGTGACCGCGGCCAGCAGCGGGTGCCGCGGATCGGCGGTGATCAGGCCGACCCTCACCGGTCGCCGCCGATCGCCGCCAGCGGGGCCGCGGCCGAGGAGACCCTCGCCGGAGGGACCACCGGCCGCCCGGACCCCTCACGGGCGAGCCGCACGATGGCGGCGGACACCCGGGCGACGGCGTCCGGCACCTGGCGGAAGCTGGGGAAGTCGTTGATGTCGACGACCACCGGCCCGGCCGGCCCCATCAGCACGTCGACGCCGTACAGGTCGAGGCCGAAGACCGCGCCGACCTCCTGAGCGATCCGGGCGACCTCGGGGGTGAGCGGGACCTGACGTTCCCGTACGGCGCGGCCGGGGTGCAGCGGTGAGCACCGCTCGGTCGCGTACAGCTCACCGGCGACGCAGTAGACCTTGAGGTCGGAACCGGAGTTGGGGACGTAGGGCTGGGCGATGAGCAGGCCGCCGTCGGCCGGCCCGGCGCCCGGGCCGGTCAGCCGGTCCGGCGTCTCGACCAGCCGGACGGCGCGCCCCGAGCTGCCGTCGGCCGGCTTGACCACGAGCGGGTACTCGGCCTCGGGTATCTCCGCGAAGTCCGCCGCCCGGGCCGCCGCATACGTCACCGGGACCGGCAGCCCGCTGCCGCGGGCGATCACCGCGGCCAGCGCCTTGTCCCGTACGCCCCGGATGGCCCGGACGTCGTTCACCGTCGTCAGCCCGACGGAGGCGGCGGCTTCGAGCAGGGACAGCCCCGGACCGCCGGAGACGGTCTTGAGGACCCAGGCGTCATGGCTGCCCGCCTGCACCGCCCGGGACAGCGGGATCAGTGAACTGCCGGGCCGCAGCACGTCCACCTGGTGGCCCCAGACGCCGAGTTGGCGGATCACGTCCAGCGGCATGCCGTCGTCGCGGTACTGCTCCTCCACCAGGAAGCAGAGTCTCATCGGGGCATCCTCGTCCTCGCCGCACGTCCGTCCACCGTCCGTCCGGCAGATCCACGACGTACCAGGATCCCACGTGACCAACCGGACGAGCCGGGTGGCCCACGCGCCCGGCTCCGACTGACGTTTCTGCCGCATTACGCCACCTCGCACGTCCCGCCCGTACGCCCTGACCAGGGGTGCGGCAGGCACCCGCACGACTTCCGCCACCCACTCCCCCGATTTTCAAATCCCGTATGCCGGAACCCTTGTTCCGCTTCCCGGGCGGTCCTAGGGTCAGGCCACCCCGGGGACGCATCGACGAGCGGTATGCGAGTAACGAAGTACGGGAAGCAGGCGAGCGGGTTGGTGAACGAACAGCGAAGCGGCTACGGCCGGCGCGGGTTTCTGGCCGGTGTGGGCGGATTCATCGGCGCGTCCGGCGTCGGCGGTGCGGACACGGCGCAGGCCGCGACCCGGGACGACGACGCGGCGAAGTACGGACCGGGCGGCGGTCCGCGGCCCGCGCACTTCCGCGGCACACGGCAGTTGCTCGTACCCGAGGTGCTGCTCCTGCCGGACGGGCCGGTGCACGGCCGGGCGGTGCTCGTGGACGGCGGGAAGTTCCGCGCGATCGGGCCGGCCGAACAGCTCGTCGCCGCGCACCCCGGCCTTGAGCCGGTGCGCCTGGACGGCCACTTGCTGATGCCGGGCTTCGTGGACGCGCACCACCATCTGACCCAGAGCTTCGGCAAGGCCCAGTCGTTCGGCCAGCCGTCGGAGATCTTCAAGACGATCTGGGAGCCGCTGGAGCACGCGCTGGACGAGGAGAGCGCCTATCTGTCGGCGAAACTGGCCGCGTTGGAGGCGCTGCGCGGCGGCTTCACCACCGTCGCCGACGCCGGGACCCGTGCGCCCGTCGATGTCCGGGCGGTGGCCAGGGGCACGGAGGAGGCCGGGATCCGCTGCGTACTGTCGAAGATCGTCTCCAGCGGGACGGGCGGTCCGGAGCACCTGGCGCGGTGGGACGGGCATCCGCTCATCCACCCCTCGCTGGCGATCGCCGTCCCCGAGGACGCGCCCGCGGAGGTCATCAAGAAGACCGCGGACCTGTGCGCCGAGGCCGGCGCGGTGCTACAGGTGCACGTCAACGAGCATCTCGCCTCCGTGGAGCGCTCGTTGAAGAGCGTCGGCCGGCGCCCCCTCGGCCATCTGCACCATATCGGCGCACTGGGCCCGCACACCCTGGGCGCGCACGCCACCCTGCTGACCCCCGCGGAGGTGCGGCTGCTGGCCGACTCCGGTGCCGCGATCAGCTACAACCCGGTGGCCAGCGCCTGGAAGGGCAACGGCGTCGCGCAGGCGACCATGCTGGCCGCGATGGGCGTGCGGTTCGGCATGGGCACCGACGGGACCCGCGGCGACGGCTTCCGGCTGCTCGACGCGGGGGAGAGCGCGCAGCGGCTGGCGTACGGCATGGCCGAGGGCGACTCGGTGTGCGGGGCCGGGCGGCTGTGGCTGGAGCACGCGACCGCACGCAGCGCCGATGCGCTCGGGCTGGGCAAGGTGACCGGCCAGATCGCGGTCGGCAAGGCCGCCGACTTCCTCGTCGTGAACCTCCGCGTCCCCGAGCTCACGCCCTCCTACGACCTGCGCTGGGAACTCGTCCGCCTGGCGAACCGCGACCAGATCGCCGCGGTCGTCGTGGGCGGCAAGCTGCGCCTGTGGCAGGGCTGGCCGCCGGACTGGGACGGCCCTGCCCTGGTCGCCCGCGCGGCGAAGGTGGGCCCGGAGGTCGTACGCCGCGCCAAGCTCCAACGGGTGGAGCCGACGTAGCGCCGGCCCTGGGGGAGCGGCCTTGCCGCGAAGCCACGCCACCCCGAGTGACCTGCATCGATGTCGGCGTTACGGGATTGCCGTACCCGACGGGGGATGCCTCGTCACCGCGCCTGGTACCGCTAGCGTGAGGCGCCCGCGCCGGTGCGGGACCGGGATGGATCGGGAGGTTTCAGTGACCAGCAAGGCCGCGTCCTTCGACGACCTCGACCGCAAGATCATGGCGGCGCTGATCGACAACGCACGGGCCAGCTTCGCGGAGATCGGGGCGGCGGTCGGGCTGTCGTCCACGGCGGTCAAGCGGCGGGTGGACCGGCTGCGGGAGAACAACGTGATCACGGGGTTCAGCGCGACCGTGGGGGGGGGGGGGGGGGGGGGGGGGGGGGGGGGGGGGGGGGAGGGGGAGTGGGGGGGGGGGGGGGGGGGGCGGCTGATTTCCAACGT
>NZ_JBVIRA010000004.1:130837-191987 GCF_055576575.1 Streptomyces sp. NPDC033270
GCTCAGTCTTGGGGTGAACGGGGTGAGGGGAAACAGCTTGCGAGGGTGCTTCACCCCCCCCCCCCCCCCCCCCCCACTGGGGTGGCTGACCGAGGCGTACGTCGAGGTGTACTGCGACAGCGCGGCGCCGCCCCGGCGGCTCGCCGAGGTGGTGCGCAACCATCCGGAGATCGCGGCGGCGATGACCGTCACCGGTGGCGCCGATGCGCTGCTGCACGTACGGGCGAGGGACGTCGAGCACTTCGAGGAGGTGCTGGAGCGGATCCGGACCGAGCCGTTCATCCGCAAGACGATCAGCTACATGGTGCTGTCCCACCTGCTGCCGGACAGCCCGGAGGCGGGCGCGAGCCGCCCCTCGACGGAAGGCGGCGCAGCAAACCGGCCGTAGCGGCCCTTCGGACGCAGCATTCCTGCGTGGATGAGCAGCATTCGTTTCTTGTGACCGGAATGGGTCCCTTCTTACCGTGGAGTGCACCGCGGGTGACGATCAGTGACAACTGGTCATTCCCGCACGTCCTCACGGAAGCGGAGGGATATTTCTGTGCCGACGAGCCGTGCGCCGAGCCCCCGGCGCTATCTGGTCTGCGAGCCCCGGCATTTCGACGTGCGCTACGCCATCAACCCCTGGATGCGGGCGGACGTGCCGGTCGACACGGCCCTCGCGAGCCGCCAGTGGACGACGCTGACCGAGGCCTACCGCGAGTACGGGCACACGGTGGAGTCCGTGCCTCCGGTGCCGGGTCTGCCGGACATGGTGTTCGCGGCGAATGCGGCGGTCGTCATGGAGGGGCGGGTCTTCGGCTCGCACTTCCACGCGCCGGAGCGGCGGCCGGAGTCCACCGCGTACGAGACCTGGTTCAAGGCCGCCGGGTTCGACGTCTACCGGCCGGAGTCCGTGTGCGAGGGCGAGGGCGACCTGGTCCCGGCGGGCCGCTTTCTGCTGGCCGGCACCGGCTTTCGCACGACACGGGCCGCCCATCGGGAGGTGCAGGAGTTCTTCGGCGCGGCGACCATCAGCCTCCAGCTGGTCGACCCGCACTTCTACCACCTGGACACCGCGCTCTTCGTCCTCGGCGGAGACGACGGGGAGCCGAACATCGCGTACTACCCGGGGGCGTTCTCGCCGGGGTCCCGTGAGGTGCTCGCGCGGCTCTTCCCCAAGGCGGTGACCGCGACCCGGGACGACGCCATGGCCTTCGGCCTGAACTCCGTCTGCGACGGCCGCCATGTCTTCATCGCCCCGCAGGCCACCGGCCTGATCGACGAACTCACCGCCCGCGGCTACGTCCCCGTCCCCGTCGACCTGTCGGAGTTCCACAAGGCCGGCGGCGGCATCAAGTGCTGTACCCAGGAGATCCGTTCATGACTGCTCCCACCCGCACCCTCCGTGTAGGCGCGCCCCGTTCGTCCGCCGAGCTGATCGACGCCGAGGGCCCGGTCCTGGCGCACAACTACCACCCGCTGCCCGTGGTCGTCGCGCGCGCCGAGGGCGTCTGGGTCGAGGACGTCGAGGGCCGCCGCTACCTCGACATGCTGGCCGGCTACTCGGCGCTCAACTTCGGCCACCGCCACCCGGACCTCGTCGAGGCCGCGCACCGCCAGCTCGACCAGCTCACCCTCACCTCCCGCGCGTTCCACAACGACCAGCTCGCCGGATTCGCCGAGGGTCTGGCCGAGCTGACCGGCCTGGACATGGTGCTGCCGATGAACACCGGCGCCGAGGCGGTGGAGAGCGGCATCAAGGTCGCCCGCAAGTGGGCGTACGACGTCAAGGGCGTCCCCGCGGACCAGGCCACGATCGTGGTGGCCGGCGGCAACTTCCACGGCCGTACGACCACGATCGTCGGCTTCTCCGACGACGCGACGGCCCGGGTCGGCTTCGGCCCCTTCGCACCTGGCTTCCGCACCGTCCCGTACAACGACCTCGCCGCTATGGAGGCGGCCGTCGACGAGACCACGGCCGCGGTGCTGATCGAGCCCATCCAGGGCGAGGCGGGCGTGGTCATCCCCGACGACGGCTACCTCACCGGCGTACGCGAGCTGACCCGGCGGGCCGGGTGCCTGCTCATCGCCGACGAGATCCAGTCCGGCCTGGGCCGCACCGGCACCACCCTGGCCGTCGAGCACGAGTCCGTCGTCCCCGACGTCCTGCTGCTCGGCAAGGCGCTCGGCGGCGGCATCGTCCCGGTCTCCGCGGTCGTCGCCCGTCGCGAGGTGCTCGGTGTGCTGGGTCCCGGCCAGCACGGCTCGACGTTCGGCGGCAACCCGCTGGCGGCGGCGGTCGGTTCGGCCGTCGTCGCCTTGCTGGCCACCGGCGAGTTCCAGCGCCGCGCGGCCGACCTGGGCGAGGTCCTGCGTACCGGTCTGGCCGCCCTGGTCGGCAAGGGCGTGACCGGCTTCCGCGCCCGCGGCCTGTGGGCCGGCGTCGACGTCGACCCCGCCCTGGGGACCGGCCGCGAGATCAGCGAACGCCTGCTCAAGGAGGGCGTTCTGGTCAAGGACACCCACGGCTCGACGATCCGGCTCGCCCCGCCGCTGACCATCACCGGCGAGGAACTGGCCTCGGCGCTGGCCTGCCTGGAGCGGGTGCTGGCCTAGGAGCGAGGCGGGTGGGGCGGTCCGCCCCTAGGGCCTGTCCGATGGGTCAGGCCCTAGGCGGACCGCAGGGTCTTCCAGGTCTGGGGACCGACCACCCCGTCGGCCAGCAGGCCGTGCACGTCCTGGAAGTGCGCCACCCAGCTCTCGGTCTGCGGACCGAAGTCGCCGTCGCCGTCCAGCACGCTGCGGCCGCTCCAGTAGTTGATCAGGCACTGGACCTCCCTGACCCCGTCGCCCGAGTCGCCGCGCCGTGTGGTGGCCTGACCGTCGTAGTAGCCGCAGTGGCCGCGGACTTGCTGCGGTGCGGCGGCGGGGGACGGGGCGGCGGCCGGGGCGACGGCGTGGGCGGCGGGTGCCGTGGCCAGCAGCAGGCCGGCCGCTGCGGAAAGAACGGCGGCGCAGGTACGCGGACCCCTGGGCATCGGAAGTTCTCCTTCTCCTTCGAGCACCGTGCCTGCCGTGCGGACCGTCGTCCCCGGCGGGCCCGGTGGGACCGGCCGGGCGGCGCGGCAGCCGCAGACAGGTTTGGCCCGCGCGGCGCCCGGCCATGCGCGGGCCCCGCGCAATCCGCCCCTATGAGTGACGGCGCGGCCGCGTGGCTACGTCCGGGCAGCGCATGCCGCCGCCAGCAGGCTCTCGGCGGCGGTGCGGGCGTGCCGGGCCGCGTCGGGCCCGCCCGAGACCGCGGCGGTGGTGATCGCACCGTCGACCAGGAGCGCCAACTGGCCCGCCACAAGGGTGGGCTGGCGGACCGGAACGGCCTGGACCAGCCCGGTCAGGTAGGACAGCAGCGCCCGCTTGTGCTCCCGGGCGACCTGGCCGACCCCGTCGGAGACGGCCCCCAGCTCACCGAACGCGTTGATGAACGCGCAGCCGCGGAAGTCCGGCGCCGAGAA
Organism: Streptomyces sp. NPDC033270; assembly: GCF_055576575.1. Lineage (NCBI taxonomy): Bacteria > Bacillati > Actinomycetota > Actinomycetes > Kitasatosporales > Streptomycetaceae > Streptomyces > Streptomyces sp. NPDC033270. The sequence continues at coordinate 134,332 of NZ_JBVIRA010000004.1, forward strand.
CCATTCGTGCAGCCAGTCGAAGACCGCCAGCGGCCGGTGCGCGGGGTCGTCGGCGTGCTCGGTGACGTAGGCGGCGAGGGCGGCGCGCCAGCGCTCGTCGCGTCGGCGCAGATACGCCTCGACGAGGTCGTGCTTGGCGGGGAAGCACTGGTAGAGGCGCTTGAGCGACACCCCGGCGGCGGTGCGGAGTTCGTCCATGCCGACGGCCTGGATCCCGCGGTCGTAGAACAGCTTCTCCGCGGCGTCGAGTATCCGCGTGCGGGCTTGTGCGCGGGCCTCGTCGTGGTCCATGACACCTCCGTGGCTCTTCTCGGGCACGACTTTTCAGGAGAACGGGCGTTCTCTACACTAGCCGACCAGGGGGAGAACGATCGTTCTCCTTCACGCCGAGGCAGTCCGGCCAAGGGCCGGGACCGCCCCACCGAGACAGGGAGCCCGCCATGGCACCACGCCCCCCGTTCCCCCCGTTCGACGAGCCGAGCGCACTGCGGAAGGTGCAGGCGGCCGAGGACGCCTGGAACACCCGGGACCCGGAGCGGGTCGCCCTCGCCTACACCGAGGACTCGGTCTGGCGGAACCGCGACACCTTCCTCACCGGCCGGGAGGAGATCGTGGCCTTCCTGCGCCGGAAGTGGTCCCGGGAGCTGGACTACGCACTGCGCAAGGAGCTGTGGTCCTACAGCGGCGACCGCATCGCGGTGCGCTTCCAGTACGAGAGCCGCGACGCGGACGGCCAGTGGTGGCGCAGCTACGGCAACGAGCTGTGGGAGTTCGACGAGGAGGGGCTGATGCGCCGCCGGGAGGCCGGCATCCACGATGTCGCGATCACGGCGGCGGAGCGGCGGATCTTCGGCCCGCGCCCGGAGGCGCAGCGGGGCCACCCCCTCCCCTTCCACTGACCGTTCGCCCGGCGCCGGCGCCTCACCCCGTCAGGGCCGGACCCTGCCCGCACGCCCGGCGCCGAGGGGCGGGCCCCACAGGTTTCCGGAGGTGCCGGCTCCGGATGTTTTCCACAGCGGCTACCCCAACTCCCTTGCGTGTGGGCCGAGTCGGAGTATCTTGGAATAACCGTTCCAAGATGAGTTGCGGGAGGACTCCGCAGCGCGAGACGAGCAGGCCGCCATGCCCGACATCAAACACTTCAACCCCGACATCGTGCTCGACGACGCCCTCCAGATCTTCTGGCGCCAGGGCCTGCCCACCACCGGAATCCAGGCCCTGGTGACCGCGACCGGAGTCAGCCGCTCCAGCCTCTATGCGACCTTCGGCAACAAGGACGGCCTCTACGCCGCGGCGCTGGGCCGCTATATAGAGCGGCACTCCACACCGGCCTTCGCCCAGCTCGCGTCGGCGGGATCGGGCCTGACCGCCGTCGAGGAGTTCTTCAGCGGACTGATCGGCGTCCGCTGCGCCGGGCCGGTCGCCGGCTGGGGCTGCATGGTCACCAACGCCTACGCCGGTCCCGAGTGCGCCGATCCCGCTGTCCGCGGCCTGCTCGAAGAGCATCACGGCGCGCTCCGGTCGGCCATGCGGTCCGCCCTGGAATCCGCAGCCGAACGGGACCAACTCCAGCCGTCCACCGACCTCGACGACGCCGCCGCGGTGCTGGCGACCCTCGCGTACGGCGTCAATCTGCGCTCCCGCGCGGGCGCCGACGCACAGTCCCTGACCGACACGGTGACCGCCGCCCTCGCCCCGCTGCGCGCCCGACCCTCACCCCAGGAGCAGACCCGCCCATGAGCCTCAACGACGAACTCACCGCGTTCTTCCGCGCCGGCTACCCCGAACTCCCCGCCGCCGCCCGCGCCGTGATGGAGCGCGCCGGCCGCGATCTCGCCGCGTCGGGCCGGGCGGCCAGGGCCCGGCAGGTCGGCGACACGGCCCCCGGCTTCCGTCTGCCCACCGCCACCGGCGAATCCGTCAGTCTGGACACCCTGCTGTCCACCGGCCCCGTCGTGCTCACCTTCTACCGCGGCGCCTGGTGCCCCTTCTGCAATCTGGCGCTGCGCGCCCTCCAGCAGCACCACGCCGAGATCACCGCCCGCGGCGCCCACCTGGTGGCCGTATCGCCCCAGATCCCCGATGAGTCCCTCACCCTCGCCGAGAAGCACTCCCTGGCCTTCGACGTCCTCAGCGACCTCGGCTCGGACACCGCCGAGCAGTACGGCCTCGCCTTCGACCTGACCGACGAGCTGGCCGCCGTGTACGACTCCTTCGGCTTCGACCTGCAGCGCGTCAACGGCGGCCATCCCCGCACCCTGCCGGTGCCCGCCACCTACGTCATCGACCGCGACGGCACCATCCGCTGGGCCTTCATAGACACCGACTACGTCGCCCGCGCCGAGCCCTCCGACATCCTCGCCGCCCTCGACGCACTACCCTCCGCACACTGATTCCGCCGGAGTTCCGGCCGTTCTCCCACGGCCATCCGACGCGCGGGGGTGCCCCCGGCGGCGCACCGCGAACCGGCACCCCAACTCGCCGCCATCCCCCCATAGGCCGCCGCGCGCCAGGGCGCTATGGTCGCTTTTCCAGGAACGTTACGGGGGAGGACAGCCGCCGATGGCACAGGACGATGCCGTGATCGGCTGTACGGGAGTGCTGCTGATCGGCACTCGCGGGGCTGCCGGCCCCGGTGAGGTCCTGGTGCGGATCAGAGGTGGTTCGGAGGCCTTTGTCGCCTGGTCCGCCCAGCCCCTTCCGGTAGGGGCGACCGTGCTCGTGACCGAGTCCCGTGGCCATCGCCAGGTCGACGTCATGGAGTGGGCCGATCCGTTGGACGCGTTGACCGGCGACGCCGGCGACGCCCGTTGAGGAGACACCAGATGTTCGGTTACCGCGTTCCCTCCCCCGATCAAGCCATGCTGATCTCGGGTGGCAGGCGTGGACAGGGTGGCGCGCCGTTTCGAGTGGTGACCGGCCACGGCAAGTTCGTGCTCCCGGTCTTCCGCAAGGTCCGCTTTCTGACCCTGGCGATGTGTGAGGCCGAGGTGGCCGAGCGGTGCGTGACCCGACAGGGCATCACCCTCACGGTCCGCGCCGTGATCGCCTTCAAGGTCGGCAACGACACCGAGAGCATCGTCAACGCCGGTCAGCGCTTCCTGTCCGACCAGGACCAGATGTCGATCCTCACCGGCCGCATCTTCGCCGGTCATCTGCGCTCCATCATCGGTTCGATGACGGTCGAGGAGATCGTCACCGAGCGGCAGAAGCTGGCCACCGAGGTCCTGGAGACCTCCAAGACCGAGATGGCCAAGATCGGCCTGATCGTCGACTCCCTCCAGATCCAGTCGATCGACGACGGCGACACCGGCTACATCGAGGCGATGTCCGCCCCGCACAAGGCAGCCATCCAGCGCCAGGCGCAGATCGCGCAGGCCCAGGCCACCCAGGCATCGGTCGAGGCGCAGCAGGAGGCCGCGCGCAATCAGGCCGAATACTCCCGGCAGACCGCCGTGGTCCAGGCCGAGTACTCCGCCGAGGTGGACCGCGCCCAGGCCCACGCCGCCCAGGCCGGCCCGCTCGCCCAGGCGCACGCGCAGCAGGAAGTCCTCGCCGCGCAGACCGAGCTGGCCCAGCGCCGGGCCCAGCTGCGTCAGCAGGAACTGGTCGCCGAGGTGGTCAAGCCCGCCGAGGCCGAGGCCGAGCGCATCAAGCTGCTGGCCACGGCCGAGGCCGAGCGCATGAAGATCCAGGCCGAGGCCGCCGCCTCCTACGACCGGGTCGCCCTGGACCGGATGCTCATCGACCAGCTCCCGCAGATCGTCAAGGAGGCCTCCGCGGGCCTGGCCAACGCCAACGTCAACGTCCTCAACGGCACCGACGGCCTCGGCGAGATCGCCGCCGGCCTGGTCGGCCAGGGCCTGACCATCCTCGACTCCGTCCGCCGCAACCTCGGCACCCCCGACAGGACCGACACCGCCGCTTCCCCCAACGGCCAGGCCCCCGGCGGCCGCGTCGAGATCGAGTAGCCCGCGCCGAGAGCGCGGAGCACCGCGATCCGGCGCCACCGGCCCCCGCCTCAGGTCGTGTCGGTGCCGCCCCGCCCCCGCTGCCGTTCCTCCTGTGCGTGCCGGTGGCGGGCCCAGGCGACCAGGTGGTTGAGGACGGCGACGGTGGTGGCGATATCGGTGTCGTCGAAACCGTCGAGCGCCTCGTTCAGACCGGCCTGGCTCGTGTGCTGGAGGCGCTTCAGGACGGCCTTGCCGTGCGGGGTGATGGCGATCTGGCGGGCGCGCCGGTCGGCCGAGTCCGGGGTGCGTTCGACCAGGTTCTGGGACTCCAACCGGCCGATCTGACGGGTGACATGAGGGGGCTCGACCATCAGCAGGTCGGCCAGGTCGCCGACCCTGCTGACCCCTCCGCTGTCCTCCAGGGCCATCAGCAGCCACAGGTCGGAGCGGGCCGCCGTGACGCCCGCCCTGGCCGCCTGGCGTTCGTGCGCCCGGGATCGGGTGAGCAGGTAGGACAGCGTGGCCAGCACTCTTTGCAGTGCGGCGGTGGGGTCCTGGTCTCTTCCGGGCTCCGGCATGCAGGCACTTTAACCGTCCCGGTGACCACGGGAACGGGATGCTCCGGGCACGCTCCGTACGCCTGCCCGCTCGCTTTGAGCCAACCTCACGGCGGCCATGAACGCCCCTTCACGGCCCCGCTCGGGGTGAGTTAACGTGGCGTCACTTAGTTGCTTAACTTAGGTAACTAATTACGTCGACCCCTTGCCCCGCAGCCGCAGACGACCGCCGAGGAGTGGCGCCACCCGCACACCGTTCACCACGGCAGTGCCGTGTCCCGATCGCGGAAGGACCAGCCGCATGACGACCGCAGAACGCACCGAGGCGCAGCGCGACGCCGGCCCGGGCGAGGGCCCCGCCGCCCTCACCCTCCCGGCCTCCCGGGCCGGCGGCTGCCCCTTCGACCCGGCACCCGGCGTCGAACGCGCCCGCCGGGAGGAGCCCGTCACCCGGGCGACGCTGTGGGACGGCTCCTCCTGCTGGCTGGTGACCCGGTACGAGGACGTACGGGCGGTGCTCGGGGACCCGCGGTTCAGCGCCGACGCGACCCGCCCCGGATTCCCCTTCCTCACCGCCGGCGCACGGGAGTTGTTCACCAGCTCCCCGGCCTTCATCCGCACGGACGACCCCGAGCACGCACGGCAGCGCCGGATGCTCACCGCCGACTTCATGATCAAGAAGATGGAGGCGATGCGCCCCGAGGTGCAGCGCCTCGCCGACGAGCTGCTCGACCGGATGACCGAGGGCCGCGACTCGGCCGATCTCGTGGCCGAGTTCGCGCTTCCGCTGCCGTCCCTGGTCATCTGCCTGCTGCTCGGCGTCCCGTATGAGGACCACGGCTTCTTCCAGGAGTGCAGCCGGATCCTGCTCAACCTCGGCTCGGCGCCCGAGGACGTACGCACCGCGCAGGCGGACCTGGAGCGCTATCTGAGTGAGCTCGCCGAGTCCAAGCGGCGGTTCCCGGACGGCGGAATCGTCAGCCGGCTGGTCGACCGCGGCGAACTCGACCCCCTCCAAATCGCCTCCATGGGACGGCTGTTGCTGATCGCCGGCCATGAGACCACCGCGAACATGACCGCCCTGTCCACCCTCACCCTGCTGCGCAACCCCGACCAGCTGGCGCGGCTGCGCGAGGACCCGACGCTGATCAAGGGCGCCGTCGAGGAGCTGCTGCGCTATCTGACGATCGTCCACAACGGCCTGCCGCGGGTCGCCACCGAGGACCTCACCGTCGGCGGCGCCACCATCCGCGCCGGCGAGGGCGTGCTGTGCACGATCAACACCGCCAACCGTGACGAGGACGTCTTCCCCGACGGCGCCGCGCTCGACGTCGGCCGCGACGCCCGCCGCCATGTCGCCTTCGGCTTCGGCGTCCACCAGTGCCTGGGGCAGCCACTGGCCCGGGTGGAACTGCAGATCGCCCTCGAAACCCTGCTGCGCCGGCTACCGGACCTGCGGCTGGCCGTTCCCTTCGAGGACGTCCCGTTCCGCCACGACATGGGGATCTACGGGGTGCACGCGCTCCCGGTCGCCTGGTGAACGCGCCCCGGGCTCCGTAGCGCACACCCCATACCCGTCACCAGATTGTCCGGAGCCCGGAGCGCGGAACCTGATGCCCGGAACCGGACCCCCGGCTCTCGACATCACCTCGACCTCACTCCGCTCCACCCGCCACCCTGGCACCCCAAGGCCCAGCACCAACACCCGCCACCCGACACCCACCTACGGGGAGAACCATGCGCGTCCACATCGACCAGGACAAGTGCTGCGGCGCCGGAAGCTGTGTGCTGTCGGCACCCGACGTGTTCGACCAGCGCGACGAGGACGGCATCGTCGTCCTCGTCGACGCCGAACCGCCGGCCGAGCTGCACGACGCGGTACGCGAGGCGGCCGCCCTCTGCCCGGCGGCCGCGATCTCGACGGAGCAGACCGAGCGGGTGTGAGCCGCCGCCCGCGGGGGCCTCGGACCGGCGCGCCAGCCGGCGTCGCCACCGAGGCCCCCGCCCGGCGCGGACACCCCTACGGCTGCGGCGCCAGCCCGGCGGCGACCAGGCCGTCCAGCACCGCCTCCCCCAGCGCCTGCACCGCGGACTGGGGACGCACCATCACCGTGAACTCCTTGATCAGGCCCGCCTCGTCGAACTGCAGCAGATCGATGCCGTGGATCTGCTTGCCGCGCACGGTGGCCCGGAAGATCAGGATCGCCGAGTCGGCGGGGCCGGCCGCCGCCCCGGCCGCCGTCTCCGCGCTGCCGGCCAGTTCGCCCACGTAATGGAAGTCCTCGAAGGTGCGCAGCAGCACCCCGAACAGCCCGAGGACCATCGGCCGCCCTTCGAAGGGCGTGAACTTCACCGGGCTGTACAGGCGGATGTCCTCGGTGAACAGCTCCTCCAGCGCGCCGAGTTCGCCCGCTTCCACCGCTGCCTTGAACCGCTCCGCAGTGGCCTGCGCGGTCCGCGCCACCGTCGCCATGGTTGTCCCCTCTCGCCGCTTCCTAGTCACGGATATGATTAGTCATATTCTTGAGTATGGGAAGAGCGGGGAAGGGACGACCCGGGGCGATGGCTCTCAAGCACGCGGTACTGGCGGCACTGCTGGACGGCGAGTACAGCGGATACCAGTTGGCCAAGGCGTTCGACGTCGGCGTCGCCAACTTCTGGCACGCGCTGCCGCAGCAGCTCTACGCCGAGCTGACCAGGCTGGAGGCGGCGGGGCTGGTCGGCGGCCGGCAGGTGGTGCAGGAGACCCGGCCCAACAAGCGGCTGTTCCATGTCACCGACGAGGGCCTGGCCGAGCTGGAGCGGTTCGCGGCGGCCACCGCCAAGCCGTCGTTCATCCGCGACGATCTGCTGGTGAAGGTGCAGGCCGTGGACCGGATCGACGCCGCACCGGTGATCGAGCAGCTCGACGAGCGGGCCCGGACCGCCGCCGCCAAGGTCGAGATCTTCGAAAAGCTGCTGGCCCGGCTGCGCGGCGAGCGGGACGAGGCGGAGTTCCTGGCCCACGGCGTACGCATCGGCCCGTATCTGACCTGCCTGCGCGGCCTCGGCTTCGAACGGGAGACCCGGGACTGGTGCGAGCGGATCGCGGGCGTCCTGAGGGAGCGCAGCACCGTTCCTCAACAGCCCTAGGGATGTCCCTGCCCGCCTCCTCGGCCGGCGGCCGGCGGCTGGCGGCTGGCGGCCGGCCGAAGCGGAGGGTGGTTCTAGCAGGGGTAGGCACGGCGTGCCCAGGTTGAACAGGGCACTGGTTACGACAACCGGAACGACGGATTCTCGATGGCATGACCCACACCTCTGTCTCCGCGTACGCCGCGCCCGCCCCCAAGGCCCCCCTGGAGCGGATCACGATTCCGCGCCGCGAGCTGGGTGCCCACGACATCCTGATCGAGATCAAGTACGCCGGCATCTGCCACTCCGACATCCACACCGTGCGCGCCGAGTGGGGCGACGGCGGGAACTTCCCGATCGTCCCCGGCCATGAGATCGCCGGTGTGGTCGCCGAGGTCGGCTCCGAGGTCACCCGCTACCGGGCGGGCGACCGCGTCGGCGTCGGCTGCTTCGTCGACTCCTGCCGGGAGTGCGAGAACTGCCGGGCCGGCCTGCAGCAGTACTGCACCGGCGAGCTCGGCAACGTCGGTACGTACAACGCCACCGGCCGCGACGGCGAGCCCACCTACGGCGGCTACTCCACGCACCTCGTCGTCGACGAGAACTACGCGCTGCGCATCCCCGACAGCATCCCGCTGGACGCCGCGGCCCCGCTGCTGTGCGCCGGTATCACCCTGTACTCCCCCCTCGCCCACTGGAAGGCCGGTCCGGGCAAGCGGGTCGCCGTCGTCGGCCTGGGCGGCCTCGGCCACATGGGCGTGAAGATCGCGCATGCCATGGGCGCCGAGGTCACCGTGCTGAGCCAGTCGCTGCGCAAGAAGGACGACGGTCTGCGGCTGGGCGCGGACCACTACCACGCGACCTCCGACCCGGCCACGTTCGAGGCACTGGCGGGCACCTTCGACCTGATCCTCAACACCGTCTCGGCCGGCCTCGACCTGAACGCCTACCTCGGCCTGCTGCGCACCGACGGCACCCTGGTCCAGGTCGGGGCGCCCGAACGGCCGCTTCCGGTCGCGGCGTTCGCGCTGATCCCGGGGCGGAAGTCGCTGGCCGGGTCGATGATCGGCGGCATCCCCGAGACGCAGGAGATGCTCGACTTCTGCGGTGAGCACGGGCTGGCCGCGGACATCGAGGTGATCAGCGCGGACCGGATCAACGAGGCGTACGAGCGGGTGCTGGCGAGCGATGTGCGCTACCGGTTCGTGATCGACACGGCGACCATCTGAGACGGCCACCGGCTGAGCGTCCACGATCCGGCCGCCGGCCGTCGACCGTCGACCGCCGGCACGCCCGGGGCGGCCCGCCACCGGCCGCCCCGGGCGTTCGCCTGCCGCGGCGCGGCGCGGCGCGCCCGGCCGGTCCCGGTCCCGGCACGCGCTCCCGTCGTCCGGGACGGCCACCGGATGAGCCGGCCCGCGAAAGATTCTCGCCGCCGCCCGGCAACCCCCGCGTCCGCCGCACGTCGTGACGGGTGAGGGCGCCATCAGGCGCCGCCCGTCGAAGAACGTGGAGCAGCCGACCGTGAAGCACCTTCCCCGCCTCATCCGCGCCCCCCGCGCCGTTTCGCCGTACGCGGCCGATGCCGCCCCGCGGCGCGCCGCCCGTTCCGCCGACCGCCCCGCTCTGCGCCGCGCGGCCGGCGCCGGGCTGCTCGCGGCGCTGGCGTTCACCGCGCTGTCGGCGGCGGGCACCGCGCACGCCGACGACCGCACACCCCAGCCGCAGCACACCCGGCCCGGGCAGGCGACCCCGTCGCCCGCACCGCGCCCGACCGACGGCAGTGCGCGGCCGACGCCCGCCCCGGACACCAGCGTCAGCCCGTCCCCCACCGCCCCGCCCAGCTCGCCCGCCGGCCCCCGGCCGTCCGCCTCGCCCACCCTCCCCGGGCCGCGGCCGAGCACCACCGCCTCGCCCCGCCCCGGCGCCGAGCCGTCCAAGGCCCCCCAGAGCGGGAAGGGCAAGGAGCTCGCGCACACCGGCGCCTCGTCCGCGACCACGATGGCCTTCGGTGGCGGGGCAGCGGCACTGATCGCCGCGGGCGGCGGCACGGTCTACGCCGTCCGGCGCCGGCGCGGCTGAACCGGCGCCCGGCCGTCCCGAAGGAACACATGGAGTACTCCGTCGGCCCGCACAGCGCCCCGGTACGGTTCGCCCTGCCGGGGCCCCGGCACGCCCTGTGGCGGCGGCTGCTGCGCGCCGCCCGCCCGGCGGCCATCCACCGCGAGGCACCGCACCGCCCCGGGCCCTTCGCCCGGCCGCCCGGGGACGGCCACCCGCCCTACGGGCACCGCCTGCCCGACGACGCGACCGCCCCGCCGCCCGACCCCCGCCCCACGATCAGCGAGCTCTACCACGCGCACCGGCTTTCCATGGTCCGGCTGGCCGTTCTGCTCGTCGACGACCGCGCCACCGCCGAAGACGTCGTCCAGGACGCCTTCGCCGCGCTCTACAAGCGGCACGGCGACCGGCTCGGCGAGGTCGACAACGCGCTGGCCTATCTGCGCACCGCGGTCGTCAACGCCGCCCGCTCGGTGCTGCGGCGCCGGCGCACCGCGCGCGCCTACACCCCGCCGTACGAGGCCGACGCGCCGTCCGCGGAGGAGCGGATCGTGCTGGACGAGGAGCACCGCGAGGTGCTCGCCGCGCTGAGCGGGCTGACCGCGCGGCGCCGCGAGGTCCTCGTACTGCGCTACTGGTGCGATCTGACGGAGGCGCAGATCGCGACGACGCTGGGCATCAGCCGCGGCGCGGTGAAATCCCTCGCCAGCCGGGCCCTGGACGCACTGGAGAAGACCTTGGAGGCGCGGTCATGAACGGCCCCGGCACGGAGCCCGAACGGCGCGTCGAGGAGCGGCTGCGGCGGGCTCTCGCGGCCCGCGCGGACAGCATCGGCATCCGGGACCTGCGGCCCGCCGCGCCCCCGGGGCCGGCGCTGCGCCGCGGCCGGCCGGCCGGCCCGCAGCGGCCCTGGCTGCGCCGCTTCGGCCTGCCGCTGGCGGCGGCCGCCGCGGCCGCCGCCGTCGCGCTCGGCTATCTGGCGACCGCCCCGGACGGCCCGCCGGTCCGCCCCGCGCCCCCCGCCACCTCACCGAGCCCCCTGCCCACCCCGTCCCCGACGCGCAGCGTCCCACCCCCCGAGCCGACGCCGCCCGACACACCGACGGGCCCCGGCCGCACCGCGAGCCCCTCCGGTTCCCCGTCGACCGGCGCCGACCCCGCGCGCCCACCCGGGCGCGCCCCCAGCGCCACCCCCACCTCCCCTACGGGCGGCCGCCCGGTGGAGACCACCCGGCCGCCCTCCTCGGCGATGCCGTCGGCCACCCCCGAACGGAGCAACTCCCCCTCGCCCTCGTCGCTTTGACGGCCCCGGGCAGGGACACGGCCGATTCCGGGGCGCCGACGCCGGCCGCGCGTCGGTGCTCCGGCACCCGTGCGCCCCCGGACAGGCGTTAGCGGCGCGTTAGCCGATCATCAGCGCCCGCACCGAAGGTTCGTGTGCAGCCATCGTCCCGGGGGGAGTCTCCTATGCCGCCCATCACCGCCGTCACCGCCCGCCGGGCGTTCGCCGCGGGCCTGACCGCCACCGCCGCGCTGGCGCTGACCGCCGGCTGCCACGACGGCTACGGCACCCGGGCCGACGCGCCGGCCACCGCCGTGTCACCGGCCCCCGCCCCGCCGGACGGCGGCGACCGCCCCGGCCCCGGCGGGCGGGTCGCCTGTACGCCCGAGATGCTCCGCTTCCACGCGGGCGCGCTGCCCTACCCCGCCCACCGCATGCTGCTGACGGTCACCAACGACTCCGACCGGACCTGCGACTTCGCCGCCCAGGGCTACCCCCTGCTGCGCTTCGGCGACGACCGGCAGCCCGCGCTCCCCGCGATCGAGGACAGCCGGCCCCCGTCCGCGGTCACCCTCGCGCCCCGCGCGACCGCGTACGCCACGATCACCACCTCGGCCGACGGCGGCCCGCACTACGGAAGGCGCCGGGACGGCAGGAAGATCTCCCAGTTCGGTGTCGCGCTGACCGCCCGCGCCCACCCCACCCAGGTCGGCCTGGACGACCGCGCCCCGGTCCCCGTCGACCCGCACACCGCCAGGGTCACGTACTGGCAGGCGAGCCTGGCGGCGGCCCGGAAGTGGTGACGGCGTCCGGAGGGTGCGGCGGGCGCCGGCGCGGAACGGAGCGCGACCGGCGGGGCGGGGCGCGCCGTAGTCCGTTCGGGTCGCATCCGGCCATATCCCCCGGAGTGTCGCCCGCCAATGATCCAAATTTGCCGCCAATGATCCTTTTGCACTGCCGCGGCATGGCTGCGCCCGGTGCCGCTCGCCCGGTAGGCTTTCCGTGTGATCTTCAAGCGCATCGGAAATGGGCGGCCGTACCCCGACCACGGCCGGGAGAGCACCCGCCAGTGGGCGGATGTCGCCCCGCGCCCGGTACGCCTCGACCAGTTGGTGACCACCAAGCAGCAGCTCGATCTCGAAACGCTGCTCGCCGAGGACTCGACGTTCTACGGCGACCTCTTCGCGCATGTCGTGAAGTGGGGCGGCGACCTCTACCTGGAGGACGGCCTGCACCGCGCGGTGCGCGCCGCGCTCCAGCAGCGCCAGGTGCTGCACGCCCGCGTCCTCGAACTGGACTGACACCCCGGCCCGCGTGCCGCGTTTTCCCGGCGCCCCGGACCACCCACCGCCCGAATTGATCCTTTTGGGTTGGGTCTTGCGCCACGCGTTGATCATTTAGTAGGCACGGACCGCCGTCCGCACTACGCTGCGCCCATGAGCATGCTGACGCCTCCAGGCATGGGCGGTAAGAAGTACCGCGTCACGGGCGACAGGTATCCGCGGATGCGCCGTCCCCGGCACCGTCGCCGGATCGTCCTCACCCTCGTCGCCACCGTCTGTGCCCTCGGGCTGGTCGGCTGGGGCACGCTGCAGCTCATCGACGTCTTCGGCGGCAAGGGCGACACCGCCCAGGCCTCCCCGGGCAAGAAGCACTGCCAGGACAGCGGCCGGGCGAACGGGGCACAGGCCGGCACCGCGGCGCAGAAGCCGCCCGCGCCCGGCACCCTGACCGTCAACGTCTTCAACGCCACCCAGCGCGCCGGTCTCGCCAAGCGCACCGCCGACGAGCTCAAGAAGCGCGGCTTCAAGATCGGAAAGGTGGGCAACGCCCCGGCCGCCTACGACAAGAAGGTCAAGGGCGCCGGGATACTGCTCGGCCCCAAGGCGGCGGTCGACGGCCCGCTGAAGGTGCTGGCCACCCAGCTCGCCGGCGCCCAGCAGAAGACCGACGACCGCAAGAGCGCCGAACTCGACCTGATCCTCGGCGACGCCTTCAAGGACCTCGCCACCCAGCAGGCCGCCGCCAAGTCCCTGGCCGTGCTGGCCCACCCGTCCCCCGCCCCCGCCGAGGACACCTGCTGATCGCACGCGCGCGGGCCCCGCACCGGTGGTGCGGGGCCCGACAGTGATCAGGGGGAGAGGCGCTCGCTCAGCCGGCGGTGCCGTACATCCGGTCGCCCGCGTCGCCGAGGCCCGGCACGATGTAGCGGTCCTCGTTCAGCCGCTCGTCGACGGCCGCGGTGACCACCGTCACGGGCGTCCCGGCCAGCTCCTTCTCCATGACCGCGACGCCCTCCGGCGCGGCCAGCAGGCAGATCGCCGTGACGTCGTCCGCACCGCGCTTGATCAGCTCACGGATCGCCGCGACCAGCGTGCCGCCGGTGGCCAGCATCGGGTCCACGACGTAGACCTGCCGCCCCGAGAGGTCGTCGGGCATCCGCGTGGCATACGTGTGCGCCTCGTACGTCTCCTCGTTGCGCACCATGCCCATGAAGCCGACCTCGGCGGTGGGCAGCAGCCGGACCATGCCGTCCAGCATGCCCAGACCGGCCCGCAGGATCGGTACGACCATGGGGCGCGGGTGCGAGAGCCGCACGCCGGTGGTCGCCGTGACCGGGGTCTCGATGTCGACCTGCTCGGTGCGCACATCACGGGTGGCCTCGTAGGCGAGCAGGGTCACCAGCTCGTCGGCGAGCCGCCGGAAGGTGGGGGAGTCGGTGCGCTTGTCGCGCAGTGTGGTGAGTTTGTGCGCCACCAGCGGGTGGTCGACGACGTGGATCCGCATGACATCGACAGTAACCGAGCCGACGGGCCCCGACGCCCGCCGTGCGGCGCCCGGCTGCCGGCCACGGTCGCCCGGCCCGGCTGGCATGACCGCACCGAAAGGAGGGAAAGTGGGCACGTACGCCCGATCGGCCGTCCCGTCATCGGGCGAAAGATCGCGCCCAAGGTGGTGTGCAGCGTGCCCGACCACAAGCGGACCGACGACTCGAACGACGCCGTCCACGGCGATCCGGGGCCGGCCTCCGGCACCGAGCCGGGCGAGGACAGCGCGGCGGCGCGCCGACGGCGCCGCGCACAATTCCTCCGTGAACTGCACGAGGCCAAGGAGCTGCGCGACCGCGTCCAGCCGCGCCGGGTGCGGGCCGAGCGCATGCGCACGGCCATGCGGATGCGCACTTTCCGCTGGTAGCGCAGGCCGTTCCGCCGGTAGCGGAAATCCGTCGCGCACCCGCCCGCGCTGCGGCACGTGAGCGACATCTCGCACAACCGCCGCACGACGCAGCGTCGAAGACCCCGCGCGAACGCCATGTTTCTGCCACGATTCCGAAGGGGCGGGACCAACGGCGTGCAGCGCCGCCCCGCCCCGGCCCGGCACGCCTATGACCAGTGGGAGAGTCACGGTGTACTTCGCCGCACTGCTCGCGCGCACCGAAGACGGGTGGGAAGCGAGCGATACGGAGCTCGACGATGTGGAAACGCTGACCGATCTGGCCGATCTGGCCCGAGAGGCGGCGGTGGACGACGACACGGTGGTGGCCTTGGTCGAGCAGGAGGACGCCTGGTTCGGCGTCATCCGGCTGGACGGCGACGACGACCCCCGTGTCTTCATCTCGAACGCCGCCGTGGCGGCCCGCAGCTCGTACGGTGCGATGCTGACCGACGAGCTGCTCGGCCGCGACAAGGACGTCGAGGACGAACTCGCAAGCCTCGACCTGGACGGCACGGAGGACGGCGAACCCGAGACGCAGCAGGGCGAGGACGAGGCGGACACCCCCGTCCCGACCGGCCCGCTCGGCGACGCCCGGCTCCTGGAGGACCTCGGCATCGGGGAGAAGGAACTGCTCATCCTCGACGGCGACGCCCTGGGCGCGATCGCCGAGGCCCTCGGCTGCACGGACATCCTGGAGGCCGTCCGGTAGCCCCGTCACCGACACTGGGGGGCATGAGCGCCCCCCAGTCCGATCCGCTGCACGGTTCCCCCTCCTCCCCCGAGCCCGACCCGCTGCGCGATCCCTGGATCGCCCCGATGCGGCAGGCACTTCAGGAGGCCGCCCGCGCCCCCGGGACCGGTGACGTCCCGGTGGGCGCCGTCGTGCTGTCCGCGGACGGCCGGGTGCTGGGCACCGGCCACAACGAACGCGAGGCCACCGGCGACCCCACCGCGCACGCCGAGATCCTCGCCCTGCGGGCGGCCGCCCGCACCCTCCAGGAGGAAGCCGCGCGCACGGGGGCCTTCCCGGCGCGGTCCGCGGAGGACGCCGGCCCGGGCGGCGGGCGGCCGGCGGGCCGCTGGCGGCTGACCGGCTGCACCCTCGTCGTCACCCTCGAACCCTGCACGATGTGCGCCGGCGCCGTCGTCCTCTCCCGCGTCGACCGCGTCGTCTACGGCGCCCGCGACGCCAAGGCGGGCGCGGCCGGCTCCCTGTGGGACGTCGTGCGTGACCGGCGTCTCAACCACCGCCCGGAGGTCGTCACCGGCGTCCTCGAAGCCGAGTGCGCCGCTCAACTCACCGCGTTCTTCCGCGACCGCTGACCGGCGGCACGGGCCCGCGCGGACCGTGCTCGGCCCGCTCCCCGGAATCCGATTTCGGCGCACGGCCACCCGTGGGCTAAGCTCTCTCTCGGTAGCGTGTCCGAGCGGCCGAAGGAGCGCGCCTCGAAAGCGCGTGAGGGGGCAACTCCTCCGTGGGTTCAAATCCCACCGCTACCGCTCGAACGAAGGCCCCGATCCCTCAGGGATCGGGGCCTTCGTCGTGTCCGGGCCCGCGGGGACCCGGCGCTGTTACGCGTCGCGTCGCCGGCTCACCGCGCGGCGGACGAAGCGGACGAGCAGCCAGATCACCAGGATCAGGACGATCAGGAAGACGACGAACAGCACGATCAGGAAGATGCCGAGCTTCTTGAAGAAGCCCTTCTTCTTCTTGACCTTCGACTTCCACTTGCCCTTCTTGGACTTGAAGGCCGTCTTGTGGTGCGTGGCCTGGTGCACGCCGTGGTGCGCGCCGTGGTGGCCGTACGAGGCGGCCTGCGCGGGGGCCGCGGCGGCGCCGGACACCTCGACCGCGCGGCTCACCGTGCTCGTGGCGGCCGCCGCCCGGGCGGCCTCCCCCGTACCGCGGCCGGCTGCCGCCGCGGGTGCGACCGCCGCGGCCAGCAGGCCGAGCAGCAGCGCCAGCACGACGGCGGGCCGCGCGGGGCCCGCCGGGCGGCGACGCGCCGGAGCGGGCAGGTGGCCGGCCGGGTACGACGGATCGGACTCGGGCCGTGCGGAGTTCATGGGCATTCTGGGTCCCCCCTCGGGTCAGGCGTCCCGCCATTATGGTCGGGGGAAGCGGGGTCGGGGGACGGCCGCTTCCCCCGACGAGGACCGAACCCCAAAGTCCACGCCGCGTCAGGGGGGGCGCACGGCGCGGACCCCGCAGTGAGGCCCTGGTCCGGGCCCGGGAATTCCTGCCAGATCCACTGGGCCACTCACTCATGGTGCTCCCCCGAAGCGTCTCAACAGGCCGACAAAGGGCCTCCTTTGGCGGGCCTTTGGTCCATAAAGTCCGGATCAGTACCCCGGTTCCCCCGCCGTCGCGACTCCCGCGCTCGAACACGTGTGGTTACACTCACCCGACTGCAACCGGGAACTGCCGGGACTGCCGTAGGGGACTGCCGTAGGGGAGACGGGACTGATGGCGCAGGCGAAGAAGATCGCGATGTACCTGATCATCGTCTTCGTGCTGTACACGATCATCACGTCCCCACAACGGGCCGCCGACCTGGTCCAGATAGGCTTCGAGGGCATCTCGTCCGCCGCCCAGGGCGTCGGCGAGTTCATGACCCAGCTGATCAACTAGGGGTCCGCCGCCCGACCGGGCGGCCCCCGGTGATCGCCCGTCGTACGGAGGCCCCCGTGATCCGCCACCTGGTCCTGTTCAAGCTCAATGACGGCGTCGCCCGCGACGACGAGCGGGTGCGCGCCGGTGTCCACGCGTTCGAGGTCCTCAAGGACGAGATCCCGGAAGTGGAGTTCTGGGAGTGCGCCTGGAACATCACCGACCGCCCGATCGCCTACGACTACGCGATCAACGCGGCCGTGGCCGACGCGGACGCCCTCAAGCGCTATCTGGAGCACCCGGCCCACCAGGCAGCCGCCACCCAGTGGCGCGAATTCGCCACCTGGGTGATCGCCGACTACGAATTCTGAGTCGCACACTTCCCCGTACGCCGTACACCGAGCCCCTCGCCCCACCGGGCGGGGGGCTTTGCCGTACCCCACCCCGGGTACGCCACCCGCCCGCCCCGCGCGCCTCCCCCAAGGCCCGCTCCGACCACCCAACTCTCTGTTCAACACGGCGTTATGAGGTCCTTGCGCACTGTGCATCTGTCTTGTAATGCTATGACCGCTTTTGCCGGATTCTTGCACTGTGAGCACCGTGAAAGGGTGGCGTGACCGTGACGGCCCGTACTGCGCCCAAGGCTCCATCCCGCGAGAGCCGTAGCGCGGACACGCGGGCGCTCACACAAGTGCTGTTCGCCGAGCTGGCGGACCTGGAGCCCGGCACCCCCGAGCACACCCGCGTCCGCGCCGCGCTGATCGAGGCCAACCTGCCGCTGGTCCGCTACGCCGCGGCGCGCTTCCGCAGCCGCAACGAGCCGATGGAGGACGTCATCCAGGTCGGCACGATCGGTCTGATCAATGCGATCGACCGCTTCGATCCGGACCGGGGTGTGCAGTTCCCGACCTTCGCGATGCCCACCGTCGTCGGCGAGATCAAACGCTACTTTCGAGACAATGTCCGTACGGTCCATGTGCCGCGCCGCCTCCACGAGCTGTGGGTGCAGGTCAACGGCGCCACCGAGGATCTGACGGTGCTGCACGGGCGCTCCCCCACCACCGCCGAGATCGCCGAGCGACTGAAGATCGGCGAGGACGAGGTGCTGGCCTGCCTGCGGGCCGGGCGGTCGTACCACGCCACTTCGCTGGAGGCCGCGCAGGAGGGCGACGGCCTCCCCGGCCTGCTGGACCGCCTCGGCTACGAGGACCCGGAGCTGGCCGGCGTCGAGCACCGCGACCTCGTACGCCACCTCCTCGTCCAGCTCCCCGAACGCGAGCAACGGATCCTTCTGCTGCGGTACTACAGCAATCTGACGCAGTCACAGATCAGTGCGGAACTGGGGGTGTCGCAGATGCATGTGTCGCGGCTACTGTCGCGGAGCTTCGCCCGCCTGCGATCCGCAAACAGGATCGACACATAACCGGGACGGACGACCCGTTCCTGCGCAGATATATCGACATGGCGCTACAGCGTGTTGCCGACATGTGACATTCTGCAGGAACCGCGTTTGCCGTAGCGCTGCCTCCGGTATTCAGGTGGAGGTATCACTCCTCGGCCCGCCCCGGGCCGAGGACGCCGCAGCGACCCGTCCGCGACCTCAAGGGGGTGGCATGTCCGTAGAACTGGGCAGCTCGAAGGTGCTTTCCGCGATTCCCGCGCCTGCACCGCACGTGCATGACGACGACGCCATCAACACCCGCACGCTCTCCCGCTCCCTGTTCCTGCGGCTGGCCTCGCTCGACAAGGACTGCGCGGAGCGTACGTACGTGCGTGACACGCTCATCGAACTCAACCTCCCGCTCGTGCGGTACGCGGCGGCCCGCTTCCGCAGCCGCAACGAGCCGATGGAGGACATCGTCCAGGTCGGCACGATCGGCCTGATCAAGGCGATCGACCGTTTCGACTGCGAACGCGGGGTGGAATTCCCGACGTTCGCGATGCCGACCGTCGTCGGCGAGATCAAGCGCTTCTTCCGTGACACGTCATGGTCGGTGCGGGTCCCGCGCCGGCTCCAGGAGCTCCGGCTCGCCCTCACCAAGGCCAGCGACGAGCTCTCGCAGAAGCTGGACCGCTCCCCGACGGTTCCCGAACTGGCCCTGTGCCTGGGGGTGTCGGAGGAGGACGTGGTCGACGGCCTGGCCGTCGGCAACGCCTACACCGCCTCCTCGCTCGACTCCCCGTCCCCCGAGGACGACGGCGGCGAGGGCTCCCTGGCGGACCGCCTGGGCTACGAGGACAGCGCCCTGGAGGGCGTGGAGTACCGCGAGTCCCTCAAGCCCCTGCTGGCCAAACTCCCGGCCCGTGAGCGCCAGATCATCATGCTGCGCTTCTTCGCCAACATGACGCAGTCCCAGATCGGCGAGGAGGTCGGCATCTCCCAGATGCACGTCTCCCGTCTGCTCACCCGCACCCTGGCGCAGCTGCGCGAGGGCCTGATCTCCGACTGAGGAACGGTCCGCCGAGGGGCAGCCGTCAGATGCTCCGCGCCGCTCGGCGGACACTTGCAGGACTTTCGCGGACAGTCGCAGGACCTTCGCAGGGCGACCCGTAGAGCTGACGCATCCTCGACCTATACAGCTGACGCCTCGTCAGCAACACTGTCCCGATGCGACGGACGACAACGACCTACGCCTCCGCCTCGGCGGCCGTACTGTGTCTGGGTGTCCTGCTCACCGGCTGCGCAGGCGCGGCCGAAGAGGGCTATGTCGCGGTGGGCGCGGCAGGCCCCGCCGACGGGCGCGCGCCGGTCAGGCCCGTACCGCCGCGAGACGGCGTGGTACTGACCCCGCTGGACGGCCATGAAGCCCCCAGAGCCCGGGGAACCCGCAGCGGCGACAGCAGCGGCGGCAATGCCACGCGCTCCGACCGCCCGGCTCCCACCCCCGGCAGCTCCCCGGGCCCCTCCGGTGCCGCCGCACCGCCTCCCCCGCCCTCCGGTACGGACGGCACGGCCTCGCCCAACTCGCCCTCCCCGTCGGGTACATCCACCCCACCGCACGGCTCTCCCGCGCCCGAGCCGCCCTCGCCCACCGTCCCCGCCGGCCCGGACGCCCCCGCCGGCCTCCTCGTGGGCAAGCCGGTCCTCGCCGACAGCGACGTCCGCTGGTGCGAGAAGGTGCGTATCGACTTCCTCAACACCGGTGACCGCCCCGTCACCTCCGGCACGGTCACCTTCGGCGCCCACGTCATCGGCGCGCTCGGCATCGACTGGGCAACGATCACCTCCAGCCACCGCCTCCCGCTGCCGCTCGCCCCCGGCCGGCGGAGGACCGGCAGCTGGCGGGTGTGCGTCGACGCCTGGCGGGTGCCGGCGGGCATGCACCTCGACACCAGGGACGTGGCCTTCGCCTGGAAGTGACCGCGAGCGTTCCGGTGGGGGACCAGGGGAACTGACGGGTCGGTGCGGGCGATGCGGGTCGGTGGGCGTGCCGCGCCAGCCGGTCGCACCCGTTCGGCGAACACCGATGACTTCCGCGCGCCGCCACGGTCAATACACACAGTGGCCCATCCCGACACGAGGCCGGCCCGCAGACGACGCCAGGAGAGCGCCATGCCCAAGATCACGCCCAACCTCTGGTTCGACACCCAGGGCAAGGAGGCCGCCGAGTTCTACTGCTCGGTCTTCCCGAACTCGACGATCAAGAACGTCACCCATTACAACGAGGCGGGCCCGCGCCCGGCCGGCACCGTACTGACCGTGGAATTCGAGCTCGACGGCCAGGAGTACATCGCCATCAACGGCGGTCCGGAGTTCACCTTCACCGAGGCGATCTCGCTGCTGGTCAACTGCGCCGACCAGGACGAGATCGACTACTACTGGGCCAAGCTCTCCGAGGGCGGCGAGGAGGGCCCCTGTGGCTGGCTGAAGGACAAGTACGGCCTGTCCTGGCAGGTCGCACCCGGCGGTATGGCGGAGCTGCTCAACGACCCGGACCAGGAGCGCGCGGCCCGCGCCATGAAGGCCATGTTCGGCATGAAGAAGATCGACATCGCGGCGCTGCGGGCGGCGGCGGACGCGGCCTAGGGCCTTTCCGACCCTGACCCATCGGACAGGCCCTAGTGGGGGTCTGCCGGGAGTTCCGGGTCAGCGGTGTCCCGGGGCTCCCGGCCCCGCGCCGGCCGTGAGCGGAGGCTTCCAGCCCCAGGCGGTGATCATCCCGGGGGCGAGACCGGCGGACTCCGGGGACGACAGATCGCGCAGGGCCTGGTCGATCTGCGCGTCGTCCACCCGCCCCGTCGCCAGCATGGCCGCCCGCGACCGCTCCCAGGTGTCGGCCCAGAAGCGGCTGACCGGGCTGCCGGGGACCAGCGGGGGGACGTGGATCTCGGCGGCCACGGAGCGCAGGCCTTCCTGCAACAGGAGCCGGGGGTAGTCCGGCACCCAGGAGACGTCCGTACCGATGGTCTCCCGCAACCCCTGCCACATCGCCCGCATCACGGCGGTGTACGGGGAGGCGGGCGCGTCGGCGGTGGTCAGGTCGACGGCGTCGCTGAGCACCAGCACACCGCCGGGGGCGAGCAGTGAACCGAGCACGGAGATCAGGCGGCGCCAGGACCGCAGATGCATCAGCACGAAGCGCGCGTGCACGAGGTGGAACCGGCCCGGGTCGAAGTCCGGCGCCGTGATGTCGGCGGTCTGCGCCACCAGTCCCGGGGTGTGGTCGCCGGCGAGGAACCGGGTGTCACGGTCCACGGCGAGGACGGACGTGACACCCGCCGACTCCAGCAGCCACCGCGCGAGGGTGCCGGTCCCCGCGCCCACGTCCAGGCAGTGCCAGCCGGGGCCGACGCCCAGCGCCGTCAGCCGCGCGGCGCTCACCTCGTCATAGGCGAGCGCTCCCAGATCGATGCGCTCGGCCTCGCCGCTCTCTCCCGGACGGAACACCTCTTCGCCGTAGCGGCCGGGATCCGTACGCCGCATATTTCCCAGTATGCGCGGCGTCGGGGCAGTCCTCAGGAAACGTACCGGCGGCCGTTGGAAGATGTCGCTGCCTTCGTCGTGGGGCGGGCCCGCCGACCTCCGCGTGGGTAGGTTTGCGCGGTCACCGCAGGACGGTGACCAGACCAAACAGGGGGAACCGCACATGGCATTCGGCATGTCATCGTTGATCCAGAGCCGCACGGCCCGACTGTGCATAACCGGGGGCGTGAGCGCCGCCGTGTGGGCCGGTTGTCTCGGCGGTACGGGGACCGCCGCCCAGACCTCGCCCACGGCTGCCGCGCACACGACGCAGCAGACCGCGCAGCCCGCGCAGTACATCGATCCGCACCTTCCCGACGCCAACGGGAACATCCCCGCCAACCAGGACGAGGCGCCGCAGCTCCTCAACCCGGCGGCCCACTACGGGCCGGAGCTCCCCGCGCCGTCGCCGTCGCCCTCCGCCAAGGCCGCTGCCGCGGGGACGGTCAGCGGCAGCGGAACCGCGAGCTGGGCGTTCAACAACCTCGACACGAAGTGGGAGTACGAGCAGGACTGCGCCAACTTCGTGTCCAAGGCCCTCTACAAGGGCGGCGGCATGCAGATGCGTCCCGGGGGCCGGAAGGCCGACAACGCCTGGTGGCAGGGCAAGTACGGGTTCGGCAAGAGCTGGGCGTGGACCAGCGCCGACTATCTGCGCCGCCATGTCACCAAGTGGCGCCACGCCAGGACCATCTCCGAGGAGTACTACGCCAAGCCCGGAGACCTCGTCTTCTTCAAGTGGAAGAAGGAGAAGATCTACAACCACGTGGCGATCGTGTTCTCGGTCAACCACGGCTACGCCGGCCTGGTCCAGCACGGGTTGAAGAACCAGACCAGGCTCCGCGAAGTGATCGAACGCTACAAGCACACCAAGAACCCGATCGAGAAGGTCACGATCGTCAGGGTCAGGGACAGGAAGTGAAATGACGAGGACAAAGCGGGCCCACGGAGCAGCCGCCACGCTGGCACTGGCCATGCTGGCCCTGTCCGGGTGCGGTGACTCCGCCGACGCCAGGGGATCGGGTGCGGCCTATGAGCAGGCCTACGCCAACCATGAACCGCTGCACGTGGTCGGCTACCCCTCCACGGGCTCTCTCGGCGTCACCCAGGAACTCGTGTGGCGCATCGCCGACGGCAAGACGGACGACCTTCGCTCCCTCGCCACCAGCGACAGCGACGACACCCAGAGCAGGAAGACGGCCGAGAACTGGGTCAAGGGCTTCGAGGACGGCGCCCAGGGCAAGGTGACGGCCGACTTCTACGACGGGGGCTCCGAGCGCCAGGTCGTCGTGCTGTACTTCCACGACACCAAGCAGGTCAAGGAGTTCAGCATGCGCCTCGACGGTGACGCGGGCGAGGACGGGTGGCGGGTCCTGATGAAGGAGACCGGCTTCAAGGAGGCCACCCGCAAGCCCGCCTGGGCCCCCAAGGAGCCCGGGCAGACCGGCTCCAAGAGCTCGCGGCACTGACCGCGGGGCCGTCGCACGGCGGCACCGAGGTCACCTGGCCGGCCCCCGTGTGTCCCGTCGCCGTCAGGCGGTGGGACACACGGGGGCCGAAGCGGGAGATGCGGGTTCCGGCGCGGGGTGGGCCGGAGATCCGGACTTCGAGCCGGTGGAACGTCCGCTCGTTACGACAGCGCCAGCCAGGCCGCGCCCGCGACGACCAGAACGGCGACGATCACGCCGAGGATGACGCCCACTCGGGGGCCTGCCGACTGCTGGGGGGCCGGGGCGCGGCGGCCGCCGGCCTGGGGGGTGCCGCCCTCGTCCACGAAGGCCCGGAACATCTGCGTGCTGCCCGCCGGGTCGTAGTTGCCCTCGGCGTGGTTCTGCGGGTTGGTCGCCATGGGGAAGGACCCTAGCGAACCGGTGCTGCGGGGGCACCCCTGGGGCGCGTACGAAGCGGCCGCCGGATGCCGTCTCACCGCGCGGCGAAGGTGAGCAGGTCCCCGGGCTGGCAGTTCAGTTCGCGGCAGATGGCACTGAGTGTGCTGAAGCGGATCGCTTTGGCCCGGTCGTTCTTCAGGATGGAGAGGTTGGCGACGGTCACACCGACCCGCGCGGCCAGTTCGGCCAGGGTCATGCCGCGTTCGTCCAGCAGGCGGGCAAGGTGGCACTCGATCTGGTGCGCCTCCTCCGGTGGCATCAGACCAGCCCTTCGGTGTCGGCGCGCAGGCGGGTGCCGCCGCGGAACGCTCCGGCCGCGGCGCCGACGAGGACCGCCAGGAACACGGGCCCGACCGCATAGTCCGTGGCGGGTGAGACCGCCTCCGCCATCGCCTCTCCGCGGACCAGGAGGTTCGTGGTCATCATGTCCAGCAACGGTACGACAGTGCCCATCAGGACGAGGGCGACGGCGACGACGGTCAGGCGCCGGGTGTTCTCGGGCACGAAGAAGTCGCCGGCCCGGAACGTGCGGGCCATCTGCAGCAGCACCATCAGGATCACGACGACCAGCAGGCCGCCCGCGATGTCCGGGAGGGCCAGGAGCACGCGCTGCCCGAAGCCGGGGTCGTGGAAGGCCAGCTCGGCGCGGTCGGTGCCGTGCAGCGTCACGGGTCCGGACGCGGTGGCGCCGGACAGCCGCGCGGCGGCGTCGACCCGCACCTCGCGGGAGGCCACGGGCGGCAGCGGGCCGGTCACCCCCAGGATCGGGAAGAGGACCTGGAAGAGCCCCACCAGCAGCAGTGCCAGTCCCAGGACCAGCTCCAGCACGTGATCCACTGCCCGCGTCCACCAGGACGACGTGTCGTTCATGTTCCTGCTCACCCCTCCGAGGCCATATCGTTTATCGATGTTATCGATAAACGATATGGCCGCGTCAAGCGGGCGGCGGGCGGGATCGACGGAGCAGCCCCCGGGCACCCGCCCCTCGTGAGGCGCGCCACAAGTTGACCGAAAAGCGCACACCGCAAGCCCCCCACTCGACCTGCGGCTTTGCGTACGCCATGGGCAGCCGTTGACCAATGCCCGGTCCAGACTTTTCGCCCCTTTTAAGCGCGGGACTCTCGAATCGTTTGCCTTCAGCAACCAACATTGCGTACAGTCGCATGGTTGCCTCAAGCAACAAAGATGCGAGATGTCCGACGGACGCGTGGAGGAGCCGATGGCCGCTCAGAGTCAGTACGAGGAGCTGGCCAGGCAACTCAGCGCCATCGGCGCCGTCAAGCGCGAGATGGGGCGGATGCTGCCCCAGGACTGCCCGCCCGCCTCGGCCGGCGTGCTGACCCTGCTCGACCGGCACGGCGAGATGCGGATGAGCCAGCTCGCCGAGCTGCTCGCGATCGACATGTCGGTGACCAGCCGACACGTCGCGCACGTCTGCGAGCGCGGCTGGGTCGAGCGCAAGCCCGACCCGGCGGACAAACGCTCGCGGCTACTGCGCCTGACCCCGAGCGGGCGGGCGCTCCTGGAGGAGCTCGCCGAGCGCTACACGGCAGCACTCGCCCGGTACTTGGGTGACTGGACCGACACCGACGTCGGGCACCTCATCGAACTGCTCGGCAGGCTCCGTACGAGCTTCGGCGACTGCCGCACCCGGGCCCCTCACGACTTCACCACCCGTACACCCGCAGGATGAAAAGGAACCACATGGCTACGACCACACCGGCAGGTGTGCGGGGCGGCCACGCCAAGCACGGAGGGGGCGGACACAGCACCTCCAGCGGGGCGCCCATGACGCACCGTCAGATAATGGAGGCGCTGTCCGGGCTGCTGCTCGGCATGTTCGTCGCCATTCTTTCGTCGACGATCGTCTCGAACGCACTGCCCGAGATCATTCATGATCTGGACGGCGGACAGAGCGCCTACACCTGGGTGGTCACCGCCGCGCTGCTGGCGATGACGGCGAGCACACCCCTGTGGGGCAAGCTCTCCGACCTGTTCAGCAAGAAGCTGCTGGTGCAGTTCGCGCTGGTGATCTATGTCGCGGGCTCGGTCGTCGCCGGCCTGTCGCAGAACACGGGCATGCTGATCGCCTGCCGTGTGGTGCAGGGCATCGGCGTGGGCGGCCTGTCGGCACTGGCCCAGATCGTGATGGCCGCGATGATCTCGCCGCGTGAGCGCGGTCGTTACAGCGGCTACCTCGGCGCGGTCTTCGCCGTCGCCACCGTCGGCGGTCCGCTGCTCGGCGGCGTCATCACCGACACCAGCTGGCTCGGCTGGCGCTGGTGCTTCTACGTCGGCGTGCCGTTCGCGGTCATCGCGCTGATCGTGCTGCAGAAGACCCTGAAGCTGCCCGTCGTCCGGCGCGAGGGCGTCAAGGTCGACTGGGCGGGCGCCTTCTTCATCAGCGCGGCGGTCTCGCTGCTGCTGGTGTGGGTGACGCTGGCCGGCGACAAGTACGACTGGATGTCGTGGCAGACCGCCGCGATGGTCGGCGGCGCGATCGTGCTCGGCGCGATCTTCGTCTTCGTCGAGTCCAAGGCCAAGGAGCCGATCATCCCGTTGCGGCTGTTCCGCAACAAGACGATCACCCTGGCGTCGCTGGCCTCGCTGTTCGTCGGTATCGCGATGTTCGCCGGCACCGTGTTCTTCAGCCAGTACTTCCAGCTGGCGCGCGGCAAGTCGCCGACGATGTCCGGCGTCATGACCATCCCGATGATCGGCGGGCTGTTCATCTCCTCGACCGTGTCGGGCCAGGTCATCACCAAGACCGGCAAGTGGAAGGCCTGGCTGGTCAGCGGCGGTGTGCTGGTGACCGCGGGCCTGGGCCTGCTGGGCACCATCCGCTACGACACCGAGTACTGGCACATCGCGATCTTCATGGCCCTGATGGGCCTGGGCATCGGCATGATGATGCAGAACCTGGTGCTGGCCACGCAGAACCAGGTCGCTCCCGAGGACCTCGGCTCCGCCTCGTCCGTCGTGACCTTCTTCCGTTCCCTCGGTGGTGCGGTGGGTGTCTCGGCCCTCGGTGCGGTGCTCGCCAACCGCGTCACCCACTACGTCAAGGACGGCCTGGCCGAACTCGGGCCCAAGGCCGCCAAGGCCGCCGCGCACGGCGCCGGCAACAGCGGCGGCGGCATCCCGGACCTGGACGCCCTCCCGGCGCCGCTGCGCACCGTCATGGAGAGCGCCTACGGCCACGGCGTCGCCGATGTCTTCCTGTACGCGGCGCCCTGCGCGCTGCTCGCCTTCCTCTTCACCCTGTTCATCAAGGAGGTCGCGTTGAAGACCCGGGGCGGACTGTCCCAGAGCTCCGAGAGCGAGGCCGCCGCGGCCACCGCGTCGGACGCCGGCGTCCCGGCCGCGGCCGCCGCCCCGGCACCGGCCGCCGACCGCGAGCCCGCGCTGGTGGGCGCCTCGCTCACCTCGGACGACGACGCCCACACGCCGTCCTGGGCGCAGCCCGCCGCCGCGCCGGCCGCCCAGCCGCTCCAGGCCTACGCCTCCGCCGGCGGCTCCGACGCCGCCCCGGCCGGCCCGTCCGTGCACGGCTTCGTCCGCAACGCGGAGGGCAGCCCCGTGCCGCGCTCCGCGGTGACGCTGATCTCGCTCAGCGGGCGTCAGCTGGCCCGCGCGGTCGCCCAGGCCAACGGCTCCTACGCGCTCAACGCCCCCGGCGCCGGCTCGTATGTGCTGATCGCCGCGGCCGACGGGCACCAGCCGCAGGCGTCCACGGTCGTCGTCGGCGACCAGCCCTACGGCTACGACATCCTGCTCAGCGGCACCAGCGGCCTCGCCGGCCAGGTCCGCGCCGCGGTGACCGGCGAGCCGGTCGACGGTGCGATGGTCGTCGTCACCGACGTCCGCGGCGAGGTGCTGGCCACCGGAAAGACCGGCGCCGAGGGCTACTTCGCCTTCGACGAGCTGGCACCGGGGACCTTCACCGTCGCCGTGAACGCCGCCGGCCACCGCCCGTCCGCGCTGCCGGTCGAGGTCGGCGGGCAGGGCACGACCCGCATCGAGGTGGAGCTGCTGTCCGGGGCTCGGGTGCAGGGCGTCGTGCGCGCCGGTGCCGACCGCCGGCCGCTGCCCGACGCGCGGGTCACGCTGGTGGACGCGGCGGGCAACGTCGTGGCCACCTCGACGACCGGGGAGGACGGCGCGTACGCCTTCACCGACCTGGACGCCGGCGACTACACGGTCATCGCGAGCGGCTACCCGCCGGTCGCCAACGGCCTCTCGGTCGACGCACGCGGGGTCGACGGCTACGACGTCGAGCTCGCACACCCCGGGGACTGACCCCGAAGGAGCGCCCGGAGGACCACCTCCGGGGCGGCAAGACCCCGGTCCGGGGCGCGCGTTGAGCGGAGACGCGCCCCGGACCGGCCACCAGGGCTCCGGCGGCGGCGCTGCGCACAGGCAGGGGACGGCCTGCACGCCGCCGTCCGGAGCCCGACACTCGCCCCTAGGGCTTGTCCGACCTGACCCATCGGACAGCCCCCAGCGCAGGGGAGACCCACACCAGGCAACAAACGGGAGAGGCAATGCATTCGACGGGCGCGGGAGCTGCGGGCGTAAGGGCGCAGGTCCGCACACGGGACGGCTGGGCGGTCCAGCACGCCGTACTGACCGTCACCGACATGACGGGCGCGCAGGTGCTGCGCGCGGCGGCGGACGAGGAAGGCGCCGTCCGCAGCGGGCAGCCGCTGCCCGCCGGCCCCTACACGGTCATCGTGACGGCCGTCGGCTACGCGCCGGTCGCCTCCAGCGCGATCGTGACGGCGAGCGGCCGGATGGACGTGGGCAGCGTCGTACTGGCCCGGCAGGGCGGGGCCGAGCTGCCGCCGCCCGGACCGTGGACCATCGACCCGATGCACTCGACGGTGGCCGCGGTCGCCCAGCACCTGGGCATCTCCAGCGTGCACGGCCGGTTCACCGAGTTCAGCGGCCGGATCGAGATCGCCGAGGACCTGGCGGAGTCGCGGGTCGAGGCCGCCATCAAGGCCTCCTCGATCGACACCGGCAACGGTATGCGCGACGGGCATCTGCGCTCCGAGGACTTCCTCAACGTCGAGGAGTACCCGGAGATCACCTACCGCAGTTCGGGCCTGCGCCCGGCCGGCCCGGACCGTTGGACGGTCCACGGCGAGCTGGCGCTGCACGGCGTCGTACGGCCGGTGGACCTCGAACTGAGCTACCTCGGCACCGGCCCCGACCCGTGGGGCGGGGTGCGCGCCGCCTTCCGCGCCACCGCCGAGCTGCGCCGCGAGGACTTCAAGATGAACTACAACCAGGTCGTGGCGGCGGGCATCGCGGCGATCGGGACGACGCTGAAGGTGGAGCTGGACATTCAGGCGGTGCAGGGCGAGACGCTGCCGATGGGGTGAGGGCGCGGCGGGCGGGCCGGCGCGCCGGTGGTCGCTGTCCGCGCGCGACCCGTCAGCGGCGCCGGCGGGCGTTGAGCCGGGCGGCCTGGCGCGTCAGGTAGTCGCGCTCGGCGAGGTTGGGCGCCTTCTGGGCCGCCTCGGCGTACAGCCGTGCCGCCGTCGCCGGGTCGCCGTCGCGCTCGTGGAGGTACGCCGCCACCGCGGCGTGGCGGGGCAGTGCGGCGTCCAGCGCCGCGAGTGCCGCCAGCCCGGCGCGCGGTCCGTCGGCCTCGCCGACGGCCACCGCGCGGTTGAGCCGGACGACCGGGCTGTCGGTCAGGCGCGTGAGCTCGTCGTACCACTCGACGATCTGCACCCAGTCGGTCTCCTCGGCGGTGGGCGCGTCGGCGTGCAGCGCCGCGATGGCGGCCTGGGCCTGGAACTCGCCCAGCCGGTCGCGGGCCAGGGCCGCCTGCAGGATCGCGACGCCCTCGGCGATCGCGGCGGTGTCCCACCGGCCGCGGTCCTGCTCGGCGAGCGGCACCAGGCTGCCGTCGGGTGCCGTCCGGCTGGCGCGCCGGGCGTGGTGCAGCAGCATCAGGGCGAGCAGCCCCGCCACCTCCGGCTGGTCGGTCGCGGCCGCCAGCTGCCGGGTGAGCCGGATGGCCTCGGCGGCGAGGTCGACGTCGCCGGAGTAGCCCTCGTTGAAGACCAGGTAGAGGACGCGCAGCACGGTGGCGACGTCGCCGGGCTGGTCCAGGCGCACGCCGGAGACGGTGCGTTTGGCCCGGCTGATGCGCTGCGCCATGGTCGTCTCGGGCACCAGGTAGGCCTGGGCGATCTGGCGGGTGGTCAGTCCGCCGACGGCGCGCAGCGTCAGCGCGACGGCGGACGACGGCGTCAGCGACGGGTGGGCGCACAGGAAGTAGAGCTGGAGCGTGTCGTCCGCCGAGGAGGGCGCGGGCCCGGGGGCCGGCTCCTGGTAGACGTGGTCCTCGCGCCGGCGGCGGGCGGTGTCGGCGCGGGTGGCGTCGAGGAACCTGCGCCAGGCCACGGTGACCAGCCAGCCCTTCGCATCCCGCGGAGGGTCGGCCGGCCAGACGCGGACCGCCTCGACCAGCGCGTCCTGCACGGCGTCCTCGGCCGTCGCGAAGTCGGCTCCGCGGCGGACGAGGACGGCGAGCACGCTCGGCGTGAGGCCCCGAAGCAGGGCCTCATCCATGGAAGGAGCACTCCGGGACGGTGGGCGGCGCGGCCAGGAACGGGCGCACCTCCAGCCACTCGTGGATCGGCTTCCCGCCCGCCCCGGGGGCGGCCGACAGCTCCCCGGCCAGCTCGACGGCGCGCTCGTGGCTGTCGACGTCGATCACCATCCAGCCGGCGATGAGGTCCTTGGTCTCGGCGAACGGGCCGTCGGTGACCGGCGGGCGCCCCTCGCCGTCGTAGCGGACCCACGTCCCCTCGGGGGCGAGCGCCTGACCGTCGACGAACTCGCCGGTCTTCTCCAGCCTGGCCGCGAAGTCCTGCATGTACTGCACATGCGCCGAGATCTCCTCGGGCGTCCACTGGTCCATGGGCACGTCGTTCACCGGAGCCGGGGCGCCGCGGTAGTGCTTGAGCAGCAAGTACTTGGCCATGATGGTTCTCCTCGGTGCTGGTGCGACCCATTGTGGTCGCGTTCACCTCGGGGACGGAGCCGGCCACGGGTTCTCGACATCGCCGCCGGAATTTTTTTCGGGCTCGCGTGTGGGCGGTCGTGTGGGCTGCCCCGTGGGCCGGTCGTGTGGGCTCTCGTGGATGCGCGCCGATCCACGAAGCGCCCTTTCCGACCCCCATCGCACGCGCTCCGGTTTCGCGGTTTCGCGGTTTCCGCCGGGCCGGGCCTCCTACCGGGGGCCCGGCCCGGGGTCGTCGCCCCGGTCCCGCAGCGCCTCGATCCCCGCGATCTGCAGATCCAGCGCGAAGGCGAAGTCCCGGTCGCGCATCTCCCGCACGGTGGACCCGCCGCGGGCCTCCATGACCTTGGTGGAGTTCTCCATCGTCTCCGCGAACTCCGGACGGCCCTGGACCGCGGACATCACCTGGTGGAAGTACTCGTCGACGGGCACCCCCGCCTCCGCGCAGCGGGCGTCGAACAGGCCCTCGATGGTGGCGAAGCCGTAGACGAACTGGAAGACGGCGGACAGCCCGCCGGTGATCTGCTCCAGGGACAGCCCGCTCTCCTTCATCACCCGCATGGAGGCATTGGAGAAGGCGATGGAGTGCGGGCCGATGTTGATGTACGTGCCCAGCAGCCGGACCACCCAGGGGTGGCCGGTCAGCAGGGCGCGGTATTCGCCGGCCAGTGAGCGCAGGTGGTCGCGCCAGTCCCGGTCCGCGGCGTCCTCGTCCGGCATCCGCATCTCGCCCATGACGCTGTCCAGGGCGAGTTCCAGCAGGTCGTCCTTGGTGTCGACGTACCAGTAGACGGACATCGCGGTGACGCCCAGCTCGGCGGCGAGCCGGCGCATCGAGAACTTCGCCAGGCCTTCGGTGTCCAGCAGCCGGACCGTGGTCGCGACGATCTTGTCGAGGTCGAGTCCGGCCGGCTGGTCCGCCTTCCGTTTGAGCGGGGGCCGTTCGGTCAGCCAGACGCTGCTCGGCCGCTTTCTGGCGCGGCCGTCCGTCGCTGCCATGGCGCCCCTCCTTGTTCCTGAGCGTCGTTGGTGCCGGTGCCGGTCCCGGCGGGAGTCCTTGCCGACGGGGGTGGCTGGGTTGCTGGGTTGCTGGGTCGGTGTCGTGGCCGGTGAACGGTGCGTACGGGTGCCGTCCGGGCGTCGTCCGGGTCTTCCGGGTCTCGTCCCGGTTTCTCCGGCCGTCTCCGACTGCCTCCGACTGCCTCCGGGTGCCTCCGGGTGCTGCGGACCGCCCGTACGCGCCGTTCACGATCACGTACACCGTCGATGCTATTCGGCCGTGGCGGCGGCCGGCTCCGGGCCGGTGGCCGTCCCCGGTGCCGTCGGCTGCTGGGCGGTGCGCTCCGCCCGGCGCAGCAGTACGGCCGCGAGCAGTCCGCCGAGGAACACCGCGGTCGCGCCGACCAGCTGGCTGGTGCCGATGCCGGAGGCGAACGCGTCCTGGACGGCGGAGCGTTCGGCGTCGGTACGGGTCCGGTCGAGGGCGGCGGGCAGCGAGCCGGCACCCGCGGCGACCAGTGGGAGCAGCGCCACGAAGCGGGAGTTGAGGACCGCGCCGAGGACGGCGACGCCCAGGCCCTGGCCGAACTCCATCAGCGTGCCGTTGACGCCGGCGCCCACTCCGGCCTTCGCCGGCGGGATGGCGGACATGATGGCGTTGGCCATCGTCGGCATGGCGAACGCGACGCCGACACCCATCACGATCAGGCCGGTCAGCATGCCGCCGTAGCTGTGGCCGCCGAGCAGGGAGATGGCGGCGAGGCCGGCCGCGAGCAGGGACATGCCGGAGACGATCATTCCGGGGGTGCCGAACTTGGGCAGCAGGCGGGCGCTCAGGCCGGTGAAGTTGATCAGGATGACGGTGACGGCGAGCGGCGCCATCCGCAGTCCCGCGTCCAGCGGTCCGTAGCCGAGCACCAGTTGGAGGTGCTGGGTGAGCAGGAACATCGAACCGCCCATGCCGAAGGCGACGAGGATGCCGCCGGAGACCGCACCGATGAAGCGGCGGTTCTGGAAGAAGTGCATGTCCAGCATGGGGTGCGGGACATGCAGCTCCCACCCCACGAAGAGGGCGAGCGCGGCGATGCCGATGGCCGCGGAGATCACCACCTGTCCGGACAGCCACCCCTCGACCGGCCCGGAGATGATCGCGAAGACCACTCCGACCATGCCGATCGTGGACAGCAGGGCGCCCAGCAGATCCATGGGGGTCCCCCCTGCTCGAACGCTGTGGAGAGCTTGGGGGAGTTCACCGGTCCGGCTCTTGGACTCGGGGACGAGGGTGACGACGGCCACGAGCGCGATGACCGCGACGGGGAGGTTGACCAGGAACAGCGAGCCCCACCAGAAGCGGTCGAGGAGTGCGCCGCCGATCAGCGGCCCGGCGGCGAAGCCCAGGGAGTTGACCGAGCTCCAGATCCCGATGGCCCGGGGGCGCTCCGCGTCGTCGAAGATCTGCATGACGACGGCGAGGGTGGTGGTCACCAGCAGTGCGCCGCCGACGCCCATGCCGGCGCGGGCGGCTACCAGCTGGCCGGGGGACTGGGCGAGTGCGGCACCGAGCGAGGCGACGCCGAAGAGCACCAGGCCGACGGCGAGCATCTTCTTGCGGCCGTAGCGGTCGGCGGAGTTGCCCGCGGTGAGCAGCAGGCCGGACTGGACCAGTGAATAGGCGTTGATCATCCACTGGACGTCGGCGGTGGTCGCGCCCAGGTCCTCGGTCAGGGAGGGGATGGCGACGTTGAGGACGGTGTTGTCGAGGATGACCGTGAGCTGGGCGATACAGATGACGGCCAGGATCAGCCAGCGGGCGGAGTGCCGGCCCGTCGGCTGCAGGGTGGTGGCTTCGGAGGCCACGGAGGTCATACGGGCTCCCTGTACGGTGCGAGCGGATGCTTTACACCGTACAGGGAGAGTTATACGCCGTACAATTGAATTACTGCCCTGCCGTCTGGGGAGGGCTTTGCCGGGGGAGCCATCGGCCCCCTAGGGGAAGACCCCGAGCGAGGGCTCGCTAGGCCTTCTGGGTCAGGTCGTAGAAAGTGGCGCTGCCGACGGTGACCTTCTGGAAGGTCTTCTCCACCCAGGAGGTGATCTTCGACGAGCCGCCCTGGCCGCCTCCGGGGCCGCCGAAGCCGCCCCGTCCGCCACCGATGAAGTAGTGGATCTTCCCGTCCTCGACATACTTCTTGAACTGGGCGAGGGTCGGTGACGGGTCGCTCCCGTTGAACCCGCCGATCGCCATCACCGGCTTCTCGGTGGCGAGTTGGTGGCTCGCGGCATTCTGGGAGCCGACGGCCGCGGCGGCCCAGGTGTAGTTGTCCGCGTCCTTCTCCAGCAGGGCCTTGGCCTTGGCGCTGACCTTGCTGCCGTTGAGCAGACCGCCCATACCGCCCATCCGGCCGACGCCGCGCTCACCCATTCCGCCGATACGGCCGGGGGTTCCGCCGATACGGCCGGGGAAGGCCGGCCCGCCCTGGCTCCGGCCCGGGGGCGCCTGGCCTGCCGGGTTGCCGTTGTTGCTTCCGTTGTTGCTTCCGTTGTTGCTTCCGTTGCCGTTGGCGTTGGGGTTGCCGTTGGCTCCGGCGTTGATACCCGGCCCCATGCCGCGGCCGCGGCCACCGGGGAAGCCCCCGCCTCCAGGTCCGCCCATACCGCCCCGCACCGAAGGCCCGGCCGTGATGATCGAACCGCCCTTGGGCGTCATGACCGTATCGAGCGTGTACGCCACCGGCCCGGCCAGCGCCGCCACCAGCCCGGCCCCGGCCGCGAACACGGCGACCCCGCGGCCCGCCCGCACCGGCGCCTCACTCCGTACCGCCGCTCCCGCCCGCCGCAGGGGCACCAGCAGGCCCAGCGCCGCCAGCGTCCCGAGCACCGGCACCGTCCAGCGCAGCCACGGCAGCCAGTCCGGTGAACGGTCCAGCAGCACGTACGACCAGGCGGCGGTCACCGCGACCGTCGCGGCCAGCACGATCGACGCGAGCCGCCCGCCGCGCCGCCACAGCAGCGCCACGCCCATTCCGACCAGCGCCGCGATGTACGGGGCCAGTGCGATGTTGTAGTACTGGTGGAAGATCCCGGACATGAAGCTGAAGGTCGTGAACGTCATCAGCAGCGCGCCGCCCCAGACCAGGAACTCCGCCCGCTGAGCGGCCTGTTCGGCTTGTCCCGCCCGTTCGGCGTCTTCGGCCTGTACTGCCTGTCCAACCTGTCCGGCCTGTTCGGCGGCGCTCGCCCGGCGGGCCCGCCACAGCACGCACACCGCCACGACCAGCAGGATCAGCGCGGCGGGCAGCAGCCACGCGATCTGTCCGCCCATGTCGGCCGAGAAGAGCCGGGTGAGGCCGGTCTCCCCCCATCCGCCTCCGCCGCCTCCGCCGGGACGGGCGCCGCCCCCGCCGACGCTGCCGGTCTCCTCGCCGGTGATCCGTCCGAAGCCGTTGTAGCCGAAGGTCAGCTCCAGGAAGCTGTTGTGCTGCGAGCCGCCGATGTACGGGCGCGAGGCCGCCGGCCACAGCTCGACGATCGCCACCCACCAGCCGCCGGACACCACGATCGCCAGCCCGGCGAGCAGCAGCTGTCCGAGCCGCCGGCGCAGCGCTACCGGCGCACAGCAGGCATGGATCACGGCGAGCGGCGGCAGGATCAGCCACGCCTGGAGCGTCTTGGTGAGGAACCCCAGCCCGAAGCAGACCCCGGCCAGCACCAGCCACTTCGTACGGCCGTCCTCAAGGGCGCGCAGCACGGCGGCGATCGCGCAGACCATCAGGAGGCACAGCAGCGCATCGGGGTTGTTGAAGCGGAACATCAGCGCCGCTACCGGCGTCACCGCCAGCACCCCGCCCGCGAGCAGGCCGGCGCCCGCGCCGAACCGCCGCCGTACGGCCGCGTACAGCACGCCGACCGTCGCCACGCCCATCAGCGCCTCGGGTACCAGGATCGCCCAGGAACTGAGCCCGAAGAGCCGTACGGACAGCGCCATCGGCCACAGCGCGGCCGGCGGCTTGTCGACGGTGATGGAGTTCGCCGCGTCGGAGGAGCCGAAGAAGAACGCCTTCCAGCTCTCGCTGCCGGCCTGTACGGCGGCCGAGTAGAACTGGTTGGCGTACTCGGACGCGGACAGGCTCCACAGGTAGAGCACCGCCGTGACCAGCAACAACGCCAGCAGCGCGGGTCGCGCCCAGCGCGGATCCGTGGGGTGGCCGCGCAGGATCCGCGCGGGCGCGGACGGCGTGGGGGACGGGTGCGGGGTCATCGGGTGCTCCTGGGGGTGTCGTTCAGGTCGTGCCGGTCGCGCAGCGCGCCCTGGGTCCGCGGCTCGCCGCCCGCGGGGGTGCCGTAGTCGTCCCCGCGCTCACGCTCCGGAAAGACCCAGGCGCGGAAGAGCAGAAACCGCAGCACCGTCGCCGCGAGGTTGGCCGCGACCAGCACCGCGATTTCGGTACCGTGCGAGGCGTTGCCGCGGGCGGCGTCGAGGGCGGCGAGAGAGCCGCTGGTCAGCGCCAGCCCGATGGCGAGGACCACCAGCCCCTGGGCCTGATGGCGCAGTGCCCGGTCCCGCCCCCGTACGCCGAAGGTCAGCCGCCGGTTGGCGGCGGTGTTGCCGACGGCCGACACCAACAGTGCTGCCGCGTTCGCCGGTTGGGGCCCCAGACCGAGCCGGAAGAGGGAGTACAGGGCGAGATAGCACAGCGTGCTGAGCCCGCCGACGACACAGAAGCCGACCAGCTGACGCGCCAGACCGCCGGGCACCCCGGACAGCTCGCGGTCCCGCGGGTCGTCCCCGAACGGCCGGGCCAGCCGGTCCAGCGGCAGCGCCCCGGTCGCCAGGGCCCGCCCCACCCGCCATACGCCCTTGAGGTCGTCCATGGCCGTCCGCACGATGTGCACGGTGCTGTCGGGGTCGTCGACCCAGTCCACCGGCACTTCGTGGATCCGTAGCCCGGCCCGCTCCGCGAGCACCAGCATCTCGGTGTCGAAGAACCACCCGGTGTCCTCGACCATCGGCAGCAGCCGTTCCGCCACGTCTCCCCGTATGGCCTTGAACCCGCACTGCGCATCAGTGAAGCGCGCGGCGAGCGAGCCCCGCAGGATGAGGTTGTACGTACGGGAGATGAACTCCCGCTTCGTCCCGCGAACGACGCGCGAGCTGCGGCTGAGCCGGGAGCCGATCGCCAGGTCCGAATGCCCCGAGATCAGTGGCGCGACCAGCGGCAACAGGGCGTTGAGGTCGGTGGACAGATCGACGTCCATATAGGCCAGCACCGGCGCCTCGGAGAGCGACCACACGGTGTGCAGCGCCCTGCCGCGCCCCTTCTGCTCCAGCCGTACCGCCGTGACCTCGTCGATCGCGTCGTCGAGCCGGGCGGCGACGTCCGGCGTACGGTCGGTGCTCGCGTTGTCGGCGATGGTGATCCGGAACCCGTAGGGGAAGGTCCGGGCGAGGTGCTCGTGCAGGCGCCGGACGCACGGCTCAAGATCACTCTCCTCGTTGTGGACGGGGATGACCACATCGAGGACGGTCGCGATCCGCCCGAGAGGCAGATGCTCGCGTGGCGGCAGGGAGCCCAGTGGAGCACGGGGCGGCTGAGTCGTCGTCATGGCAACGACACTCGCCAACCCCGCTGTCACGGCCGTGTGCTGAGCCTGTGCCGGTCCTGTGAGTCGGCGGTGCCGCCGGGCCGATCACACCGCGGCGACGACCGGACGGCTGCCGGAGCCCGCCACCGGGAGCGTCACCGTGAACACCGTCCGGCCCGGCACGCTCTCGACCTCGACCGTGCCACCGTGCGCGGCCACCACCGCCTGCACGATCGCCAGCCCGAGGCCGGTACTTCCGGCGGCACGCGACCGCGAGGCGTCACCGCGCGCAAACCGCTCGAAGACATGCGGGAGGAGCTCGGCCGGAATACCGGGCCCGTCGTCCTGCACCTCCAACCGCACCGCGCCTCCACGAACGCCGCCATGGACGCCCCTGCCACCGCCTTTGGGGGCATCACGGTCAGCGCCTCCGTACGCATCCCCCTGCCCCGCGCCGCGCACCCGCGCCGTGACCGTCGTCCCCTCCGGGGTGTGCGTACGGGCATTGGCCAGCAGGTTCACCAATATCTGGTGCAGCCGGCCGCCGTCGCCGTACACCAACGCCGGCTCGTCGGGCAGCTCCAACCGCCACCGATGGCCGGGCCCGGCCACTCGTGCATCGCTGACCGCATCCACCACCAACGGTGAGAGATCAGTGCTCTCATACGAGAGCGGGCGCCCGGAATCGAGCCGGGCGAGCAGCAGCAGGTCCTCCACCAGCCCCGTCATCCGCTCCGCCTCCGACTCGATCCGCCCCAGGGCGTGCCGGGTCACCGGTCCCGGCCGCTCGTCCCCGCGCCGGGTCAGCTCGGCATAGCCCCGGATCGACGCCAGCGGCGTACGCAGCTCATGGCTGGCGTCGGCGACGAACCGCCGGACCCGCGTCTCGCTCTCCTGGCGGGCCGAGAGCGCCGAGCCGACATGCCCCAGCAGCCGGTTCAGCGCCGCACCGACCTGTCCCACCTCCGTACGCCCGTCCGCCTCGGAGTCCGGCACACGGACGTGCAGCACCACCTCGCCCTGGTGGAGGGGGAGTTCGGAGACGCGGGTGGCGGTGGCGGCGACCCGGCGCAGCGGCCGCAGCGCGAAGCCGACCATGGAGGAGCCGGCGATTCCGGCCGCGATCAGCCCGGCGACGGTCACACACTCCTCGATGACCACGAGCCGGCCGACCGTGCCCTGGACACGGGCGAGGGGCAGTCCGAGCAGCAGCGAGCCGTCCTTGGCGGACCGCACGCGGTAGTCACCGAGCCCGGGGATCTCGGCGGTGTGCGGCGCACCGTCCCGCGGCACCGCGCTCAGCGCCCTGACCTGGCCCCGGGTCAGCCCCGCCAATCGCTCGCCCGGCTCCCGGCTCGTCGAATCGCTCAGCTTCGCCGCGAGGTCGACCGTGCCGTCGGGTCCGACCAGCGCCCCCACCGTCCCCAGCGGCTGGCCCCCCATCGCCACGAAGTCCAGCGGCCCGCCGCGTGGCGGAGCATGCAGCCGAAACCCCTGCGCCCGCCCGACGGATTCGCCCAGCTGCTTGTCCAGCTCCCCCTGCAGATAGGAGTGCAGCGCAATCGTCGTCACCACCCCGATGACGGCCCCGACGACGGCGATCAGCGCCACGGCCGACACCACGAGCCGCGCCCGTAGCGACCAACGGCGCCGGGGACGGGACGTGCCGCTCACCACCCGCCTTACCCAGCCGGCTTGATCAGATAGCCCGCACCCCGCCGGGTGTGGATCATCGGCTCCCGCCCCGCGTCGATCTTCCGCCGCAGATACGAGATGTACAGCTCCACGACGTTCGCCTGGCCGCCGAAGTCATAGCTCCAGACCCGGTCGAGGATCTGCGTCTTGCTCAGCACCCGCCGCGGATTGCGCATCAGGTATCGCAGCAGCTCGAACTCGGTGGCCGTCAGGTGGATCTCCTGGCCGTCCCGCCACACCTCGTGGCTGTCCTCGTCGAGTACCAGATCGCCCACGGCCAGCCGCGAGTCGCTGCGTGCGGCGGCCGCCCCGGCCCGCCGCAGCAGCCCCCGCAGCCGGGCCACCACCTCTTCCAGGCTGAAGGGCTTGGTGACGTAGTCGTCGCCGCCCGCCGTGAGCCCGGCGATCCGGTCCTCGACCGCGTCCTTGGCGGTCAGGAACAACACCGGCACGTCCGGCAGCTCGCGTCGCAGTCGCCCCAGCACCGTCAGCCCGTCCATGTCGGGCAGCATCACGTCGAGCAGCACCGCGTCCGGCCGCCAGCTGCGCGCGCAGCGCAGCGCACCCGCGCCGTCCCCCTCCGAGCGGATGTCCCAGCCCTCGTAGCGCAGCGCGAGGGACAGCAGGTCGGCGAGCGATGACTCGTCGTCCACGACCAGCACCCGTACGGGGCTGCCGTCGGCCCGCAACAGCTCCCGCTGCTTGCCGGGCGCGCCCCTGGAAGACGAGGCCGCTGCCGGCGCACGAAGGGGAGCTGAGGACGACGAAGTCACGGTCATGTCCCCGAGCGTGACGCACCCTCGTGAGAGCTTCCTTTCCCCTTTCTGTGAATCTCCTGAGAAACCAACTCGCTCGTGTTCCTCCCCCTGTTCCTCCCCGCGTCCCTCTCCCCCGTCGGCCCCCCTCTCCCCTGTCAGTCCCCTGTCTCCCCGTCACCCTGTCCCCCGCCGCAACGGACCTGGGCCGCCCCCCGCGCGGTCCAGGTCGATCACCACTTCCCAAGCTTCGCACCCACCACTGACAATCCCCCTGACCTGCGCTTTCCCCTCATCCGAGGCCCCTCCCCGTCCGCGCTCCGCCGCGCCCCGTACCGTCACCCCATGAGACTCCTCGCCCTCTCCGGCAGCCTGCGAGCCCGCTCCTCCAACGGGGCGGTACTGCGTTCCGCCCTCGGCTTCTGGGACGGGCCGGCCACCACCGCGGACATCGGCGTGCTGCCGCACTTCAACCCCGACCTGGACGGCGAGGACGCCACTCCCCCCGCCCCCGTCGCCGCCCTGCGGGGGGCCGTTGCGGGTGCCGATGCGCTGCTCCTCGTCAGCCCCGAGTACGCACACGGGGTCCCCGGCGTCCTCAAGAACGCGCTCGACTGGCTGGTCAGCAGCGGCGAATGCGTCAACAAGCCGGTCGCGGTGCTCACCGCCTCCCCGTTTCCCACCGGCGGCGACCATGCCAACGCCCAACTCCGCGAGACCCTGCGCATGATGACCGGTGAGGTCGTCACAGCCGCCTGCCGCGAAATCCCCGCCATCGGCCCGAAGATCGACGCCGCCACCGAACGGGTCACCGACGAGCCCACCCTCGCCGACCTGGCGACAGCCATGGCTCAACTCGCCGCGGCCGTCACCGCCCCGTCCGCCTCTGCTCCAGCCTGACGCTTCGGGTGATCGGGCGCCGAAGCAGCGGACCCTGCCCGCCCGCCCCTCACACGCCGAACAGCCGCGCCGCGTTCCCGTAACAGACCCCTCGCAGCCACTCGTCCCCCATCTCCAGCCGGGTCAGCGCCTCCAGCGCATGGGCGTACCCGTAGGGGATATTGGGGAAGTCGCTGCCGAACAGCACCCGGTCGCCGAGGTCCGCGAGCCGGCCGCGCTCCGCCCGCGGAAAGGGCGCGTCCCGCTCGGAGAAATCCGTGAAGGCCATCGTCGTATCCAGGTGCACACCCGGATAGCGCTGCGCGAGGTCCAGGAAGTCGGCGTACTCCGGCATCCCCATGTGCGCGATGATCAACCGCAGCCGAGGGTGCCGGGCCAGCAGCCGCGCGATCGGCTCGGGCCCGGTGTGCTTCCCCGGCACGGGCCCCGACCCGCAGTGGACGACCACCGGCACACCCGACTCCGCCACGGCGCCCCACACCGGGTCGAGCAGCGCGTCGGCCGGGTCGTACGCCCCCACCTGCACATGCGCCTTGAAGACCCGCACGCCGTCGGCCAGTTCGTCGCGGACATAGGCCGCGGCAGCGTCCTCCGGGAAGAACGTCGCGGTCCGCAGGCAGTCGGGCGTACGGGCCGCGAAGTCGGCAGCCCATCCGTTGAGCCACCGCGCCATCCCCGGCTTGTGGGGGTAGACCATCGACGTGAACGCCCGTACGCCGAAGCCGCGCAGCACCTCCAGCCGCTCGTCCTCCTCGAAGCGGTACTCGATCGGCCATCGGCGGCCCACCAACGGCCCGGCGGCGTCGAAGTACGCCCAGACCTTCGCCATCACCCGCTCGGGCATGAAGTGGGTATGCACATCGATCAGCCCCGGCAGCCCCAACCCGCGCCAGAACGCACCGACCCGCTCATCGCCGTCCGCCACTGAGGACCCCTCCCCGACGCTCCCGACCCTCTCGCAGGCCGCCCACGCCCCAGACCTACCAGGCCCACCACCAGGCCCACCAGTCCCACTCGACGAAGCCAGTCCAGCTCGGCGTAGCCAGCCCCACTCGGTCTAGCCCATCCCACTCGGCCCATCAGGCCGACTGGGTCCACCAGACACCGGAAAGTCCCTGCACCCTGCCCGTCCCCTCCCGCGGATCAGAACAATCCCTCCTGCTCCCCCTCCCGCTCCCTCATCCGGGACGCCGCCGCCCGGACCGGAACGGTCGTCACCCGCCCCGAAGCCGCCCCCAGCACCCACCCCGACAACCCCCTGGCATCCAGCACCGCAACCACCCCACCGGCCGCTCCGCCGACAACCCCACCGGCTTCTCCCCCGACCACCCCGACCGCCCCGGCCGCCTCCCCCTCGACCTCCCCGGCCAGCCGCACATACACATCCGAGCCCACACCGGCCAGCACCTCCCCCACGATCTCCGCGCCCGCCGTCATCCCGCCCAGCTCCGCCACCTCGTGCGGAATACGGTCGAGCCCGAACAGCTCCGAATGGTCCGTACAGGCGAACGCCACCGGCTCCAGCGCTTCCGGCCAGCCCGCCAACCCCCTTGCCCTTCCATGCAGTTGGGCCAGTTCAGCGGCCCGCTCCGCCACCGGCGGCAGCGCCCCGCGCGCCGCCCGCTTCGCCGCCTTCGCGAACCGGTCGGGCACCGCCAGCGCGCTCCCCAGCAGCGCCTCCGCCCGCCGCGCCGCCATCAAGGGCCCACGCCCCAGCCAGGCATACGCCACCGCGCCCTGCTCCACCAGGCGCGCCGAGCCGCGCTCGGCGGCCGTGATCCCCACCTTGAGCAGCCCGGGACCGAAGTACGCGAGATAGACGCCGTACGGGCGCGGATCGTCGGCCATGGTGTCGGCGGCCACCGACCGCGAACGGTCCAGCTGGGCACAGCGCGCGCACTGGTCCTTGGCGCTCGCACCGTCGAGCACCGCCGCATACGGGCAGACGATCCAGCCCCCGGCCCGCCGCACCCCCAGGCAACGCCGCTCACCCTGCGCGGCGAACGCCAGCCGTTTGCCCGCGGGGAGCATGCTGACCCGCTCCTCGCCCCGCTCGGCGCAGTACCAGCCGAGCCGCTGCCCGAACGGCCCCTCCGGCCCCGGCACCGACCCCGTCACCCTGCCCGACCCGCCGCCCGACCAGCGTGGTCCCGTACACCGCCACACATCGCCAGCGTACGACCGCCCACTGACAGCGCCCCGCCACCGCACCTCACCCCGTCCGACCAGCCCCTGCCCCCCCGCCGCCCCGGACCGCGCCGGGTCCCCCCCAGGTTCACGCCACCAACCCACCACCACCGCCGCTGCCGCCACCGGCGGCTCCGTCCCCAGCCCCCCGAAACGTGCTCCGATACGCCCGCGGCGACACCCCCAACGCCGACTGGAGATGCGCGCGCAGCGAGGCCGCCGTCCCGAACCCCGCCTCCGCCGCGATCCGGTCCACCGTCAGCTCCGTCTCCTCCAGCAACTGCCGTGCCCTCTCGATCCGTTGCTGGGTCAGCCACTGCAGCGGCGAAACCCCGACCTCTTCCCGGAAGCGCCGGGTGAAGGTCCGTACGCTCATCGACTCCCGCGCCGCCAGCTCCCGCAGGCTCAGCGGCCGGTCCAGGTGCTCCAGCGCCCAGGCCCGCGCCGCCCCCGTGGAGGACACCTGCGGCTCCGGAATCGGCCGCCGGATGTACTGCGCCTGACCGCCCTCCCGGTGCGGCGGCACGACCGTCCGCCGCGCGACGTCATTGGCCACCGCCGCCCCGTGGTCACACCGGACCATGTGCAGACACAGATCGATCCCCGACGCGACCCCGGCCGCCGTCAGCACATCCCCTTCGTCCGTGTACAGCACATCCGCGTCCAGCTCGACGGCCGGGAACAGCCGGCGGAAGTCGTCCACCGACCGCCAGTGCGTGGTCGCCCGCCGCCCGTCCAGCAACCCGGCCGCGGCCAGCACGAACGCCCCCGTGCAGATCGACGCGACCCGGGTCCCAGGCCGGATCCGCCGCAGCGCGTCGGCCATCGCCGCGCCCAGCCGCCCGGCACGCTGCTCCTCCCCCGGGCCGTAGTCCGCGTTGGCCGCCGGCACGACCACGGTGTCGGCCTCCGCCAGCGCCTCCGGACCGTGCGCGACGTTCACCGTGAAGTCGGTGTCCGTACGCACCTCGCCCGGCTCCAGCGCGCAGGTCACCAGCTCGTACAGCGGCTCCCCGGCAGCCGACCGGGCCTCCCCGAAGATCCGGTGCACGATCCCCACCTCGATCGGCAGCATCCCGTCCCGCACCAGCACGGCCACCCGGTGCCGCCGCCCCTCACCACCCGCCGCCCCCTCCGAACCCCCACCACGCCCCTCGACCACCCCACGCATACGCCTCACACCACTCACACCACTCACGCCCCTCACATCCCGCACACCCACCACACCCCTCGCCGCCTCCTCCACCCCATGCCCCGATCCCCCATGGCCCGATCCTTGCACTCTATGACCATCCGGCCACTCGTGTGCCGTCCCGCCCACCCCGGACAGTGGACGCCATGAAGGTCCTCTGGCTGTTCGCACACCCCGACCAGCGCTCCCTGAGCGG
This sequence comes from Streptomyces sp. NPDC033270, assembly GCF_055576575.1. Taxonomy (NCBI): domain Bacteria; kingdom Bacillati; phylum Actinomycetota; class Actinomycetes; order Kitasatosporales; family Streptomycetaceae; genus Streptomyces; species Streptomyces sp. NPDC033270. Next base: position 178,524 of record NZ_JBVIRA010000004.1, read on the forward strand.
CGCCCTCAAGACGGAGGGCCTGCGCACCCTCGAAGCCCACGGCCACCAGTACCGCGTCTCCGACCTGTACGCCATGAAGTGGAACCCGGTGGTCGACGCCGCCGACTACGACCACGACCCGTCCGACCGCCTCCTGGTCGGCGAGGCCTCCGAACGCGCCTACACCAACGGCCACTTGAGCCCCGACATCGCCTCCGAACAGCGCAAACTCACCTGGGCGGACACCCTGATCGTCCAGTTCCCCCTCTGGTGGTACGGAATGCCGGCCATCCTCAAGGGCTGGTTCGACCGCGTCTTCGTCAAGGGCTTCGCCTTCGGCCTCAGCGACCCCGCCACCGGCCGCCCGCGCCGCTACGGCGACGGCAGACTCACCGGCAAGCGCGCCATGGTCATCACCACCGCCGGCGCCCGCGCCGCGACCCTCGGCCCGCGCGGCGTCAACGGCGACCTCAACGACCTCCTCTTCCCCCTCCAGCACGGCACCCTCTGGTACACGGGGATCTCCGTCGTCCCACCCCTCCTGATCCCGGGCGCGGACCGCGCCACCCCCACCGCCTACGGGACCGCCGCCACCCGCCTACGGGAGCGGCTGCACACCCTCCCCACCACCGAGCCGCTCCCCTTCCGGCACCAGAACACCGGCGACTACGACGACGACCTCCTTCTCCACCCCCACCTGGCCCCGACCCCCACCGGCCCGGCCGCCCACTACACCTCCGCACCACCCCCGACCCACGACTGAACGCAAAAAGGCCGTAGGCCCAGCGGATACAAATCCACTGGGCCTACGGCATCAGTAGCGGGGACAGGATTTGAACCTGCGACCTCTGGGTTATGAGCCCAGCGAGCTACCGAGCTGCTCCACCCCGCGTCGGTTCCCCGAACACTACGCGACTCCGGCCCCAACGCCTAATCGTTTCCCCCACCCCACCCTCACCCCACCCCCAGCACGCCCCCGAACCACCCCCCAACTCCCCCCGACACCCACACCATCTGCATCGACAGCCGCGATGGGTTGCAGTGGTGGCTGTACTCAGCTGCTGTACAGCAACCACTGCCCCGCAGCCCGCTACCGGCCCAGCAACCGAAGGTGATCCACTACCGGAGGGCAAAGTGCGGTGTGATCCGGCGGCCTGGCCTCTGGAGCATGCGTATAGATCAGATCGGCCCCTGGCTCCATGAGCATGATGCGATCCCGCAGCCCGTGCTCTTGTCGGGCCCAGTTTGATGCCTACCTCAGCGCGCTCCCGTGGGCAGGCAGCGGGATCGACTGGCGAGACCTACCCCACCGCTCACTGGCGCTGGACGGCGTCCGACGTGCGGCCGGCCTTTTACCGCTTCATCGAGTGACGGTCGTTCATGACCCTCAACGCTCGGCTCTGAGTTCAGGTGCGGCTGACATGACAGACTCGACCACCGCCTTACAAGTTCAGCCAGGCAACCGAGGTGGCGCCAAGATGGTGGCCTGTCTACGCCACCGAAGATCCCTCGCGTCCCCCGGCGTTCACTGCTGTCGCCATCCGCTTCGACGGGCCCGACGGCCCCGACACCCCGCCTCCGGGCTGGGCCACCCACGACCTAATTGCCGACGCTCTCCGCGCCGCCGCAGCCCGCGTCGAGGTCGGAGTCCCAGCCGTCGGCACCTTCGGCGACGGCGAAGACATCACCGAACAAGCCGTCGCCTCCTTCGTCGCCAAGTACGCCACCAAAGCCGCCGAGACCACCGGCACCGCCGACGCCCCTGCTGGTGATCTCTGGCAGGACAGTCACGGGCTGGTCTTCACGACGAAGCACGGCACCCCGATCGAGCCGGGGAACCTCACCCGGATGTTCGCTCTCCGTGCTCGCGGGGCCGGCCTCCGGGTCATCCCGCTGCGGAATACCCGGCACACCTGCAGCTCCGCTCCCGGTCGCCCTGAAGGTCCACCCCAAGGTCGCTCAGCGCATCCTGCGGCACTCACAGATCGCGATGACGATGGAGGTCTACGCGGAGGCGAGTGAGGAAGAGGCGCGCTCCGCCCTGGGCCAGCTCTCCGAGGCGATGGGTGGACCGGCTGACCTGGTTGCTGTACTTCGTTGCTGTACGGCACGACAAAGCCCCCGTCCGAGTGACCCGGCGGGGGCTTTGATCTGCTGTGCGCTCGGCAGGATTCGAACCTGCAACCTTCTGATCCGTAGTCAGATGCTCTATCCGTTAAGCTACGAGCGCTTGGCTTTCCGGCGGTTTTTCTTGCCGGTCGGCGTTGCGGGAACAACATTACATGACCTGCGCCGTGAGGCGAAATCCATTAGGTGCAGCCCCTCTGACCTGCGGAAATGTGCTCGCGGTGGCTGCTGGGGACTGCGGGGGCCGGAGGGCGTTCTCGATGATCCGGACGAAGTTCGGGCGGGTGTAGTCCTCTTCGAGGCGGTCCGGGGCGGCAGGGGTCGTAGCGCCCGGCCCGGGACGTCGGAAGTCAGTGATCACGTTGCGCCTCCCGAGGGCGTCGGGTGTCAGGTCTCAGGTGCCAGAGGCCAGGACTCGTAGTGCGCGCGGTGCGGGCGTATCGGTGCGGGCGTATCGGTGCGGGGTGCCGGTCCGGGGTGCCGGTCCGGGGTGTCGGTGTCAGGCGACGGTGATCATGTGGTGCGGCGCGGGATGTCGGCCCCGTGCCCGCCGTGCCCCGCACCCGCCCCGCCCCCCTCGCGCGCCCGCCCGGCCCGCTCCGCTCGCGCACCCGGGCATCGCGCCCACCCAGCCCGTCCCGCTCGCGCACCCGGGCATCGCGCCCGCCCCCGTACGCAAAAGCGCTCAGGCCCCGGTCGGAGTGACCGGGGCCTGAGCGAAGAAGAGCGGAGGCGGAGGGATTTGAACCCTCGATGGGGGGTAAGCCCCAAACCGCATTAGCAGTGCGGCGCCATAGACCGGACTAGGCGACGCCTCCACACACCCCACATGCGCGCACGCACGCTGTGGTGTGTCCAGATGATGGCACAGCTCCAAGGGCTGTCACCAATCGCCCCCTACGGTACTAGGCGCGCGGGCCACCCGGCAAAGACGTTCCTGCAGCGCAACGTCGGGGGCGGCGGCGCGTTAGGAGTGTGGGGGCCGTGGCGACACGCGTGTCGTGCGCCCCCGGCGCGTACGTACCGCGTACCGCCCCGCACTCGCCTCTCTGGAGCCTGTGATGCCGCACCGCCGGACCCCCTCCCTCATCGCCGCGGCCGCCACCGCCGCCACCGCCGCACTGGCCCTGGCGTCGTCCGCCGCGTCGGCCGCCCCGATCCCGCTGCCGCACCACCGGTCCGGTGGCGGCGCGAGCGGTGCGAGCCACCGCGGGCACGATGGCCACCCGACGCCCGTCGACATCACCAACGGCACCGGAATCGGCAGCATCAACAACATCACCAACGTCGCTGACATCACCCGCATCGCGGACGGCATCGGCGACCTCGGCGTTGTCGATCAGCACGGACAGCATGGGCACCTTGGACGGCACGGGCAGCAGGGGATCGTCAAGCGACGGGGTCCCGTTCACGGCGCGGGCCGCCATCGCGCGCCCAGTGACCACCTCACCGTCACCGTCCACGGCTCCGGCTCGGTCCGTACCGACGGCACCTTCGAGCTGTACTGCCACCCCGGCCGCGGCAGCCACCTCGACGCCAGGCGCGCCTGCGACAAGCTGGACGAGATGACGAAGTGGGGCAAAGACCCGTTCGCGCCCGTTCCGCAGAGCGCGCAGTGCACGATGATGTACGGCGGTCCGGCCACCGCGCATGTGTCCGGAACCTGGGCGGGGCGTCCGGTCGACGCCGACTTCAAGCGCACCGACGGATGTGAGATCAGCCGCTGGAGCCGCTTCGAACCTCTGCTCCCCCGGACCACTTTGTGACCTGTTTCGTGCCGCAGTAGCGCGCCAGGTCAGGACGAGGGGCACATGTCGGGCGTGCGGTGAGTCGCCCACGGCCGTGCCATTACCTCCTCGTCATCCGCCTCCGCTTCGCGGGCAAGTGCCCGTAGACTCCATCCCAGCGATCCGCCACGGTGGGTCGGCACGGTGCGGTAACAGGAGGGAAGCGTCTCGTGAGCAGCAGGCCATCCCGAGGCGCTGCTCGCCTCGCAGCCATACTCGACGCCCTCCCCGACGCGCTGTTGCTCGTCAACTGCAACGGCACGGTCGTCAACGCCAACACCATCGCCCTGGAGACCTTCGAGGCACCCGGTACGGCCCTGGTGGGGCGCGGGCTGCTCGATCTGCTGCCGTCCTTCGACTCCAAGCGCATCCCGGGTTCCATGCGGCGCCGGGACGAGGAGATCGAAGGGCCGCGGACGAAGCCGACGCGGATGGTCGCGCGGCGTACCGACGGCACGGAGCTGCTGGTCGAGGTGACCAGCGCCAACCTGGAGGACGGGCGGACCCCGTACGAGAGCGCCTTCGAGGCCGCGTACGCCGATCACCGCAACGGCTACACGGGCGACGAGCTGCTGATGCTGGTCGTACGGGATCTCACCGGCACGCTGGACACCGAGACCGAGCTGGCCCGCCAGCAGCGGCAGACCGAGATGATCCTGCGGGCCGCGGCCGAGGGCGTGGTCGGGGTCGACGCGGAGGGGAAGGTCGTCCTCGTCAATCCGTCTGCCGCGCAGATCCTCGGCTATCGGGCGAGTGAGCTGGGCGGGAAGGAGCTGCACCCGCTCATTCACCACTCGCGGGCGGACGGCAGTGCGCTGCCGTGGGAGGACACGCCGCTGGCCGACACGCTCAAGTCCGGGCGCAAGCACCGGGTGCGCGGTCAGGCGCTGTGGGCGAAGGACGGGCGCGCGGTGGCCGTCGATCTGACGACGGCGCCGGTGCGGGACGGCGATCAGCTGGTCGGCGCGGTGATGACCTTCACCGACCGGCGCGCCCTCGACTCGCTGGCGGCCCGGCACGCCCAGCTGCTCGCCGTACTCGACCAGGCGCTGCGCGGGCCGCTGGAGGAGCTCAAGGGCGAGCTGGGCACGCTCGCGTCCGATCCGGCCGGCCAGCTGTGGCCCGAGGCGAACCAGATCCTGCACCACCTCGCGGCCGGTCACGCCCGGATGACGACGCTGGTGGACAACGTGCTGAGCTACCAGCGGCTGGACTCGGGCAAGGAGAAGCTCAACCGCACCAAGGTGTCGCTGGACGCGGTGGTCGCCGCGGGTGTGGAGGGCGCGGTCGAGCTGATCGGGCCGGGCCGGGCGCAGTTCGCGGTGCATGCGCCGCCGATAGAGGCGGTGGTGGACCCGGAGCGGATCGCGCAGGCGCTGTCGCACCTGATCGCGGATGTCGCGGGGGTGGACTCCACGGGCCGGATGCCGGTCGGTGAGGCCGGGCCCGGCGCGGGCGGGCGCATGGGGGCGATCCCCGGCGACTCGACGATCGTGGTGGCGGCGGCCAAGCGCGGCGATGTCGTACGGATCGAGGTGCGCGGGCCGTTCGACGGCGGTGACCCGGTCCATGAGCCGATCGTGCGCGGGATCGTGCGGCAGCACGGCGGGCTGATGCAGACACACGAGGTGCCGGGGGCGCAGGGCGGTGGGCCCGGTGCGGGCGGCAGCGCGTATGTGCTGGAGCTGCCGGTGTCGGCGGACGGCACGGCGACGGCCGGCGTGGACCGGGCGGACGGGCCGGTCGGCAACGAGACGACGGTGATGCCGGTTCCGGCGGCCCGTGCGCGCGGCACGCAGGGCGATGCGGCGGACGGTGGCCAGGTGCCCGGGGGCCAGGGCGCGGGCGCCGAGGGCCGGGCGCAGGGTGACGGTGCCACGGGCGGGGCCGGTGAGCCCCTCGCGCAGCCGACCGGTCGTCGGCGGGCCCGGCGCGCGGGCGCGGGCGCGGAACAGAACGCAGAGAACTCAGTGAACGCAGCCGCGGGCGCACCGGCTGCGGGGGTGGGCAACGGTCCGGTGGCCGGCGGTACGCAGGGTGCCGGTGTTCCGGGTGGTGCGGCGGGCGAGGGCGCGCGGCGGGACGGCGGCCCAAAGGCGCGTCCGCAGGACGGCGGCGCGGCGGTGGCCGGCCCGCAGGCGGGCACGGACGGTACGGGGCTGCCGCCGGGTATGGCGGGGGCCGAGGCCGTACCGCCCACCGGCCGGCGGCGGGCCCGGCAGGACGCGCCGGAGGGCGGCGGGCTGCCCGCGCTGCCGGCCGGCGCGGGCCAGGCGCCCGGGCAGCAGGCCGCCGGCCCTCAGGAGCCCGCGGCAGGCGCGCCGGCACGTACCGCGGCCGGTGCCGCTCCCTCGGCGCCGGTGCCCGTTCCCGCCCGTCCGCAGGTGCCGGGCCGGGCCGTCGTTCCGGGACAGGCCCCGGCTCCCGGTCAGGCCTCCGCTCCGGTTCCGCCGCAGGTGCCCGGCCAGGCGCAGCCGCAGGGGCTGGGCCCCGTCCAGCCGAGCGGCCGGCGGGCGCGCCGGGCGCTGGCCGAGGCGCCCGAGCGCACCGCGCAGGGCGAGCGGGTGCAGGCGGCCGCGGCGGCCGGCGCCCAGCAGTCGGCCGGTGCGCGCACGGCCTTCGCGCTGCCGCCCGCCGCGGCGGACCAGACCCCGCAGCCGGCGCAGTCCGCGCTGCCCGCACTTCCCGCGGCCGCCGAGCAGGTGCCCGCGCAGGACGGCGCCGGGACGGGCCGCCGTCGTGCCCGCCGCCCGGTGGCCGGTGGCCCGGAGCCGACGGCGCCCGCTCAGCAGTCCGCATACGAGCTGGAGGCGGCCGCCGGCCCCGGTGCGCCGCAGGGTGCGGCGGAGTCCGAGCCGACCGGTCGGCGGCGGGCCCGGCGCGCCGCCGCCGAGGAGCGCGCGGCGGCCGCGATGGCCGACGCCGAGTCGTCCGGCACGTTCGTGGCCGGCCCCGAAGGGCTGGTGGCGCAGTCGACCGAGGCCGCCGGCCCGGCCGGGGGCACCGAGCCCGTCGAGCCGGCCGGGGCGACGGATCCGGCGTCGGCGACCGGGACGGGAACCGGCATGGCGCCCGGGATGGGCCCGGTGGCGGGCAACGACGCGCTCCGGGCGCCCGGTACCGCCCCGGCCCCGAACGGCGGCGCGCCCCAGACGCCTCAGGACCCGGCTGCCCCCGCGCCCACCGGCCGCCGCCGTGGCCGTCCCAGCCCCGCCGAGGAGGCTGCGGGACACGCCCCCGCGCCGGCGCACCGCCAACCGCTGCCGCCCGCCGCCGAGGACGACGGGCAGCCGGGGCACTCCCGGGCGTTCAGCGTGCGCACGCTCGGGCAGGGCGTGCCCTTCGCCCAGCAGATCGCCGACCAGCAGCGTCCGCCGGCGCCGCCCGGCAGCACACCGCCCGGTGGGACGTCCGCCGGTTCGGGCCGCCGCCGTAAGCTCGCCGCGCCCCCGCAGGACGGCGAGCGCGCCCTCGCGGCCGACTCCGCGGCGGACGGGGCGCGCCCGCACCCGGGCGCACCGCAGCCGCAGCAGGGCAAGCAGCCGGACCGGAGCCCGGTCCCCGCGCAGCCCAAGCAGCCGGCCCAGCCGCAGCCGCATCTGATGGACGCCAGCGAAGGCCGCGCCTTTGCGATCTCCGCGCCCGACGAGGGCAGCGAGGGCCCCGAGCCGCTGGACGGCCCGAACGGCGCGATAGAGGTGGTGGACCGTCAACCGCTGCCGATGGATGACGAGTTGCCGCCCGAGCCGCTCGACAATCCGCGTCGACTGCTGGTCTGGCCGGCGCCGGACGTCGCCACCCAGCAGGCGCTCAGCGACCGCGGCTACCGCCCGGTGATCGTCAACTCCCGCGAGGAGGTGGACGCGCAGATCGCGGCGTATCCGGCGGCGCTCTTCGTCGACCCGCTGACCGGGCCGATCACCCGCACCGCGCTGCAGTCGCTGCGCCAGGCGGCGGGCGCGGCCGAGGTCCCGGTCCTGGTGACGGCCGGTCTGGGGCAGGCCACCCGGGAGGCGGCGTACGGCGCCGACCCGGCCGTGCTCCTCAAGGCGCTGGCGCCGCGGGACAGCGAGCAGCACCCGCCGCGGGTGCTGCTGATCGAGCAGAACGACGCCATCGCGGGCGCGCTGACCGCTTCGCTGGAGCGGCGCAGGATGCAGGTCGCACGAGCCGGGGCGGACAGCGACGCGGTCACCCTGGCGACGCAGATGCGGCCGAATCTCGTCGTCATGGACCTGATGCAGGTGCGCCGACGGCGGGCCGGCATCGTCGACTGGCTGCGTGCCAACGGCCTGCTCGACCACACGCCGCTGGTCGTCTACACCTCCGCCGACATGGACCCGGCGCAGCTGCCGCGGCTGGCGGCCGGGGAGACGGTGCTCTTCCTCGCGGAGCGCTCGACGAGCGCCGAGGTGCAGGCCCGGATCGTCGACCTGCTGGCCAAGATCGGTACGAACTGAGGGTCCGACCCGGCGGCGAGCGGTACGAGGCCGGGCGCCCGCACCGCGGACTCCCGGCCTCGCCTCCCCGCCCCGCTCAGGCCAGCAGCGTGACGTCCAGCTCCCCGTCCGCGTACTGCCGGCGCAGCACCTTCTTGTCGAACTTGCCCACGCTCGTCTTGGGCACCGCCGGGATCAGCGCCCACCGCTCGGGCAGCTGCCAGCGGGCGATCCGTTCGCCGAGGAACGCCTTCAGCTCCTCGTACCCGATGGTCGCGCCCTGGGTGAGCACCACGGTCGCCAGCGGCCGCTCGCCCCACTTGTCGTCGGGTACGGCGACCACCGCGGCCTCGGCGACATGCGGGTGCGCCATCAGGTGGTTCTCCAGCTCGACGGAGGAGATCCACTCACCGCCGGACTTGATGACGTCCTTGGCGCGGTCGGTCAGGGTCAGATAGCCGTTCGGGGTGATGGTGCCGACGTCGCCGGTGCGCAGCCAGCCGTCGGGGCTGAACTTGTCCTCGGGGCGCAGCGCTCCGCCCTGTGCGCCGCCGTAGTACGCGCCCGCGATCCACGGTCCGCGGACCTCCAGCTCGCCGGCCGACGCGCCGTCGTGCGGCAGCCGCTCGCCGCCGGGCCCGATCAGCCGGGCTTCCACGGACGCCGGGAAGCGGCCCTGGGTGGCGCGGTAGCCCCACTCGTCCTCGCCGCTCACCCCGGCCGGCGGGTGCGCGACGGAGCCCAGCGGAGAGGTCTCGGTCATGCCCCAGGCGTGGACGACGCGGATGCCGTGCCGCTCCTCGAAGCCCCGCATCAGGGCCGGCGGGCAGGCCGAGCCGCCGATGACGACCGTCCGCAGACAGGCCACGTCCCGCCGTGTGGCGTCCAGTTCGCCGAGCAGGCCCTGCCAGATGGTGGGGACGGCGGCGCCGACCGTGGGCCGTACGGTCTCGATCATCTCGGCGAGCGGTGCGGGCTGCAGGAAGCGGTCCGGCATCAGCAGCGAGGCACCGGCCATGAACGCGGCGTGCGGCAGCCCCCAGGCGTTGACGTGGAACATCGGCACGACCGGCAGGGTGATGTCGCGGGAGGTCAGCGCGAACGCCTCGGCGGAGTTGACCTGCATCGAGTGCAGATACAGCGAACGGTGGCTGTAGAGCACGCCCTTGGGGTCGCCGGTGGTCCCGGAGGTGTAGCACAGCGCGGCGGCCGCCCGCTCGTCGGTCTCCGGCCAGTCGTAGGTCTCCGGCCGCCCCGCGAGCAGCTCCTCGTAGTCGTGCACCCGGGCCCGCGCGCCGTCGAGGACGGAGGTGTCGCCCGCGCCGACGACGACGATGTGCTCGACCCTGGGCAGCTGGGCCAGCAGCGGTGCCAGCAGGGGCAGCAGGCTCCCGTTGACGAGCACGACCCGGTCCTGGGCGTGGTTGATGATCCACACCAGCTGCTCGGCGGGCAGACGCAGGTTGAGGGTGTGCAGTACCGCGCCCATGGAGGGGATGGAGAGGTAGGCCTCCATGTGCTCGGCGTTGTTCCACATGAGGGTGCCGACCCGTTCGTCGTCGGCCACCGACAGCTCGTCGCGCAGCGCATGGGCCAGCTGCGCGGCCCGGCGGCCGATCTCGGCGAAGGTGCGCCGGTGCGGTTCACCGTCGGTCCAGGTGATGACCTGCGACTCACCGTGGACCGTCGAACCGTGGTCCAGGATTCGCGAGACGGTGAGCGGTACGTCCTGCATCGTGCTCAGCACCGGGTGCCTCCGCTTTGTTACGGGCGGGTAGTGGTGCTGCGATTGTCAACGCATACCGGGCGGTATGTCACGCCCCCGGGGGTGTGTTTCTTGCCAGCTCTCGACACCGTGTACGGGCCCGCGGGCGCCCGCTGATCAGCGAGAACGGGCACAACCGGGCCCGGCCGGCAGCTCTCCGTTCACGGCCGCGGCTCGACCGTCGGCGGCAGCGCCTGGAGGACCAGCACCGACAGATCGTCCTCGACCGGGCCGGTGCCGAAGTCGTGCGCCGCGCGCCGGACGTGCTCGGCCAGCGCCTTGGCTCCCAGGCCCACGCCGTCCTTCAGAACCTCGATCAGACCGTCGTTGTCGTCCAACTGCCAGTTGCCGCACCGGCGTTCGGTGACGCCGTCGGTGACGCAGAGCAGGGTCTCGCCGGGGGCGAGGTCGAAGGAGCTGGCCTGGTACTCGGTGCCCTCGTCGATGCCCAGGAGCATCTGGGGCTCGGAGGCCGGCTCGACGGCGCCGTCGAGGAACATGTGCAGCGGCGGCGGATGGCCGGCGCTGGCGACCGTGCAGCGCGCTCCGGGCACGCCGGGGTCGACCTCCAGCTCGCCGTACAGCAGGCTCAGAAAGCGGGAGGTGGCCTGCTCACCGCCGAGCTCCACCGCCTCGGCGCTCTCCTCCGCCATGGCCAGATTCAGTCGTCCGAGTACCGATTCGACGCCATGACCCTCGCGCGCCAGCAGCCGTACGAGGTGCCGGGCCAGTCCGGTGACGGACATCGCCTCCGGGTCCTTGCCCTGTACGTCGCCGAGCAGGAAGCACCAGCGGCGGTCGCCCATCGGGAAGACGTCGTAGAAGTCGCCGCCGACGGTCTGGCCCTCGCCGTGCGGCTCGTAGACGATCGCGGTGTCCACGCCCACGATGCTGGCCAGCGACGCGGGCAGCTGCCGGCGCTGGAGCGCCAGGCTGATCGTGGTCTGCCGGGTGTACTGGCGGGCGGTGTACACCGCCTGCGCCACCCGGCGCGCCACGTCCTCGACCATCCGCACCACGGTGTCGGTCATCTGCAGGTGCCCGGACCGGCCGAGCAGCAGCACGCCCAGGTCGGTGTCCCGGGCGACCAGGGGGAAGGCGAGCGCGGAGCCGCCCGAAGGGGCCGCGCCGGCGCATTCCGGCCAGGGCCAGGGAGTGCCGGCGGTACGGACCATGTCGACGGGCGGTTCGCTCTCCAGGTCGGCGCGGAGCGGATTGATCCGCCGCTCGTCGACGTGCCAGACGCGGGAGAGCTGCATTCCGCCGCCCTCGACGCTCAGCCAGACGGCGCACCAGTCGGCGAGCCGGGGCACCAGCAGCTGGGCGGCGAGCGCGGTGACCATGTCCTGGTCGAGCTGCCCGGCCAGCAGCTCGCTGGTCTCGGCCAGGAAGGACGGGCCGCCGCGGTCGGCCCACTCGGCGGGGTGGCCGCGCAGATGACCGCGCTGGCCGACGGGGTGGGCCAGACGGACCGGGGGCTCGGCGCCGCGCGGCTCGGGCGCGGTGCCGACGAGTGCCGGCTCCCCCTCGGTCGCCTCCAGCCGGAACCAGACCGTCTTGACCGACTTGCGGTAGGTCACCCCCCAGGACTCCGCCAGCGCGCCGACCAGCTGGAGGCCGTAGCCCGGCTCGTCGGTCCGGGCGTCGACTCCACCGCGTACGCCCCGGGCCGGGTGGCGGTCGGAGACCTCCACCACCACGCCCACCTTCGCCCGGCCGGCCCCCGTCTCGGCGTCGGGCGGCGGGCCGTGTTCCAGGCGGCAGGTGACGTCGATGTCCGTGCCGGCGTACATCACGGCGTTGGTGACCAGCTCGCTGGTGAGCAGTACCGCGGTGTGGATGAGCTCCGAGCTGATCGCCGCGGCGCCGGGGCCCGCCGTGGCGGGCGGTGCGCCCGCCCGTTCGGTCAGCAGCGCGCGCACGAATTTCCGTGCTCCGGAGGCCGCGAGCTGATTGGCCGGCAGTCCTTTCCGGGACACGGATTCCGTCGTGTACGGGGAGGACAGCGCTGCCACTGTGCCCCCTGAGTGTGCCGGGAAAAACTAATTACGGGCGCTTTATACTATGTCATATCCGCCCAAATTGATCATTCTGCAGGAATAGGACCTCTCCACAACGACCACCGGGGGATGGTGCGCCATGGCTCTCGACCCGCCCCCACCCGAATCCACCTCCGCGCCCGCCGGGCGCTCCGTGTCGTCGCGGCCGACCGCGCCGTCGCCGCCCGCCACGCCGCCCGCCGCGGACCGGTCCGACGGGGGCGGGCAGTGGGTGCGCACCAGCGAGCTACGGCCGCTGCTCGCGGCGATGAACGCCCTGCGTGACGGGGACTTCACCACCCGCGTGGAGAGCTTCCCGGACGGCGGCACGCCGGACGGTGTGCTGGCCGACATGGTCGGCGTCTTCCACCAGATCGTCGCCCGCAACGTCCATCTGGCCTCCGAGCTGCAGCGCGTACGCGGCGAGATCCTCCGCCAGGGCCGGCTGGACGAGCGGATCTCCGCGAGCCCGGGGCAGGGGACCTGGACGACGAACATCGAAGCGGCCAACACCGTCCTCGAAGCGCTGGTCGTGCCGCTCGCCAAGGCCACCCGGGTGCTGGACGCGGTGGCCGACGGCGATCTGACCCAGCACGTCGACCTGCACGACGGCAACCGCCGGCTGCACGGCGATCTGCGCCGCCTGGGCAGCGGAGTGAACCGCATGGTCGACCAGCTCTCGCTGTTCACCGGCGAGGTCACCCGCGTCGCCCGCGAGGTCGGCACCGAGGGCCGGCTGGGCGGCCGCGCCAAGGTCCAGGGGCTCTCCGGCGACTGGCTGCATGTGACCGAGGCGGTCAACACCATGGCGTCGCGGCTGACGGCGCAGGTGCGCGACATCGCCGTGGTCACCACGGCGGTGGCGCGCGGCGATCTGACCCAGCAGGTGACGGTCGAGGCCACCGGCGAGCTGCTGGAGCTGAAGATGACCGTCAACAAGATGGTCGACCAGCTGCGCGCCTTCGCCGACGAGGTCACCCGCGTCGCCCGCGAGGTCGGCACCGAAGGCCAGCTCGGCGGCCGTGCCCAGGTCAGGGGCGTATCCGGGGTCTGGAAGGACCTCACCGACAACGTCAACTTCATGGCGTCCAACCTGACCTGGCAGGTCCGCAACATCGCGCAGGTCACCACGGCGGTGGCCAACGGCGATCTGAGCCAGAAGATCACTGTGGACGCCCGCGGCGAGATCCTCGAACTGAAGTCGACGATCAACACGATGGTCGACCAGCTCTCCGCCTTCGCCGACGAGGTCACCCGCGTCGCCCGCGAGGTCGGCACCGAAGGCCAGCTCGGCGGCCGTGCCCAGGTCAGGGGCGTATCCGGGGTCT
>NZ_JBVIRA010000004.1:192085-225168 GCF_055576575.1 Streptomyces sp. NPDC033270
CTGGAAGGACCTCACCGAGAGCGTCAACTTCATGGCCGACAACCTGACCACCCAGGTCCGCAACATCGCCCAGGTCGCCACCGCCGTCGCCGAGGGCGACCTCGGCAAGACGATCACCGTCGAGGCCAAGGGCGAGATCCTGGAACTCAAGACCACGATCAACACCATGGTCGACCAGCTCTCCGCCTTCGCCGACGAGGTCACCCGCGTCGCCCGCGAGGTCGGCACCGAAGGCAACCTGGGCGGTCAGGCGCAGGTCAGGGGGGTCTCCGGGGTCTGGAAGGAACTCACCGACAACGTCAACTCCATGGCGCTGAACCTGACCTCCCAGGTCCGCAACATCGCCCAGGTCACCACCGCCGTCGCCAACGGCGACCTGTCGAAGAAGATCGACGTCGACGCCCGCGGCGAGATCCTGGAGCTGAAGGAGACCGTCAACACGATGGTCCTGCAGCTGCGGGCGTTCGCCGACGAGGTCACCCGCGTCGCCCGCGAGGTCGGCACCGAGGGCCGGCTCGGCGGCCGTGCCCAGGTCCACGGCGTGTCCGGCGTCTGGAAGAACCTCACCGACAACGTCAACTCCATGGCCGACAACCTGACGTCCCAGGTCCGCAACCTCGCCCAGGTCGCCACCGCCGTCGCCAAGGGCGATCTGTCCAAGAAGATCGACGTCGACGCCCGCGGCGAGATCCTGGAACTGAAGACGACCATCAACACGATGGTCGACACCCTCTCCTCCTTCTCCTCCGAGGTCACCCGAGTGGCCCGCGAGGTCGGCAGCGAGGGCCAACTGGGCGGCCAGGCCCGGGTCGAGGGCGTCTACGGCACCTGGAAGCGCCTGACCACCAGCGTCAACGACCTGGCGCTCAACCTGACGACACAGGTCCGCGCGATCGCCGAGGTGGCCAGCGCGGTCACCCAGGGCGATATGTCCGGCTCGATCTCCGTGGAGGCCCAGGGCGAGGTCGCCGCGCTGAAGAACAACATCAACCTGATGGTCTCCAACCTCCGTGAGACCACCCGCGCCAAGGACTGGCTGGAGTCCAACCTGGCCCGTATCGCCAGCCTGATGCAGGGCCACCGCGACCTGGTCGAGGTCGCCGATCTGATCCTGCGCGAGCTGACCCCTCTGGTGAACGCGCAGTTCGGCGCGTTCTTCCTGGCCGAGGCGGGCGCGGAGCCGGGTGAGGGGCTCGAACTCATCGCCGGCTACGGCACCGGCCAGCCCGAAGCCCACCGCCGGCTGCCGCGGCTGCGCATGGGCTCCCCCGGCTGGGGCCTGGTCACCCAGGCCGCCATGGAGAAGAAGCGCATCGTCGTCGACGCCGTACCGCCCGACTACATCACCATCAGCTCCGGCCTCGGCGCCGCCGCCCCCGCCAACATCGTCGTCCTGCCGGTCCTCTTCGAGGACCAGGTACTGGGCGTCATCGAGCTGGCTTCCTTCAGCCGCTTCAGCGATGTGCACCTGGCCTTCATCGACCAGTTCGTGAACACCATCGGCGTCTCGATCAACACCATCATCGCCAACGCCCGTACCGAGTCGCTCCTTTCGGAGTCCCAGCGACTGACCGCCGAGCTGCGCCAGCGCTCCGACGAGCTGCAGCTGACCAACGCCGAGCTGGAGGAGAAGGCCGCGCTGCTGGCGACGTCGTCCCAGTACAAGTCCGAATTCCTGGCGAACATGTCGCACGAGCTGCGCACCCCGCTGAACTCCCTGCTGGTGCTCTCCCGGCTCCTCGCCGACAACCCCGAGGGCCGGCTCAACGCGCAGGAGGTGGAGTTCGCCGTCACCATCCACCGCGCCGGCTCCGACCTGCTCCAGCTGATCAACGACATCCTCGACCTGTCGAAGATCGAGGCGGGCAGGATGGACGTCCATCCCAAGCCGCTCCCCCTCGTCAAACTCCTCGACTACGTCCGGGCGACCTTCAAACCGCTCACCGTCGACCGCGGCCTCACCTTCGACGTCCAGGTCGGCGACGACGTCCCCGAGGAGCTGTTCTCCGACGAACAGCGCCTGCAGCAGATCCTGCGCAACCTGCTGTCCAACGCCGTCAAGTTCACCTCCTCCGGCGGCGTGGAACTCCGCGTCCGACGCGTACCGGCAAGCGAGTTCGAGGAGGAACCCCTGCGCAGCGCCGACGACGTCCTCGCCTTCTCCGTCAAGGACACCGGAATCGGCATCCCGGCCGAGAAACTCGACGACATCTTCGAGGCGTTCCAGCAGTCCGAGGGCACCACCAACCGCAAGTACGGCGGCACCGGCCTCGGCCTGTCCATCAGCCGCGACATGGCGGCGCTGCTCGGTGGACGGATCACCGCCGAGAGCGAGCCCGACGTCGGCTCGACCTTCACCCTGTACGTGCCCGCCCGCTACACCGCCCCGCTCCCCACCCTCGGCGACGGCCCCGCCGCCCCGCCCCGCCCCGTCCTCGCCGAACAGCTCACCACCCGGCCCACGCCCGTGACCCGGCCCCGGCCGGACCAGGGCTCGTCACAGGGCGACGTCTTCGCCACCGAGGAGGTGCGCGCGCACGAACCCGCGCCCCATGCGGAGCCCCGCACCGACGACGGCGGCGATGTCACCTGGCCCGAGACCACCCGCCTCAAGGACTGGCTCAGCGGGCGCCCCGGCGAGGTGCTGGCCAACCGCCGGATCCTCATCGTCGACGACGACATCCGCAATGTCTTCGCGCTCACGCATGTACTGGGCCGGGTCGGCATCCGCGTGAAGTACGCCGAGAACGGCCGCGAGGGCCTGGAGGTCCTGGACCGGACACCGGACGTGTCGCTGGTGCTGATGGACATCATGATGCCCGAAATGGACGGTTACGAGATGATCAAGGCGATCCGACAGGCCCCCCGTTTCGCGGACCTGCCGATCATCGCCCTCACCGCGAAGGCCATGCCGGGCGACCGGGAGAAGGCGATCGACAGCGGGGCCAACGACTACATCCCCAAACCGGTCGACGTGGACCGCCTGCTGTCCGAGATCTGCACGCTCCTGGATCCGGAGAACTGCACCCCGCGACCGAACCCCGACCCCACCGCCTCCGCCGAGGCCGGTCCCGGCAAGGGCGCGGACGAGGACGACCGGGGCGACGACCGGGGAACGGCGGGGCAGCGGTCATGACGACGACACCGGACACCGCACCGAGCATCCTCATCGTCGACGACATGGAGGAGAACCTGGTCGCGCTGGAGGCGGTCCTCGGCTCCCTCACCCAGAAGGTCGTCCGCGCCCGGTCCGGCGAGGAAGCCCTCAAGGCGATGCTCCGCGAGGAGTTCGCCGTGGTGCTCATCGACGTCCTGATGCCGGGCATGAACGGCTTCGAGACGGCGGCCAACATCAAAGGGCTGGACCAGACGAAGGACGTGCCGATCATCCTGCTGACCGGCGCCTCGGTCGACCCCAACTACGCCTACCGCGGCTACACGGTCGGCGCCGCCGACTTCCTCATCAAGCCCTTCGATCCATGGCTGCTGCGGACAAAGGTGAACGTCTTCCTCGAACTGCACCGCAAGAACCGCCAACTGGCCGCCCAGGCAGAGCAGTTGAAGCGGCTGCTGACCTCGGACGGCGGCCGCCCCGGCGGCCCGCCGGCGGAGGCCCCGGAAGCCCTGGAGGCATCCCGCGCACCGCAGGGCCACGCGACCGAGGAGCCGGGCGAGCAGCCCGCGGCCGCCACCCCCTCCTCCGAGGCCACCCGCCTGGCGGAGGTCGCCGCCCAGCTCGCCCAGCTCGAATTCCTCCTGCGGGACCGGGCGGGCCGTGAGTCGGGGCCGGAGGCCGGCGGCGACGAGACGGACCGGGGCGAGGCACACGGCGGCGAGCCGGAACGGGACGCGGCGTCCGACCTGGCCGACCGCATCGCGCAGTTGGAAGAGGCGGTGGGACGACTGCTGACCCACCGGAGCGGGTAGGCACCCGCCCCGGGGAAACGGGGCCCGAGGAGCGGAGCGCGTCAGCTCCTCGCACCGCGGGCGATGCGGTACAGCACGTTCGGGCGCAGTGGCCCTTCGGGCTCGGAGAGGTCGTCGAAGTCGTCGGCCGGGTCCCGGGTCATGCCGATCCGGCGCATCACCGCCTGCGAACGATGGTTGGTGGCCGTCGTGACAGCGACGATCTCGGGCAGCTCAAGATCGTCGAAGCCATGGGCCAGGACCGTCAGCGCGGCCTCGGTGGCGTAGCCCTGACCCCAGGCCGGGCGGGCGAGCCGCCAGCCGATCTCCACTCCTGTGAACGGCATGTCCTCGTCCACGTCGTCCAGACCGGCGAAGCCGATGAACTCGCCCGTGGTCTGCACCTCGACCGCCCACCACCCGTAGCCGCGCTGGTCGAACTCGGCCTGGAACCGCGCCACGGAGGCATCGCTCTGTTCGCGGGTGAGCAGGTCGCCCAAGTGCTCCCGCACCTCGGGATCGGCATTCATCGCCGCCCACGGTTCGAGATCGGAGTCACGCCAACGGCGCAGGACGAGTCGATCGGTACGCAGTTCAGCCATGCCGCCCAGCCAACGTGAGCCATGCCCCCGTGGCAATCCCTTTTCCTCTTCCTCACGGTCGCACCTCGCCCTCCGAGGGGCACGCCCCTAGCCTTCGCTCTCGTCACTCCCGTAACTCGCGAACCAGTGGCTGTCGAAGTAGCGGGCCGTGGAGAACGGGTGCTGCCGGTCGGTGAGCATGCGGTAGATGAACTCGCTGGTCGTACCGTCGAAACGCACCCAGGAATCAGGGATGTCCTCCGTGATCAGGATGGGCCATCTGTCAGGGTCGACTCCTTCGGTCAGCCAGTAGAACTGGTCGGCCTGCTCGGTGCTCGCCCACTGCAGCAGCCCGCCAGGGGTCGGGTACAGCTCATACGGCTCCCACAGACCGCTCTTGCTTGCGCTCGCCCACTCGCTCAACCACTCGGTGTGCCGGACGATGTCGGCGCTCTGGAAGCAGGCGCCGGGTATGTGGATCTGGAGGTAGTCGTCGAAGGCGCCGTCCCCGAACAGTTCGACGAGGCGTTTGTAGTCGCTGGGAAGAGCCGTTCCGAGCCGTTCCTCGGTCTCGGCCCAGTCGACCGTGCGCGCGCTGGTGACGTCCCACCCCGTAACGGCGACGACCCCGTCCACCCAGGACGCTCCGTCCGGCACTTCCGCTGCCGGTTCCCGTCCTTCCGCGACGAGCACCACGGGCCGTATGCCGTCGTCGAAACGGGCGGTACCGCAGCCGATCCACCGGCCCCCGTGCGCCCACGCACGCATCTCGACGAGCCGCTCGCCGAAGGGAGCCAGGAGCCCCCGCCCCGTTCGCCGGGTCACGGTCGGGTCGGCGTACCCGTCCATCGCGAGGTTGCGCGGCTGCCCGTAACGTCCACTGAGGGCCTCGTGGAGGTCGGCGAAGCCGGCCCCGTCCGAAGGCGCCCACAGACACACGTGTTCCGCCGGGTGCCCTGCCTCCTCACACTGCAGATCGCCCGTACCCGTCCAGGCCAGCCGATGGACGACCGCAAGGAGCTCATCAAGTTCGTACGGCACGCCCCGGCCGTTCTGCTCGTTCATGGCAGGCATTGAAGCGGACGCCACTGACAACGATCCTGCGGTTCGGCTCCTCTACGGCTCCCCTACGCTCAGCCGTCCCCGGTCCGGCCCCGCCCGCCGCGGAACCGGCCCCGCCCCGGACGCTCGGGAGGCCGGGGAATGAACGGCAGCCCGTCTCCCCGCGTCTCGGCCGTACGGCTCCACGCGCGGCTCGACGCCGGCTCGACGTAGGTGAGACGGGTACGCGGCGCCCGGGCGGCTTCGAACTCGCGCGGCTCCTGGCCCGCGACCGCCATCAGGTCGAGCAGCATCCGCTCCGCCAGATCCGGCTCCAGCTGGGCCCCCACCCCTTCGGAACCCCAGCGCAGCACCAGTTCCGCGGCCCTGGTCAGGCCCTCATCCGTGGCGGTGGGAAACGCCAGGGCCAGTGAGGCCCGGACGATCTCCACCGCGCTCTCCGCCTGCATCAGCCACCGCCACCCTCTCCACTACGCCCACACCCGAAGTCCACGCCCACACCCGCGTCCACGCCCACACCCACGTCCACACCCATGTCCGCTACGGCTCACCGCACGGCCCTCACGGCTTCCGGGCGACGCACACCGCACACAGCCCGACCAGCGCCGGCGGCCGCATATGGATGAGCGTCGCGTCCTGCGCCTGCCGCAGGCACTCGTGCCGGTCGAGCTTGGAGAACTGCTGCGTACTCATCGTGTCCCTGATGATGACTTCCCAGTGGTCCTGGGCCTTGACCCAGTCGTTCCGATGCGCGATACGCACAAAGGCGTCCACGAAGACCTGCTCCGCCAGCGTCCCGTGGAAGTAGCCCCCCAGGTAGTCGATCCTCGACGGCGGCCTGAGCCTGTTCCCCCAGCCGCGCTGCTCGAACAGCGTGCTCGTCGCGATGGACTTCACGCTCTGGATACGGGTGGCGATCACTTGACTCCTCCCACTCGTAAACGAGGGGGATTCCTAGCTCACTTCGCCTGCCCACCGGCGGGGGTGCAGGTCTTACAAGATCAGCACTAGCCGGGTTGAAGACCAGCCCGGACCAGCATCACGCGGGCGCTGTTTTTGTCTCTGGGGGAGACGGCTCCGCACGCGGTGCAGGCATACGTTCTCTCGGAAAGAGGTAGTGCGTGCTTGGTTCTCGCTCCGCACTGCGCACAGTCCATCGTGGTGTGCGCGGGGTGTACCAGGTGCACGGTCCGGCCGTGCTTGCGGCCCATCTCGACCAGGACCTTCTTGGTGGCGCTGATGGCGGCGTCTGCGGCCTTGCGAGCCATCGAAGTCTTGGCGAGGAACTTCGGGCGGAAATCCTCGACCGCGATGGCGTCGTGGTCGCGCATGACGCGCTTGGCCCACTTGCGGCCGGTGTCCTGCCGCTGGTTCGCGACCTTCTTGTACAGCTTGGCTGTCTGCCGCTTCGCCTCGCGGTAGCCCTTCGATCCCGGCTGCCCCTTCGAAGGCCTGCGGCGGCTCATCATCCGCTGGTACTTCACGAGCTTGTGACCAGCCGTCTTTCCGTGCTGCGGGTGGGGAAGGTCGTGGTCGTCGGACGTGGTGGTCGCGGTCTCCTTCACACCCCAGTCGATACCGATCACACGGCCGGTCTCCGGCAGGGACTCGGTTACGGCCGGGACAACGAACGACGCCCACCAGTGCCCCACCGCATCGCGGTACACGCGTACGCTGGACGGCGGCTCGGGCAGCTCCCGCGACCACACCGGGCGCACCACGGTTCCGCCAGCGAGATGCAGCCGCCCGTCTCTGAGACAAAACCCGCGCTTGGTGTATTCGAGGGTGGGCAGCGCTGCGCGTTTCTTCTTGTACTTCGGCATCCCGGCCCGCTGCCGCATCGGCAACCGGGCCTTGATGTCCTTGAGCGCCTTGGCCCGGGACTTGCCGAAGTCGCGTATCAACTGCTGCTGAGGAACACAGGCGCCCTCACGCAGCCATGGTATGCGGGCGCGGGCCTCGGTCAGCATGGCTGCGAGCTGGACCGGACCGCACGTCGCCTTCTCGCCGGTCGCCCGGTTGTGCGCGTGCACGGCCTGGGACTTGGCGACGCACTCATTCCACACCCAGCGCAACCGGTCCCACTCGGCCTCAAGAGCAGTGCGGGCCGTGGACGTCAGACGCAGACGGTAGGTGTACCGGCAATGGCCAGTCGCCTCCGTGATCGCTTCTGCTGCCATGCCTCCGAACCTACCTGGGAGGACTGACAGTTGGGACCTCCCACCCCGTGTAGGCTGCTTCACCTGCGGTTTTGGTGCACGTCGATCCGCCCTAACGACGAGTCGGCTTTCCTCAGCCATCAGAAAGCCTTCTCTTCCTTGGCGGTCAGGCCCGCGGTCCGGGATGCCTGTCCCAGTCGAGGGCCGTCGCATGTCTGCGGTGTGCGGTGTTTCCACTACCGAGAGTGCAACGGCGGGGCGAGCGGAGGCGAGCCCTCCGCCACTCGATCACCCGAGCGAGTGACGGACATGCGGCCCCCCGGTGGGGTTTGGTGGGTTGGTTCTTTCCACCTGGGGTTATTTGGTCTTTTACGGCCCGTGGCACCGCCAGCCCAGTTCCCGGCCTTCAGCCCCATGACGGCAGGTCGAACTCTGCCCAGACCGTCTTGCAAGGGATAGGCCCAGGCCAGGTCCCCCATCGATCGGCGAGCGCGTCCACGAGGATCAGACCGTGCCCCGACTCACCTACACCCGGGGCCTGTTGGACCGGGATCCGGTCCGGGCGTGCGTCCACCAGCTCGACACGGAGCGTGTCCGCGTCAAAGGACAGCACGATCCTGAAGTCACGCCCTCGTACGCGCCCGTGCGAGGCGGCGTTCGCCGCCAGTTCGGCGACGACCTGAGCGGGCCGCTCGAACGGCACGCCCCAGACCCGGAGTTGTTCAACGGCGAGCAGCCGCGCAAGGCGGGCCCCTCGACGGGTGGCCGACAGCTGGACCTTGAACCGGAGCTCGGGCTCGGCGATTTGCTGATTCATGTCACTCAGCGTGGTCGGGCCGTTTTACGCTGAACAGTGATATCGCCGATACGTACGGTCACTGTCCCCGGCTGTACCGAGGTGTCCGCTGCGGTCCAGGAGGTGGAGTAGATGAGCGTTGACGACAAGGACGAGGCGTCCTGGGAACCCGACGGGCCGGATGAGATGCAGCCTGCGGTCGAGGTGGTGGGCCGCCAGCTCAAACTGTGGCGGGAAGGAGCAGGACTGCGACCCGCAGAGTTCGCGGCGAGGATGGGCTACGGGGAAAACCTGATCTACAAGATCGAGCGTGGAGCGCGTATTCCCCGCCCCGAATTCCTGGAAAGGGCTGATGAGGTACTTGGCGCGGGCGGCAAGATCTCCGCGATGAAGAAGGACGTGGAGCGAGCCCGCTACCCGAAGAGGGCACGGGACCTGGGAAAGCTGGAGGCCACGGCCGTCGAACTTGGGGCTTATGGCAACCACAACGTGGACGGACTGTTGCAGACAGAGGAGTACATGCGCGCGCTGTTCGACGTACGGCGCCCAGTGCTCACCGAGGGCGACCTTGAGCGCCACGTAGCGGCCCGCATGGCCCGGCAGGAGATCTTCCGCCGGACACCGCTCACCACGCTGACATTCGTCCAAGAAGAGGTGACCCTGCGGCGACCCATCGGGGGCAGAATGGTGCTGCGTCGCCAGCTCGAACACCTGCTGGAACTCGGCAAGTTGAGGCATGTCGAGATCCAGGTGATGCCGACGGAGCGCGAGGACCACGCCGGCATGATGGGCCACGTGCAGCTACTGAAGCTCAGGGATGGGTCGACGGTGGGGTATTCGGAAGCGCATCTCACCAGCCGCGTAGTGGTGCATCCCAAAGAGGTCCAGGTCCTCGAACTGCGGTATGGGATCATCCGATCCCAGGCTCTCAGCCCACGGGAGTCACTGGCCTTCATCGAAGAACTGCGGGGAGAGACATGAAACTCACGTGGATCAAGAGCAGCCACAGCGGCAACGACGACTCCGCATGCATCGAAGTCGCCGCCACCCCCTCCACCATCCACATCCGCGACTCCAAGAACCCCGACGGGCCGCGGCTGCACCTCCCGCCGGCCACCTGGGCCGACTTCGTCGCGTACGCCGCCGACTCCGCGCGCTGACTGTGCGCCGGGCCGTGCGCGACGGCGCATAGCGGCCGGGCGTGCAACTGCCGAGGCTTCCTTCGTGCCGCCGACGGGGTCGGCGCGGCCGTGGCGGGAACGCTGTCGGCAAACGGCAGAAGGGGGAGTCACGGTGCGGCAGTTCGACCTGAAGGCGGAAGCGGAAATGCGGCTGCAGTCCGAGAAGTTCGCCGCGGAACTGGCGCGGAAGCGCCGCGAGAGCCCGGCAGCGGCCGAGGGCAGCGTCCAGGCCCCCGTATCGGCCCCGGCCACGGCCACCGGCACGACCGCGACCACGGCGACGGACGCCACCGCCGAAACCGAGTGAGGGCCAGGGGTGGTCGCCACCCCCGGCCCGGTTGTCAGGGCCTGTCCGACGGGTCAGGAAAGAGCGCCTGATCGGACAGGCTCGATTCGGCAGCGCCCGTCACACCGCGCGCAGGGAGGCCCAGGTCTGCGGACCGACGACGCCATCTACCTGGAGACCCCGCACGTCCTGGAAGTACACCACCCAGCTCTCCGTGCGCGGGCCGAAGTTCCCGTCAACGGCCAGTGGTGAGCCACCGTTCCACAAGTTGATCACGCACTGGATCTCCCTGACACGGTCGCCATGGTCACCACGCCGGGTGGTGGCATTTCCGCTGTAGTAGCCGCAGTGGGCGGCCGCGTCGGCGACCGAAGTGGTTCCCCGTGCCTCGAACGGCGTGGCGGAGGCGGCCGGGGTCAGTGCCAGAAGCAACCCGCTCAAGGCGGCTGCCGAAGCCAGGACGGCGCGCTGACGTGTACGCATGTGAGGTCCTTCCCCCCAAGTCTTTGTAGATCTCCCTGACAGGAGCTCCATAGGGAGACTGGCTCCGGGAGGGGTCCACTACGCCGCTGCCGCCGACTTACACCTCCTGTGGGTGACATCGCCTCGTCTCCGATCGGGGAGCGGTGCTTGCCGACGGTGCGTCGTCATGGGCGCACGAGGAGCGACTCGGCGAGCGTGCGCCACACGGTGCGGGGGAAGCCGGGCGGCTGGGGGCCGTGTCCATCGGGGGTGACGACCTGGAGGGCGATGTGGTCGGCGCCCGCGGCGAGGTGCTGGGCGATGCGGTTCGCGATCCGGTCGAGGGTGCCCCAGGCGAAGAGGGCGTCGACGAGGCGGTCGCTGCCGGGAGCGATGAGGTCGTCGGGCGTGAAGCCGGAACGCAGCCAGCTGCCGGCGTAGTTGGCGGTTGGCGAGAGGTACGGGGCGAGCGCGGCGCGGGCGGTGGTGCGGGCGGTCGACGGGCAGCCGTCCAGGACCACGCTCACCGTAGGGGCCAGGAACGGGCCGTCGCCTAACAGCGCGCGGGTGTGGGCGGTGTGCTCGGGGACGGTGAGGTGCGGCTGGACGCCGGCGGTGCGGTCGGCGGCGAGCCGGGTCATCTTCGGGCCGTGGGCGCCGAGGAAGCGCATCGCCTGGGGCAGTGGCTGCGGCGCTCGGTCCAGTTCGTCGAGGTAGCCGCGGAGGGTGGTGTAGGGGCGGTGGTAGCGCCGCTCGACCTGGCGGTGGCTCACGCCCAGGCCGAGGAGCAGGCGTGCGCGTCGGTGGGCGGGCAACGAGTGGTAGGTGGCGGCGAGCGCCGACGCGGACTGGTGCCAGATGGAGACGCAGGCGGGGGCGACGACGGGGCGGTCGGTCGCGGCGAGCAGCTCGGCCGTCGTGCCGAGGTCGCCGCGCGGGTTGCCACCAGGGCTGCCGCCGAGCCAGAGCGTCCCATAGCCCAACTCCTCCACTTCGGCGGCGGCTTCGCGGGCCTCCCCGCGGTCTCCGTGGGTGAAGGCCAGGCTCCAAATGCCGATGCGTCCCAGGTCCAGGTCCATGGGACGGGTCTACCGATGGGGCGCCGGGACCGGGGGCCGGCAGGGCGGCGGTGACCGGAACGATGGGGGTATTCGCCCGAGAAGTCGCCCTTGACCGGGCAAGTGTCCGCGGTACGTGCCGGAGATGGCCTCGTCCCTCCGGGTCGCCTGCTCGCTGAAGATCTGGGCGGAGTCCGACTGCACCGGCGGGCAGGAGATCATCGACGGTGATGTCGCTGATCTGGGCGCCGTCGGGTGCGACAACGACGTCTCGTCGGTCTTCTTCGGCCAGGGAGTTTCGACTCCGGGACGTCCCAGGGTTACCGCTCAGGGAGGTCCCGGGGTTACCGCTCAGGGGTGTCCCGGGGTTACCGGATCATGGCCAGCTCCGGGTCCTCACGGAGTTTGGCCAGGGCGCGGGAGACGGCGCTCTTGACCGTGCCGATCGAGACCTCCATGACCTCGGCGGTCTGGGCCTCGCTCAGGTCCTCGTAGTACCTGAGGACGACCATGGCGCGCTGGCGGGCGGGCAGCCGCATCACCGCCCGCCACATCGCGTCACGCAGGCCTTCCAGCTCGGCGGGGTCGGGGGCCGGCAGCGGGTCCGGCTCGGGGAGCTCGTCGACGGCGAACTCCTCGACCTTGCGCTTGCGCCACTGGGAGGTGCGGGTGTTGATCAGCGCGCGGCGGACATAGCCGTCCAGGGCGCGGTGGTCCTCGATGCGCTCCCAGGCCACATAGGTCTTGGTCAGCGCGGTCTGGAGGAGGTCCTCGGCGTCGTTGGGGTTGGCGGACAGCGACCGCGCGGCGCGCAGCAGGACCGGCCCCCGGGCCCGTACATAGGACGAGAACGACGGGAACACCGCGGCGGTCGAAGCTCTTGTGCACACTGGCGTGGTCATGGGCTCAACGCTAGAAGCGAGGGAGGGTTCGGGGGATCGGCCCCAGGTGCCGAAGCGCTCTCCGCCTCAAGTTGTACGGGTGGGGTCCACCCCACCTCCTTTGGGGGGACGGGCCCCTCAGCCCTCCCTACCCGGGACCCTGAGCCGCCCTTGCCCGGGACCCTGAGCCGTCCCCACCTGGGCCCCTCAGTCGTCCCGGCCCAGGATCAACCCCGACGTGGGCACCCCCGTACCCGCCGTGACCAGGACATGGGCGGCGTCGGGGACCTGGTTCGGGGATGTCCCGCGCAGCTGGCGGACGGCCTCGGCGATGCCGTTCATGCCGTGCAGGTACGCCTCGCCGAGCTGGCCGCCGTGGGTGTTCAGCGGGAGCGTGTCCGCGGCGACGAGGTCGGCTGCCTCACCGGGGGCGCAGAAGCCGAACTCCTCCAGCTGCATGAGCACGAAGGGGGTGAAGTGGTCGTAGAGGATGGCGACGGAGATGTCGGCGGGGGCCAGGCCGGCGGTGCGCCAGAGCTGGCGGGCGACCACGTTCATCTCCGGCAGGCCGGTCAGGTCGTCGCGGTAGAAGCTGGTCATCTGCTCCTGGGCGCGGCCGGCGCCCTGCGCCGCGGCGGTGATCAGGGCGGCGGGGTGGCGGAGATCGCGGGCCCGCTCGGGGCTGGTCACCACGATCGCCTGGCCGCCGTCCGTCTCCTGGCAGCAGTCCAGCAGCCGCAGCGGTTCGACGATCCAGCGGGAGGCGGCGTGGTCGGCGAGGGTGATCGGCTTGCCGTAGAAGTACGCGGCCGGGTTGCGGGCGGCGTGCCGGCGGTCGGTGACGGCGACGTGCCCGAACGCCTCCGGGGTCAGGCCGTAGGTGTGGAGATAGCGCTGAGCCGCCATCGCGACCCAGGAGGCGGGGGTGAGCAGGCCGAAAGGGAGGTTCCAGCCGAGCGCCGCACCCTCGGCGGACGGCTGCCGCTCCTGGACCCCGGAGCCGAAGCGGCGCCCGGAGCGCTCGTTGAACGCGCGGTAGCAGACCACGACTTCGGCGATCCCGGTGGCGACGGCCAGGGCCGCCTGCTGGACGGTGGCGCAGGCCGCGCCGCCGCCGTAGTGGATGCGGGAGAAGAAGGACAGCTCGCCGATGCCGGCCGCCTGGGCGACGGTGATCTCGGGGCTGGGGTCCATGGTGAAGGTGACCAGGCCGTCGACGTCGGCCGGTGTCAGTCCGGCGTCGTCGAGGGCGGCGTGGACGGCCTCGACGGCGAGCTTGAGTTCGCTGCGTCCGGAGTCCTTGGAGAACTCGGTCGCGCCGATACCGGCGATGGCGGCCCGTCCGGACAGCGAGTCGGGGCGATGCAGGCTCATGCGGTGCCCTCCGGGAGGCGCACGGTGACCGTGCCGGTGACGTGGTTGCCCAGGGCGTTGGCGCCGGTGATCCGCACCCGGGCGGTGTCGCCGTCGACGTCGGTGACCGTGCCGGTCAACGTCATGGTGTCGCCGGGGTAGTTGGGGGCGCCGAGCCGTATCGCGACGGTGCGGAGCACCGCTGTGGGCCCGAAGTGGTCGGTGATGTAGCGGCCGACCAGCCCGTTGGTGGTGAGGATGTTCATGAAGATCTCCGGGGAGCCCTTGTCCTTGGCCGCCTCGGTGTCGTGGTGGACGTCCTGGTAGTCGCGGGAGGCGAGCGCTCCGGCGACGATCAGGGTGCGGGTGATGGGGATCTCCAGGGGCGGCAGCTCGTCACCGGCCTTGGTGCCGCTCGCGTCGCCGGCCGTCATGCGTGGCCCTCGCTTGCCATCAAGTCCCCCAGTTCTTCGAGGAGTTGGGATCCCGAGCCGAGATGGGCGTCGAGCTGCCGGCCCCAGAGGAAGTGCCGGTGGACGGGGTGGTCGACGTCGGCGCCGATGCCCCCGTGCAGATGCTGGCCGGTGTGCACCACGCGCTTGCCCGCCTCGGATGCCCACCAGGCGGCGGTCAGCGCGTGCTCGGCGCAGGGCAGTCGCTCGTCGTAGCGCCAGGCCGCCTCGTAGGCCGTGACCCGTATCGCCTCGGTGTCCATGTACGCGTCGGCGGCCCGCAGGAGGACGCCCTGGTTGGTGGAGAGGGGGCGCCCGAACTGCTCGCGGGTGGTGGTGTGGGACACGGCGCGGGCGAGGGAGCCGGCGCAGACACCGGCCTGGAGGGCGGCGAAGGCGGTGCGGGCGGCGGCCAGCGTGCCGGGGTAGGCGTCGGCCCCGCCCAGCCGCTCGCCGGCCGCGCCGTCCAGGGTGAGCCGGGCCGCCGACCACGGGGCGGTGGTCTCGACCGGCTCCCGCCGTACACCGGTGTCGTCCGTGCGTACCAGCCACAGCGTGCGCGACGCGTCCGGGACGAGGACGTGCGTGGCCTCGCGCAGCCAGGGCACCACCGGGACCGATCCGGTCAGCCGCGCCGTCCCCTCGGCCCGCGTCCCGGCCCCCGTCGCAGCGCCTGTCCCGTCCCCCGCCGCCGTCCGTACGCCACCAGGCCGGGCCGGGAACGCCCCGGTCGCGACCGACTCACCGGCCCGCAGCCCCGGCAGCAGCCGCGCCCGCTGCTCCGCGCTCCCGTGTGCGCCGATCGCCAGCAGGCCGTACACACAGGTCGCGGCGAACGGCACCTGCGCCGTCGTACGGCCCTGCTCCTCCAGCAGCAGAGCGAGCCCCAGCAGTCCGGTCTCCTCGACCGCGCCCGGCAGACCGGCCGCGCACAGCGCCTTCCACAGCTCGGCGTCGGCGGCGGTGCCCAGCCGGGCCAGCCGCTCGGGTGTGGACAGATCGCCGAAGATGTCGGCCGCCAGCTCGCTCGCGGCTCGCTGCTCCTCCGTAGGCGTGAAGTCCATCTCAGCCCGCCACCCCGCCCTCGGGACGGAACACCGGCAACTCCCACTCCTCGTCCACCCGCAGGAACTCAAGCCGTACGGGCATCCCGATCCGCACCTTGTCGTGCGGCACACCGATCACGTTGCTGACCATCCGCACGCCCTCCGCCAGTTCGATGAGCCCGACGGCGTAGGGAGGGGCGAAGGCCGGGAAGGGCGGATGGTGCATCACGACGTACGAATAGACCGTGCCGGCTCCGCTCGCCTCGACCGTGTCCCACTCGGGCGAACCGCAGCCACCGCAGCCCGGCAGCCACGGAAAGCGCAGCTCGCCGCAGCCGCCGCAGCGCTGGATCAGCAGCCGGTGCCCGGCGACGCCGTCCCAGAACCCGGCGTTGTCCCGGTTGACCACCGGACGGGGCCGCCTGGCCTTGGGAGCACTCGATGGGCTGCTCGACGGAGTCCTCGACAGAGCCCTCGATGGAGCCCTGGATGCGGCGGGGGCGTACTTGAGGACCCGGAAGCGGTGCGTCCCCGCCGGCTCGCCGTCCGCCCAGATGTCCATCCGCGTGGTGACGAAGTACCCGGTCCCCAGCTTGGTCGTCTTGCGCGCGGACACCGACTCGATCACTCCGCGGAAGGTGATCCGGTCACCCGGGCGCAGCGGCCGCAGATACTCCTGCTCGCAGTCCGTCGCGACGATCGAGGTGTATCCGGCGCCGTCCAGCAGCCGGGACAGTTCGTCGTACGCCCCCGAGCGGTCGGTGTGGCCCGACAGCCCGCCCATCGTCCAGGCCTGGAGCATGGTCGGCGGCGCGCTCGCGTCCGGCCCGTCGTACGCCGGGTTCGCATCGCCCATCGCCTCGCACCAGTGCCTGATCATCGGCGCGTTGACCAGGTCCTTTCCGACGCCCGCGGTGGAGGACGGCCGCCCTTCGTAGGTCTTCAACCGCGCGTACAGCTCGTCTTGTTCGTCGGTCCGCGACCGCTCGTGCCGCTCGCCCTGACCGTGCGCAACGCTCACCGCCGCCCCCTCCG
Organism: Streptomyces sp. NPDC033270; assembly: GCF_055576575.1. Lineage (NCBI taxonomy): Bacteria > Bacillati > Actinomycetota > Actinomycetes > Kitasatosporales > Streptomycetaceae > Streptomyces > Streptomyces sp. NPDC033270. Next base: position 208,344 of record NZ_JBVIRA010000004.1, read on the forward strand.
CATCCCCAACCGCATCGTCGCGACGATCTCCCTTTGGACCTCGCTCACACCGCCCCCGAAGGTGTTGATCTGCGCCGCGCGGTTCATCCGCTCCAGTTCGCCGTCCTGGAAGACGCCCGGCGAACCGGCCCGCACCAGGGCGGCGTCGCCGACCACCTCCTGGCACATCCGGTAGACCTCGACGGTGGACTCCGTCCCCGCGAACTTCACGCCGCTGGCATCGCCGGGACCCAGCGTCCCGGCGCCCACATCGCCGACCAGGCGCCAGTTCAGCAGGCGGGTGGCGGCCAGCCGGGCGTGCGCCTCGGCGAGCCGGGACCGCACCCAGGGGCGGTCCGCCGGGCGCTCGCCGGACTCCGGGTCCGGCGTACGGGCGTACGCCAGTGCCGCGTCGAAGGCGTCCTCGGCCTGCATACCGAGGGCTGCCAACGCCACGCGCTCGTGGTTGAGCTGGTTGGTGATCAGCTGCCAGCCGGCGTTCTCCTCGCCGACGAGGTGTCCGGCCGGGACGCGGACGTCGTCGTAGTACGTGGCGGTGGTCGTCAGGCCGCCGACCGTCTCGATCGGGGTCCAGGAGAAGCCCGCCGCGTCGGTGGGCACGAGGATGATCGAGATGCCCTTGTGCTTGGGCGCGTCGGGGTCGGTGCGGCAGGCGAGCCAGATCCAGTCGGCCTGGTGGGCGTTGCTGGTGAAGGACTTGACCCCGTTGATCAGCCAGTGGGCGCGCTCGTCCTCGGCCTCCGTCCGCTTCACCGCGCGGGTACGGAGCGCGGCGAGGTCGGTGCCGGCCTCCGGTTCCGTATAGCCGATCGCGAAGACGATCTCGCCGCTGAGGATCCGCGGCAGGAAGTAGTCCTTCTGCTGCCGGGTGCCGTACTTCATGAGGGTCGGGCCGACGGTGTTGAGGGTGACCATCGAGACCGGGGCGCCGGCGCGGTAGGCCTCGTCGAAGAAGACGAACTGCTCGTCGGGGCCGCGGCCCGCTCCGCCGTACGCGGTCGGCCAGCCCAGGCCCAGCATGCCGTCGGCGCCGATCCGGCGGAGCAGCGCACGCTGCGCCTCAGGGTCCTCGGCCGTCCCCTTCGGCCCGTCGGGCAGCAACCTGCCGAAGTACGAACGGAGTTCGGTGCGCAGTTGCTCCTGGCGCGCGGTGGGGGCGAGGTGCACGTCGGCGGCCTCCCCTTCTGGTGGCCGTACGTCCGGCGCGCAAGGGGTGTCCGGACGTACGAACGAGCGAGCGGGTTTCTGACTGTCCGTCAGAAACCCGCTCGCTGTCAAGGCCGGTGCGATTGAACCCCGGAGCAGCCCCATTCGCTCTCGACACCGGCCCCGATATCACCCCTCGGCCAGCCGCCACTCCCCAGGGCGGCTACCGGCTCACCACAGCTCGGTGAAGTTCACGGTGGTGTTCTCCTGGTCGATGTCCGTGAAACCGGAGCCGTTCACGCTCGCGGTGTTGTTCTGGTTGGAGGCACCGGCACCGTTGGCGACCTGCTGGCCGGTGGTCGAGTTGCCGTTGTTGTTGTGGCCGACGCCAGTCCCCGTCTGGCTCGTCGCCGCCGAACTCGACCCGTTGTTCGCAAAGCCGCCGTTGTCGGCCTGCGCCACGCCGGACAGCAGCGCCACCGCGAAGGGCAGCGCGGCGGCCACGGCGATGATGCGGGCAGTACGGGTGCTTGCCATGTCTATTCCTCCTACGGAACACAACTTCTGGATCTGACCTGCTGGATCTGGTCTGCTGGGCCTGAGCTGCCGGACCCGGCCTGCCGGACCCGCCTGCTCGGTCCCGCCCGACCCGGATCACGGATTCCACGAACTCCGCTTGTCCACCGGGTAGTTGGCCGACCACCGCGATGCTTCCTCGACGTCGCGATCTCAGGATTGCCCACGAATCCCCGGCGAACCCACCGCGAAGGGGCGATTCCCTCGCAAGCATGAGGAACCCCGGGTAAACCCCCGCCGCACCACCTCGCCCCGCCCACCCCTCTCCGCGAGGTCACGGCCCTGCCGGAACCCTTCCCCCGCAAGGGGTACGGACCCCACCCGACCGGCCCACCGACCCGGCGCACGGGCGCCCCCGCGCACGCCCCCCTTCCCTTCATCGAACATTCGTACGAAAATGGAGTCATGGCCCCGCACCGACGCCATGCCGAACCGCCCACCGCCCTCCGGCCGGAACCCCGCACAGACGCCCTCGCCGATGCCCACAGCGCCGCGCTCGCCCATGCCCTGCTGGCCGCCGAGCGCGGCTACCCCGTCATACCGCTGACCCGCGGCAAGCTCCCCGCCATCCGCTCCCCGCACCGCGGCCACCCCGAGGCCCCGCCCTGCCGCGGCGGGTGCGGCCGGATCGGGCACGGCGTACACGACGCGAGCACCGACCCCCTGGCCGTCCGCCGCCTGTTCGCCGCCGCGCCCTGGGCCACCGGCTACGGCATCGCCTGCGGACGGCCCCCGCACCACCTCATCGGCATCGACCTCGACACCAAGAACGGCGCCGACGGCCTCACCGCCCTCCGGTTCCTCGCCGAAGCGCACGGCGTGGTGATCCCGCCCACCGTCGTCGTCCGCACCCCCAGCGGCGGACGCCATCTGTGGTTCACCGGCCCGCCGTCCCCGCCCGTCCCCAACTCGGTCGGCCGGCTCGCCCCAGGCATCGACGTCCGGGGGGCGGGCGGCTATCTGGTCGGCCCGGGCTCGCTCACCACCCGGGGGCGGTACGTCCTCGCGCCGGACACCCCGCTGCGCCCCGCCCCGGCGCCGCGCGCCCTGCTCGCCCTCCTCACGGCCCCGCCGCCGTCCGCCCACCGCCCGTCCCCGCCCGGCGCCCCGGCCCAGCCCGCCGCCGCGCTCGTACGCTTCGTCCGCACCTCACCGGACGGCCAGCGCAACGCCCGCCTCTTCTGGGCCGCCTGCCGCGCCTGCGAGTCCGGCCTGGGGCAGGAACTCGCCGCACGGCTCACGGAGGCCGCCTGCCACACCGGCCTGCCCGAAGCGGAGGCACGCGCGACGATCGCATCGGCCGCCCGGCGCGAGTGGGACCGGCAGAACCGGCAGGACTGACCCGGCGCCTCGCCCGACATGCAGAGGCCCAGGACCGCCCCCGGGCGCACGGAAAATCGGCTGCGCCCGCCACCTGCCCCCACTACCCTCCCCACCATGTCTACGCCCCGGATCTCTTAGGGCCTGTCCGATGGGTCAGGGTCGGAGAGGCCGCGGCGTCTGGTGCGGTGCATCGCAAGGCGCCGGAGCGTCCCGATAGCGGAGCTCTCGGGACGTTTCGGCAACGCCGCGAGGTACCGTGCCAGACGCCGCGGACCCGGCCCTGACCCATCGGACAGGCCCTAGCTCGGAAACCCGCTTCCACGCCACCCGTGTGTCCGCACACAGGCGTGTCACGCGTAGCCGCAGGCGCCGCAGCCGCACCCGGTGCGTGCCGGCCGAGGCCTCTGCGCGCACAGCGGCAGCTGCCCCCGAGTTCCAAGACCCCCCCTCTTCCTCTCTCCTTCCGGAGCGTTTTCCGTGATCACCGTGCGCGGTGTCGACGTACGCGTCGGCGCCCGACTCCTGCTGTCCGACCTCTCCTTCCACATCGCCCCCGGCGACCGCATCGGCCTCGTAGGCCGCAACGGCGCGGGCAAGACCACCCTGCTGCACACACTGACCGGCCGGCACCGCCCGGCCGCCGGGGACGTCACCCGCACCGGCTCCCTCGGGCACCTCGCGCAGGACTCCCGTACCGCCGACCCCGACACCACCGTCACCGACCGCATCCTCTCCGCGCGCGGCCTGGACCGTGCCGTACGAGCGCTGCGGGCCGCCGAGAACGCGATGGCCCGGGCCGGCGACGCGTCCCAGGAGCGGGTGGCGATGGCCGCCTACGTCCGCGCCGAGGCCGACTTCCAGGCGCGCGGCGGCTATGCGGCACAGGCCGAGGCGGCCCGGATCGCCGCCGGCGTGGGGCTGCCGCAGCGGGTCATGGACCAGCCGGTCGGCACCCTCTCCGGCGGTCAGCGACGCCGCGTCGAGCTGGCCCGGATCCTGGCCGCCGACCACGACACCCTGCTGCTCGACGAGCCCACCAACCATCTCGACGCCGACTCGATCGCCTGGCTGCGCGCCTTCCTGACGTCGTATCGGGGCGGCCTGATGGTCATCAGCCATGACACCGGCCTGCTGGCCGGGATCGTCAACCGGGTCTTCCACCTCGACCCCGCACGCGCCACGATCGACGTCCACAACACCACCTGGCACGCCCACCTCACCCAGCGCGCGGCCGACGAACGACGCCGCACCCGCGAGCGAGCCACCGCGGAGCGCAAGGCAGCGGCGCTGCGCACCCAGGCCGACAAGATGCGCTCCCACGTCTCCACCGCCGTCGCCGCGAAGAACATGGCGCGTCGCGCGGACCGGCTGCTGGCGGGCCTGGAACCGGCCCGGCGTACGGAGCGGACCGCCCGGATCCGGCTGCCGGAGCCCGCGCCGTGCGGCCGTACGCCGCTGGGGGCCATCAGCCTGACCAAGGCGTACGGCGGGCACCGGGTGCTCGGCGGAGTGGACCTGGCCGTCGACCGGGGCAGCCGGCTGGTCGTGCTCGGCCTCAACGGCGCGGGCAAGACCACCCTGCTGCGTATCCTCGCCGGGCAGGAGACCCCCGACAGCGGCCGGGTCGTCCCCGGCCACGGTCTGCGCCTGGGCTACTTCGCCCAGGAGCACGACACCCTCGACCCGGCGTCCAGCATCCGGCAGAACCTGGCCGCCGCCGCGCCCCACCTCACCGACGGCGAGGCACGCCGCGTCCTGGGCTCGTTCCTCTTCACCGGCGACGACGCCGACAAGCCCGCCCGGGTGCTCTCCGGGGGCGAGAAGACCCGGCTGGCGCTGGCCGGCCTGGTCCACTCGGGCGCGAATGTGCTGCTCCTGGACGAGCCCACCAACAACCTCGATCCCGCCTCCCGGGACGAGGTGCTGGCGGCGGTCGACGGCTATCCGGGCGCCCTCGTGATGGTCACCCACGACCCCGGCGCCGTCGAGGCCCTCCGTCCGGACCGGGTGCTGATCCTGCCGGACGGCACCGAGGACCTGTGGAGCGCGGAGCACGGGGAGTTGATCGGGCTCTCGTGAGCGGCGGGCGGTCCCCGCGTGCGCAGGACGGGCTCACCCCGTCCTGCGCACCGCCTTGCGCGCCTCGATCAGGAACCGCGTCGTCTGCGCCACGAACGGCCCCTCACCGCGGATCAGTTCATCCAGCTCCCGCAGCCGCTCCCGGTAGGTGCCGACGGTGAACCCGGGGACCATCCACACCACCTTCCGCAGGAAGTAGACGACCGCACCGATGTCGTGGAACTCCGTCCGCAGCGACTCCGCGCGCAGATCCACCACCTCCAGGCCGGCCGCCTCCGCCGCCCGGTGCGCGTCCTCGGGGTGCCGGGCCCGCCGCACGTCCGCCGGCTGCGGCCCCAGGAAGTACTCGACCAGCTCGAACACGCTGGCCGGGCCCACCTGTTGGGAGAAGTACGTGCCACCCGGCCGCAGCACCCGGGCGATCTCCGACCACCACACCGTCACCGGGTGGCGGCTCGTCACAAGATCGAAGGCCGCATCGCCGAACGGCAGCGGCGGCTCGTCCGCATCGGCCACCACGACCGCGCCGCGCGGATGAAGCAGCGCCGTGGCCTTCGCGACGTTCGGAGGCCAGGACTCCGTGGCGACCATCAACGGCGGCAGCTCGGCCACCCCGGCGAGCACCTCCCCGCCGCCGGTCTGGATGTCCAACGCCGCCGACGCCCGCGCCAACCGCTCGCCCATCGCCCGCTGATACCCCCACGAGGGCCGCTCCTCCGTGGCGCGCCCCTCCAGCCACGAGAAGTCCCACCCCTCGACCGATACCGCCTCGGCCTCGGCCACCAGCTCCTCGAACGACCGCGACACGCTCACGCGCCCTCCCCCACCACGAAGGTCAGCGCCGGGCGGTCCCACATCACCGCCGGCGGATTCGCCCGCACCGTTCCGCTCGGCCGGGCGCCGACGCTGCGGTAGAAGCCCTCGGCGGGCGGATGCGAGACCACCCGTACGCGGTCGATCCCGACGCGCCGCGCCTCGCCCCGCATGTGCGCGATCAGCCGACGCCCTATGCCGTATCCCTGCGCCTGATCGTCCACGAACATCAAATCGAGCTCCGGCGGCTCCACAATGAGTGAATAGAACCCGAGAACCCGTTCCCCGACCCGCTCCCCCTTCGTCGCGCCCGCACCGCCGCCGTCACTCCCGGGCACGCCCTCCCGCACAGCGACGAACACCCGGTGCGCCTCGATGTAGTCCGGCCCCACCCGATATCCCTCGACCATCGCGGAATATCGTCCTTCATAGGCCCCCGAACTCCGCACGAGCCGGGTGAGCCGCCGGGCATCCCGCCGCTCGGCGCGCCGGATCACCACACGACGGTCCTCTTCCGCTGCCCCCGCCCTACGAACACCCACGGCGACCACTACCCACTTTCCACCGATCCTCGAAGATGCCCGGGCCGGAAATTACCGATCCCCCATTTCCCGCATTTCCCGCGCCATCTCCTCCTCCCCTCCACGATACCGACCGGGCAAACGACAAATCGCCTGCCCGCCGCGCCCCATGGCCTCCCCGCCACGCAAGCGGCTCCCCGCCGCGCACAGGCGATGCGCGGCGGGGAGTTCGACGGTTCCTTCGGTCGGACCCTTCAGTCGGAGCCCCACTCCTCAGGCGACGGGCTCGGAACGCGGAGCCGGTCCCAGGACGTCCGCCCCGGGATACCGTCCGCATCGGATCCTGTGAAGCCCAGTGTCTGCTGCCAGAGGGAGTAGGCCTGCCGGTGCTTCTCGTTCCACCGGGGCCCGGGACCACTGAACCCGTAGGGGGTGCCGCAGTCTTCCTCGACGAGGCGCAGCCCCATGTTCAGGATGATGGGACTCTCCGTAGGAGGCAGGCTCGTGAAGAATTCCTTGCCCGGGAACGGAACCAGGCCCGGCGCGGTCGGCGCGGGCGCTCCACCCCCAGACGCCGCCTTACGGACGATGAGCCGCTGGCCCACCTTGATTATGTTGGGGTTGGGAATGTTGTTCCAGGCCTGAAGCTGCTTCACGGTGGTTTTGAAGTGAGCGGCGATACCGCCGAGCGTATCGCCCTCAACGACGGTGTAGATCGTGTCTCGTGTTGTCTGTTGAGTTCCCATGCCTCTCACGCTAGAAGCGTTCCCGCATCCCCGCACGTTCTGACGGACACCACAACCGACCAGCCACCCCAAGAATTCGCCGACCTGCATTTTAACCCCCACCCGCCACCCCCGCAGCCCGGAACTCTAATTGACTTAACCCGCCATCAATTAATCAATCAATCAACGAATCAACCATCCCGGCGGCCACTCGATTGACCACTGGATGACGGGCACCAAATTCCGCCCCTACTCGCGCACAAACACGACTCGCCGCCGGCGCCATACGACGCGCGAGCGTCCCAAGCATCCGATTGCGGGGCACTGGTGGCACAACTCCGCTCTCCCGCACGGTCGTTGCCGCGGGGATTGTCAGTGCGAGCGGCTACGGTCGGGCCCATGAGTAGGTGGAACTGGAGTGCCAAGGACATCCGCGAAGCACGTGAGTTGGACGTGCTGCGGTCGGAGAACGATGTGCTGCCCCTGTGGTTGCGTGAGCAGCAGTCCCGATTCTCGGCCTGGGTGCACGAGGTCAGTGGCCTGTGGGACTTCTCCCCCGAATCGCTGGATCGACTGGAGGCGGCGGTGCGGGAGAGGTTCACCTTGCTGGAGGAGTTCCGGGAGCAGGAGGACGAGGCGTTCCTGCAGGTGGCCGCCTGGTACCTCGGCGAGGTCCACAACCACCACCGGGGCACGCAGTGGCAGGTGCACCCCGACGGCAAGGGCCGCTTCCGATGGAAGTGGTACCCCTTCGTCATCCCCCCGTGGGATCGACTGGACGACTACGAGGACGAGGACGGCATCGAGTACGACGCACGCCCCATAGTCGACCCGCTCAGCAGCCTGCGCGCGGTGCTGCTGGAGCCGTACGAGCGGCCGTTTCCGGGCCAGACGCTGCGCAGCGAACTGGACGGCTACGAGCCGAAGACGGCTTGACGGGCGCGGCGCCGCGGCTCGCAACCAGGTGGCCGACGACGCGCCGGCGGCGCACCGCCACCGGAATTGGCAAACATCAACTGCGCCAGCCCGAGCACCTCCAAGCGGGGCACATACAGCGCCTCCGGCATCCTCTACATCGACATCGACATCGACAACGATGGCCGGGGCGGCGAAAGGTACTTCCTCGGGCGCACGCGCGCTCTGTAACCCTGCCGCGACACCGAGCCACCCCCCTCCTCAAAAGGGGCCCGCGCTCGCCCAAGGGGTGCCCAGCCAAAGCCGACCATCGGCCGGGCACCCCTTCCCCGCACCGTCGACAGCAGCCGGCAGATCGGGCCACGGCAGCTCCATGACCGGTGGCGTACCTCGCCTGACGAAATCGACTGACAAAGTGGAGTGCCTCTTAGGTGGGGGATGGGTGGGGAGGCGCGCCTCAGCTCAGCCGCGAGGGCCACCCCTTCCCGGACACCCGTTCTCCTTCTCCACGGAACAGGCGCCCCTCATCCGTCGGACTGCAGACTGCAGACTGTCGATTTTGCCGATTTCCTCAGGGCGTGTGTGGGGCAGGGCCGGGGGTGCTCGGGGTGTGCGTGGTGGTACCCGGCCCCGTTCCTGTAGTGCCTTCCCCGGCCGGCGGTGTGTGCCGCGGAGTCTCGCCGTGGTTCGTCGGCGGCGGCTTACTGGGCGCGGAAGGTGGCGGCGCTACGTACCTGCCACTCTCGCCGCACTTGGCTTCGGTCTTACCATCCGCGTATCCGCGGCTCCAATTTGCTTCGTATCTGGCGAGCACAACTCCCTTGAGTTCGGGTGGCGCGGCGTGGCGCCGGTCGCCACACAGCTTTCCGAGGTAATAGCCGTCGTTGTAGCCGTAACCACGTTCGTCTTGCGACGGGGCCATGGCCACATTCCCTGGGGCCGGCGCAGCCGAGGCTTGAGCAGCTACGGCCGGCGGTAGTACGAGAGCCCCGAAGAACACTGGGGCAAGCAGCGCGAGACAACGCTTGCGGCGCATAGTCTCCTCCTCTCAACCAGGAGAGTGGAAACCTCAGCTCAGGAACGCCACCACGTGCAGACAGGCCTCACTGCCGGCGCAGGAGAGACCTTCACGCCCGGCCTTCCTCAACCGTGGGGACAGGTGACGTCAGGCCCGTATTTGTACTGCGGCATCCAGAAGTTTATGAAGCCCTTGCAGTTGAACTCTGGAGGAGCAGGGTGGACATGCGGCCTCGTCTTTCGGCATTTTTCCTTGTCGCATATGAATCCGGGATTGCTGGGCGCACCGGGCTTAACCCAACGACCGCTCCGGTCCCAACTGCGATCCTTTCCGCTCTTGCCCCCCTGGTCATTTCCGCCCGGCGTGTCATGGGGCGTGACCGGGCTCGCGGGCTGGCTATGAGTCGGGGGCGGCGGCGGGTCGGCGGCGAATGCAGGGGTGGCTCCACCGAAAACGGCGACCGTCGAAAAGGCTGTGAGCGCGGTGATTCTGCCGAATCGCTGCGAGAGGGCCATGGCCATACGCCCTCACCTCGATTGATTTATCCGAGTGACTGTGCAGTTCCGGCCAGTTACGACCGATTCCCCCGTTTTCCCGCATAGTCATGCTACGCCTGCCCCCAAGGACCACACCGACGCCAGTTCGCGCGGCCGGCGACGCCCACCCAGAGCGCCAACTCCCGAGCAGCGAACGGGCTTTACCTCACAGCCCACCCGCACACGTCGACCAACGGTGCGACCCTGGCGCCCCTCGCAGGGCGCGTTGTCAGTGGCGCCTGGCAGGGTGGCAGGCATGAGCGATGAGCCGCGGGGCCGGAGCGCCTATGTCCTTGAGAAGACCTACCGCGGGCAGGTCGACTGGAGTCTGTTCTTCGTCTACGCCCAGCGCGCGCACATCCGCGCGCTGTTGCAGGACATGTACGTCGACACTCCGGATCCCGATGAGCGCCAGGGCTGGATAGATGTGCATTTCGAAGGCGAGAGCGCCGATCTGTGGCTGATCGAGAACGGCCGGCGCACCGGCCACATCGATCTGCGCCGGTTCATCCGGGACGCGGACGAGGAGGGCGGAACGGAGCGCGAGGTGGCCATCGACTGGGCGGGCTTCGAGGAGACGGTTCCGGCCGTACTGCAGGGCGTGCCGCTCCGCCACGGCCAGGAGCTCCACCTCGTCGACGCGGCAGGAGACTTCCAGGACACGGACGCCGAGCTGCCGTACCTCTATCCGCACCATCCCGTGCGATACGGCATGCAGCTGTCGACCGACAACGGCCTGTCCGACGAGCCCTACGCCTACTTCACCGACCCGGATCCGGCACCGTAATTCCCGAGCCGAGCCGAGCCGGGCCCGGCCGCCGGGCCGCCGGGCCGCCGACGCCCCGGGTCGTCTTCCCAGCAAGTGATAACCCTTACGCAACTCGCATGAGCGTCGTGTCCCCTCGGCGGCCGGCGCCGGACCGACAGGCCGCGAGCGTCCTTCCCCCTTGGCGAAGATTCCTGAATTCGGCCAGAGATGCTCTCTGTCCTCACCTGAGGGAAAGGCGGACAGTAGGGGGAGAGCGAGGCGCATGGGTCCATGGCAGGGTGCCCCCGCATGAGTTCCGGCCGACGGGCATCCACGCGATGGAGATGACCGTTGTCCGAGTGATCCAGCGGTTTACAGAGAACTAGGGCCTGTCCGATGGGTCAGGCCCTAGGGCGGCCGGGCCGCGTCTGTTCGCCCCAGCCGTGACCGGAAGAACGGCCACGTGATCGAAAGCGTGAAAGAAGGATGCTCGGACGTATGTCATCGGGCGACGGCCTCGAAACCGACCTCGGCTCCTCGTCGCTGCCCTGGATGGTTGTCGGATCCCGTTCGCGCCCAGGCTCCCCAGCCGACATCATGCGGCGGGGCGCAGCCGTGGCCATCGACACGGTCATCGCCGTCGTCGTCATACTGGGCCCGCTGATCGCCCTCGACCGGACCCTCGTGGCTGCCTCGATGGACGACGTCTGGCTGCCCGCGGCCGCAGTGTGGTCGCTCATCTTCCTGCTGCTGTATTCGCCGCTGAGCGTGTCCCGCAAGGGCGGCACGGTGGGTAAGCGACTCCTTGGCATGGAGGTCGTCCGGGACGCCGACGGCGCACGCCTCACCTACGGCGCCGCGCTGGTACGCCACCTCGGCAACCTCGTGATGGCCCCTGTTCCGGTGCTCCTGATCGCCGATGCGACGGTGACCAACCTCGACGCGAAGAGGCAGAGCCTGCACGACCGCCTGGTCGACAGCAGGGTCGTCATGCGGGGGCAGTGACGGGACGGGCTCACCGGCGACCGAGTCCGCCGACCGCCGACCGCCGGCATCCCAGCCTGACGTCGCGACGTCCTTCCGCGATTCGCCGCGCGATCGGAGCGGGCCCGGATGACTCCGGAACCCGCTCCGACCTGCATGTTCGTCTATCTCGGCGGAGGCTGCACACAGCTTCGCGCCTTAGGCGCATACTGGGGGCAATGACAAAGCCCGCTGCACCGAAGCGTCAATTGCCTACCAGCCCCTTCAAGGCCCCGGTCACGCCGGCTCCCAAGCACTTTGCCATGGGTGACCAGGTCACACACGACATGTACGGCCTCGGCCGGGTGATCGGAATCGAGGAGGGAATCGCGGCGCTCGTGGATTTCGGATCAACGCAAATGCGGATCTTGAGCCCGTACGCCAAGATGACCAAGCTGTAGGACCGCTGTGCCCGGTCACGGCACACCAGGCCCCTTCGGGGGCCTGTAACGAAAGGGAGACCCCTCATCGATCTGACGTCGCTGTTCTCCGCCCTGGAAGGGCAACCCCGCTGTTCCACCGCAGCATCGCCGCCTCCGGCGACAAACCCCTTCCAGGCCCCGGACTTCGGGGAAGACGAGACCTTCCAGCTCGAGGAGGTAAAGGGGCCCGCCTCGTAATGCCCGGGGCAGCCTGCCGCGCTGTAGAGCAGCGAAGTGCAGCAATCGCGGCGATTTCAGGCGGCTGCCCTCTCGGCGACCTTCGTGCCGTGATGCGCAACGAGCAGCATCCAACACCCCCGTCGGGCCGTCTCTGGGCCGTGCGGGGGTGCTCAGCGTGGCCAACGACGACCAATGACGGCCGGTCGGCCCCTACGAGCACCGCTTTGACCAGCAAAGACGCAGGTCACCGAGGTCCCCGACAAGACCCGCGGCAAGAAGTAGCCCTAGCCCTGGGTTGGGTCCGATGGCTGATCTGACAAGTTGTGCCACTCGTGACCGCAGCCGCCGGCGCAGTACAGCGTCCGCCTGCGGGTATCGGCGATGCTGAAGAGGGCGACGAGCAGGCGAAATGCCTTCGTGAGTTCATAGGCCGGAAGCAGGTCCATCCTGAAGCGCCACTTGGTGAGCATCACCGCAGGCGTGTGGGTGGGGCGCACGCCAGAGCGCACGATGCTCTCCGCCACATCACCCTCGCCCGCACGGGCCTGCCCGCAGAACAGCTCCAGCCTGTGCAACGCCTTGCGTTGGTCATCCTCCGAGAGACCCTCGAACCATTCGACCCCCTCAGCCGTCGGTCGGATCCCTTGTGCGAGTTCGTTCAGTACCACCTCGTGTGCGTACAACACGATCTCTCCCCCATGCGATGTGACCGACGGTAACTCACGACAACTCACGACCGCTGTGGCGACGGCCCCGACCGATCGAGTACGCGGATGTTCCCGAGCACCGGCCGCGAACCCAGCCCAGCTGGCTTCGTCCCATGGCCGTGGCCATCGAGATGACTGTCTATTCGCGATCTGAACGTGACGTGGCGGTGCCGTCCGGGGGCGTGGGGGTTCGGGTGTAGAGGACCTCGCGACCCTGCTCCGCGGCGCGGATGAGCCCTTCGCTGACGAAGTCGAGGAAGCGGGCGGCATTCTCGAGGCGGGTGGCGGCCGGGGTGCCGTGGCCGAGGATGCCGATGCCCTGCCGTGCGGTCTCGATGAACTGGTCGTTGGCCCGGGCGCTGCGGATCATCGCCTGGTACCAGAGGTCGTCGTCGACGACGTAGCGCTCGCGGCGGCGTTCGTCGCGTTCCCGGCGGACGAGGTCCTGGCTTTCCAGGAAGGTGATCGCTTTGGAGATGGACGCCGGGCTGACCTGGAGGCGCTGGGCGAGTTCGGAGGCGGTGAGGCTGCCGGTGTCGGTGGTGTACAGGCAGCCCAGCACCCGGGCCATCATCTTGGGCAGGCCCGAGGTCATGTAGACGGTGGTGAGGGCCTCCTGGAAGTCGCGTACGGCCTCGGCGTCGCGTCCGTAGGGCTGCGGGCGGGCCTGCGACCCCAGGGGCGCGGCCTGCTTGCGCCGGTGGGTGCGCTGCTGGGTGGCGCGGTGGGCCAGGTCGGCGCGGTAGTCGGTGGGGCCGCCGTTCCGCGTCACCTCGCGCGTGATGGTGGAGGTCGGACGGTCGAGACCGCGGGCGATCTCGGCGTAGGCCAGGCCGTCGGCCAGCCCCGCCGCGATCTGCTGACGCTCCTGCTGGGTGAGCCTGCCTCCCGGCATCACGCCCCCCTTCATGCCCCACGGGTGCTCCATGGCGCTGCTCGTGTTCCTTGTTCCTTGACGCCTCCACCATAGCGTTCACTTTCAACGCATTGCAACGATCGACCCTCGAAACGTTGCATTAAGCGAGAGAACGTTGCAACGATTTTCCTGCCTTGACCTGCATAAATACCACTCCAACGCAAAGATCTCATTGCCGAGATATGGAAAGCAACGTAGCTTTTCCATCGTTCGGAAACCACCAGCCGTAAGGCGCGAAGGAGAGCACGATGCAGAAGTTCGACACCCCCGCCCCGATCTCCGCCGTCCTGGACATCCCCGCGGGACGCGTGCAGTTCATCGCCGCAGACCGGGCCGACACCACGGTCGAGGTCCTGCCGGCGAACGCCTCGAAGGGCCGCGACGGGAAGGCCGCGGAGCAGACCACGGTCGCATACGCCGACGGAGTCCTGCGGATCGAGAATCGGGCGAAGGACCAGTACTTTGGCCCCTCCGGTTCCATCGAGGTGACGGTCAAGCTGCCCGCCGGTTCCCGCATCGAGGCCAAGACGGCCAGCGCCGAACTCCGGACCGTCGGCCGCCTCGGCGACGTCGCTTTCGAAGGCGCGTACCGACAGATCAAGCTGGACGAGGCCGCGAGCCTCCGTCTCACTGCGATCGACGGCGACGTCGAGGTCGGCCGGCTGGGCGGGGCCGCGGAGATCAGCACCGCAAGGGGCGACATCCGGATCGCCGAGGCCATGGGCGGCACCGTCGTGCTCAGCACCCAGTCCGGCGACATCACGGTCGGCGCCGCCGCCGGCGTCTCGGCCGCCCTGGACGCCGGCACCGGCCACGGCCGCATCAGCAACGCCCTCAAGAACGACGGCACCGCCGAACTCGACATCCGCGCCACCACGCCCCACGGCGACATCACCGCCCGCAGCCTCTGACCCGCCCCCTGGCGAGGAGCACCCTCGACGCCCCCGGCCATCGGGGCACACGCGAACTCACGAACGCCATGGACGCCTCGCCGGGGCGGCGTCCTGCCCGTCCCGCACGGCGAACCCCGCACGGCCATCGCCCGGACGCGCCCGACGGCAGCCACACCGCACCGCGCCAACCACCCACTCGTACACCCCACAAGGAGCACACAGCCATGTCCCTCGACCTCACCGGCCAGCACAGCGGCTTCTCCGACACAGGGCTGCGCAAAATCCGCGACGTGCTCTCGCGGCACGTGGAGTCCGGAAAGATTCCCGGACTCGTCGCCCTGGTCAGCCGGGGCGGTGAAACGCACGTCGAAGCGGTCGGGACGATGCGCCACGACGGTGGCGCGCCGATGCGCCACGACGGTGGCGCGCCGATGCGCCGGGACACCATCTTCCGGATGGCTTCGACGTCCAAGCCGCTCACGATGGCGGCGGCGATGATCCTGCTGGACGAGTGCCGGCTGCGCCTGGACGACCTGGTCCAGGAGTGGCTGCCCGAACTCGCCGACCGGCAGGTGCTCAAGCGGGTCGACGGCCCGCTGGACGACACCGTGCCCGCGCGGCGGCCGATCACCGTACGGGACCTGCTGACGTCCACCTTCGGGCTCGGCATCGATCTGACGGCGCTGGGCACCCCGATCATGGACGCGATCTTCGAGCGGGGCGTCTTCAGTCAGTCAGCGCTGCCCGCGCCGGACGAGTGGATGCGCCGCCTGGGCACACTGCCCTTGATGCACCAGCCCGGAGAGCAGTGGCAGTACCAGATCAGCCACGATGTGCTCGGCGTGCTCGTCGCCCGGGTCACCGGGCAGTCGTTCGAGACGTTCCTGGGTGAGCGGATCCTGGAACCACTGGGCATGAAGGACACCAGCTTCCATGTACCCGCCGGCAAGATCGACCGGCTGCCGCCCTGCTACATGCCCGACCCGCAGACCGGGGAGTTCACCGTGTGGGACGAGGCGGAGGGCGGGCAGTACAGCGCCCCTCCGGCGTTCCAGTCGGGCGGCGGCGGTCTGGTCTCCACCGTCGACGACTACCACGCCTACTTCCGGATGCTGCTGAACCACGGCACGCACGAGGGCGAACGCATCCTGTCCCGGCCGGCCGTGGAGCTGATGACCACCAACTGCCTCACCCCCGAGCAGCAGGCCGCCCGCAACGACCTGGCCCGCAACAACGTCCACATCTCCTTCGGCCAGGGACAGCACGGCGGCTGGGGCTACGGCATGGCGGTACGCACCTACCGCGGCGACTACGCGCCGATCGGCCAGTTCGGCTGGGACGGCGGTACCGGCACCACCGCCTACGCCGACCCGCACAGCGGGCTCGTCGGCGTCCTGCTCACCCAGGTCGGACTGTCCCTCCCGGCCCCGGCCCAGCTCATCCACGACTTCTGGACCACGCTCTACCAAGCGATCGACGACTGACATTGGCCACGGCCACCGGCCTGCCGTCCCCGTGGGCCCGCCCTTGACCCACGACACCTGACAACCCGGCAACGCCCAGTTGTGGGCGCCTGGTTCCCTCCGCAGTGGAGCCGCACGGTAACCCGTCGGACAGCTTGCCGGCAGGCCGGATGACGTTGTTCTGCACCTCGACCGCGCCACCGGGGAACCACGGGAAAAGCCCGGCGCTCACAGTGCCCGGACAAGGCGAAGGCCCCCGACCGATCCCGCATAAGCGTGAGGCGTTCACGAAAGCGGGTGCCGAGGCGGTGACTGAGCACATGACGGCCATCGCAGACGCGATGTGGTGAGAAGGGCAGCTGTTACAGGTTTCTCTACCTCATCAAGCCCCACCCTTCGGGCGGGGAGGAGAGCCGCCCGAAGGCCGCTTCCCCTCTCCTCGGAGCCCTTCGGCGAAGCACTGGCGGAGGGCTCAGCGTTCCCGGGGAAAGCGGAAGGGAAGGTCGGCGAACTCCGCGCGCTTACCGGGTGTCGTGCACGCTTCCTGGGCTCCCCTTCCCGGCCACTCACGACCCGGCAGCCGCCCCACCACGGTCAGCCAAGCGGTACACGCCACGGCCGCGGGTCACGTTCCGGGAGGAGAGCCAAAGCGCACAGCGCCTCACCCCCGACAACTCAGGGACACGAGGTCTTCTCACACGTTCGAAAGTAGCCGCGCATAGCGCGGCGGGGGGGGGGGGGGGGGGGGGGGGGGGGGGGGGGGGGGGGGGGGGAGAGGGGGAGGGGGGGGGGGGGGGGGGAGGGGGGAGGAAGGGAGAAAG
>NZ_JBVIRA010000004.1:225178-386958 GCF_055576575.1 Streptomyces sp. NPDC033270
CTCTTCTCACCCCCCCCAAACAGGCAGGGGAACCCCCCCCCCCCCCCCCCCCAAAACCCCCCCCCCCCCCCCCCCCCGGCGCCGGCCGCGGGCCGGCGCCCACAAGAGGCGGAAACACATGCCGGAGGCTAGGAGCAAAGCTCCAGGCACACCCCCACCACACCACCGCCGCACCGATGACCACCCGCCGAACAACCAGGGCGCCACTGGCCGTAACACCAAAGCCCCCCAGCAGCACACCCCTGAAGCACCGAGGCCGCCACCACCCAACGCCCCCAGATCGCATGCCCACGCCGCACACACCACAGCTCCAAGTGAGGGGAGCAGCCACGGCGAAGGGAGAAGAGTGCATGAGCGTGGGCGGAAGAGGTGAGCGGCTTATGTGACAGGCGCATTGCCGACCGACCCATAAGCCGCGGTTCCGTCAAGAGAGCTGGCTACGGAAGGGGTGGGGCCGGGCGGGGCGAGCACTCCGGGCGTGCAGGACGCCATGAGCGGGCCGCCGTACCGCCACCGTCACAGATGCGGGAGCGTGAGCGGACCGGGCCCCTGATACGTAGCTGAGGGGGAGCTGTCTGCTGCCGCGATGTGGCCGAGCCCGTCATGGGCGCTCCGCTCAGCGCGCCACCATCGTGGGCTTCGACTCTGCACCTGGTACTTAGCTACTGACCAGCCGAAGATTCGGGCGCCCCGAGGCGTGCCCAGCTTCCTGTTCCCCGTCGAGAGCCAAAGGCACAAGTCCGAACACGTGCCGGTTCAACTCGTCAACATTCATTTTCAAATCGTCTGCCATTTTGGAAGGCGAAAAGCCTCCGGAGCGAAGCGCAGAGAATACCTTGCTCAGAAGCTGAGACGTTTCACGCACAATCCCATCCGGCTCACCCCGCCGATACCCCATCTGTGACAGTTGCTTGACAGTGGTTCGATACCCCCAGTCGGTGACAAGACCGAGGTCTTTTAGGCGGTACGCCAGCGCAACTGCAGCAACCTTCCATTTTCTCTTCGCACTCAAAATCCTCTTAGAATCTGCATTCTGAAGCACTTGCGCAAGAATTCCAGCTCGCGGCATCAGGAAAGCTGATGCAAACTGCTGCGCTTCTTGTTCAGATTCCGGGCCGTGGGGAATTCTATGAGCCGCATGCATTACGAGATGGCCCAGTTCGTGGGCAGCATCAAACCTGCCCCGCTCTCCGCTTTTTTCGAGGTTCAAGAACACGAACGGAGTCTCCTCTTTCCACCTCAAGGAGAAAGCGTCCACTGCCGCGCAGTCCGCAGCAAGGGAAAAGACTCTTACTCCATGGGATTCGAGGAGGTGAACCATGTTGGGGATTGGAGCTTCCCCCAACCCCCACAGAGCCCGCACCCTCTCCGCGGCCTCCTCAGGGCTCAGATGCGGAAGGGTCGGTACATCCGACTTAGGGAGCGTGAAGCGTTCTTCCATCCAACGGTTGATCTCAACCGCCAACCGGCCGGCACTTCGCGCAGCATCCCTATCAAGTGCACTCATCTTAGAGAGCGCCCGAAACGAAAGAGCGTCAATCTCAATTTCTTCGACCTCTGAGGCAACGAAGAAATCAGTGGGTAGATCTAGTGCCGCCGCAAGCAGTCCCAGCGTCTCAGTCGAGGGCTCTTTATGACCGTTCTCGAATGCGGTCAAACTGCGCACCGAAACGCCGGACTGTTGCGACAATCTGGATAGGGTCATGCGCCTTCGCTTTCGCGCAAGAATTAGCCGCGAGGAAGTCAGCATGACAACCATCTCCATAGGTTAGGTGGGTTAAATTGCTCCCTTGAACTCCACCGGGACGTCGACAATTACGTCTTCCACGGTTTCGTCAAGCCTCTTGATGTCGAACTCCGATCCACGGAACGGGTTGTCCGGAAGGATGATCCGCTCCCGCCAGGTGTCCACGAACTTCCCGTGCATTTCGACCGGCATCGAGAGTTCGAACGAAAGCCCCTCCTTGGTGGACTTGTAAAGGAGGAACCATGTGGGGATCTCGCTGACGTCGGGGGCTTCAAGCCGCTGTCCCGGGACGTGGAACAAGGCAAGCTGCTCGCCGTTACGCTGCACCAGCCTTGCAACAGCAGGACCTTTCGGGTTCTTAGTACGGATGTCTCCGGACCAAGAGGCACCCTCTTCGCCGACGCCCCCTGAAGCACTCACGGCAGTGACGGCGAAGCGCCCCGACGGGTGGATACAGCGGAGGATCTGCTGGGAGTTGCTGTAGGTCCAGCCACGCTGCTCCTGCATCATCTGCTCACGGAAGAAGCGGTTGCAGCGCGACCAGAAGGTGTACCCGGCCATGCCGGGAGAGTCCAGTTCCGTCGAGAGCCTTGCTTCGGCGGACGCCCTACCCAGCGGCGTATAGATGTCGTCGGGCCGAAGTCCGAGGGTATGCAGTCGCTGCTCTGCGTCGACCCCAACGTGGCACACGGCTTCCATGCAGTCCTCCCCGATCTACGTTCCAAAAATCGTACCTCACGCGAGGGCCAAAATTTGGAACCGGGTCTGCTCGAACTTTAGTTCGACATTGAGTTACCGTCAAGTAGTCGGCAGAGCATCGGCGAAGCACGGCAATCCCGAACGGTAGGCATTCTTGGCACGCTGTCCCCAGGGGACGTTCTATACGGAGCTACCGGACCAGAGGACGCAGGTGCCCCCTGCGTGCCCGAACGACCGGGGAACCACGGGGAACACGGGACGGTCGCGGGATGCAGGCAAAGCGTTGGCCCCCGACCGATCTTCCTGGTCAGGGGCCCTTTCGCTGTGCTGAGCCGCGGAGGCTGTGGGATTTGAACCCACGGTGACGTTGCCGCCACGACAGTTTTCAAGACTGTTCCCTTAGGCCGCTCGGGCAAGCCTCCCCGCTGCACCGGCGCGCAGTCGCGCGGGTGTCGCGGGGATCAGACTAGCGCGTCACTTGTCGCCGGTGCGCTGGCCCAGGGTCACTTTGGTGGTGTGCTCCTTGCCGGCGCGCTTGTACGTGAGGGTGACCGTGTCGCCGGGCTTGTGCTGCCAGATCTCGCTGATGAGGGTGGGGCCGCTGTCGATGACCGTGTCGTCGAGCTTGGTGATGGTGTCGCCGGGCTGGAGGCCCGCCTTGTCGGCCGGGCCGTTCGGGGTGACCGCGTCGGAGCCGTTGTTGCCGGTCTGGGCGATGGTCGCGCCGTCGCCGGTGTCCCGCATGCCGACCTGGACGCCGATCTGGGGGTAGACCGGCTTGCCGGTCTTGATCAGGTCCTGGGCCACGCGCTTGGCCTGGTCGATGGGGATGGCGAAGCCCAGGCCGATGCTGCCGGACTGGCCGGACTCGCCGCCCAGGCCGCCGTTGCCCGCCGACTGGATGGCGGAGTTGATGCCGATGACGTTGCCGGCGGCGTCCATCAGGGGACCGCCGGAGTTGCCGGGGTTTATCGACGCGTCCGTCTGCAGAGCGCTCATGTACGAGGCGCTGCTGCCGCCGCCGTCGCTGGAGGCCACGGGGCGGTCCTTGGCGCTGATGATGCCGGTGGTGACCGTGCCGGAGAGGCCGAAGGGCGCGCCGATCGCGATGGTGGCGTCGCCGACCTGGACGTGGGACGACTTGCCCAGGGGCAGCGGGTTGAGGGTGGCGTCGGAGGCGTTCTTGAGCTTGAGCACGGCGACGTCGTAGCCCTGGGCGTTGCCGACGACCTCGGCGTCGTACTTCTTGCCGTTGGAGAACGTCGCGGTGAGCTTGCCGCCGCCGGCCGCGCTGGCGACGACGTGGTTGTTGGTGAGGATGTGGCCCTGCTTGTCGTAGATGAAGCCGGTGCCCGTGCCACCCTCGCCGGTGGCACCCTGCGCCTCGATCGTCACGACGCTCGGCAGCGCCTTCTGCGCTATGCCCGCGACCGAGGTGGGCTTGCGGTTCAGCGCGCCGGCGTCACCGGCCGCGGAGACCGTCGTCGAGGCGCTGTCGTTCTGGCCCGCGGCCCAGAAGCCGATGCCGCCGCCGATCCCGCCGGCGACCAGTGCGGCCACCAGGACGGCGGCGATCAGGCCGCCGTTGCGCCGCTTGGGGGCGGGGCTGTCGGGCGGCGCGCCCCAGGGGTGGCCACCGTACGGGGGCTGGCCCCAGCCGCCACCGGACGAGCCGTGGCCGGCGGTCGCGTACGCGGGGATCTGGGCGGTCTGCTCGGCTCCGGTCGCGGGTTCGCCTCCGGGGTGGGCCGGGTCCGGGGCGTGCCCGGGGGAGCCCGGGGCACGTTCCTGCTCACCGGGGCCGCCGCCGAGGGGACCGGCGACTGTCGGGGCGAAGGGGGGCGGCGGGGGCGCCGCGGCGGGCGCGTGGGGAGCCTGGGCGCCGGAGGCGGACGCGGGGGCGCGGTCCGACTGCGGCCCGGTCGGCGGCGTGGCCTCCGGCGGGACGGCGGCTCCCTCGTTCTCGGTGCTCACAGCTCTCTCCTCAGCTTCACGCGGGCCTTACGGTCCCGTACCGGGCCGGCGGTGCCCGTACGGGGTCTTGCGGGTGTACAGCTCCTCGCCGCGGGTCCACCGGGAACCCGTGCCCCGTCACCCAGGATTCAGGATCCGGACGATCCGGGCGAGTCCCGGTGGGCCGGTCCAGGGCCGAAAGGCCGGACCGGCCAGTACGGACAAGTCTGTGTCCCAGCCTTGCCCACCGCGCGTCAGAGCGCCGTAAGCCGAGGCTGTGACTGTCCCCTCATTCTTTATGTCGGACAAAACAGACGCATGGCCTGTTCCGTGCCCCGGGGGTACGCACCGGCGGCCGGTCGGCGACGGAATGGCACGATAACTCGGTGACATCTGTACGCCCCGCCCAGGACACCCGTCCGGATCGTCCGACGATCTCCGTCGTAGCCCATCGAGGTGCCTCCGAGGATGCCCCGGAGCACACCCTGGCCGCCTACCGTAAGGCGATCGAGGACGGTGCGGACGCCCTGGAGTGCGATATCCGGCTCACCGCGGACGGCCATCTGGTGTGCGTCCACGACCGGCGGGTGAACCGCACCTCCAACGGGCGCGGCGCGGTCTCCGCCCTGGAGCTCGCCGATCTGGCCACCCTCGACTTCGGATCGTGGAAGGAAGGCGCCGAGGACGGGTACGGGGAGGCGCCGGACCGGCAGCACGAGGACCCCGAGCGGACGTCCGTGCTGACGCTGGAGCGGCTGCTGGAGCTGGTCGCCGACGCGGACCGGCGGGTGGAGCTGGCGATCGAGACCAAACACCCGACGCGCTGGGCCGGACAGGTGGAGGAGCGGCTGGTCGAGCTGCTCGACCGGTTCGGTTATGCGAAACCGGCCAAGCGCACCGATTGGACCTCCCCGGTCCGCGTCATGAGCTTCTCGGCGCGCTCACTGCACCGGCTGCGGGCCGCGGCGCCCGGTATCCCCGGCGTCTACCTCATGCAGTTCCTCACCCCCCGCTACCGCGACGGCCGGCTGCCGATCGGCGTGGGCATCGCGGGCCCGGGGATGCGGATCATCCGGGCGCACCCGGAGTACGTCGCCAAGGCGCACCGCGCGGGCCACCGCGTCCATGTATGGACGGTCAACGACGCCGCGGATGTCGAGCTGTGCCAGGAGTTGGGCGTGGACGCGGTCATTACGAACCGCCCCAAACAGGTGCGAAGGCAACTCGGCCTTGGCTAAAGCCCATCACAGGGTGTGCACCGGCGCATTCGACTCGTATTCGATCGTGTCTAGTGCGTCACTGCGTGCCGCTTGGCCGGTTTCCGGTCCAGTCCATTGGGGCATTCATCCCGTGGCGTGGGGCAAAGGAGGTCTCGGGGGTGGCGTTGGTGATGGCACAAGAGGTGCCGACGTCGTCGATCATGGCCGTACCCCATGGCCCAGCGGGTGTGGGCATGGCCAGGCGACGCATGCGAGAAGAGCTGTTGGCAAGCGGAGTTCAGGACAATGTCGTCGACGACGCGGTGCTCATCCTTTCGGAGCTGCTGAGCAATTCGTGTCGCCATGCGCGTCCGATATACGAAAGCGGATCACCGGGCTCCGCAAGAGCCGTGGCGGGTGACACGTCGCAGACGCCGCCCAAGGACGCTTCGCCGGGCGCCCCGTTGGCATCCGTACGCGCGTCATGGCGTGTCGACGCACAGGGCCGGCTGACCGTCGCGGTCACGGACGGCGGCGGCCCGACCCGACCACTTCCGGCCACTCCGTCGGTCACCGCACACGGCGGCCGCGGGCTGGCGATCATCCGGTCGCTCGCCAAGGACTGGGGCGTACGCGACACCACGGCCGGTGAAGTGACGGTCTGGGCGGTGCTCTCCCTTCAAGGCGCGTTCGCTACGCGCGTGGAGCTGACGCCCGACATGCCGTCGTCGGTCACCGCCGGCGGGCGGCCGGTGATGCCGCTGGGGCCGGCCTTCGCGGACCTCGACGACCTGACGTAGCGGCCGCGCGCCGGGCGCGGGGCTCTCGGGTGGATGCGGCACGGCCTCCTGACACGGTGCAGGACACGCCAGGGACACCAGGGCGGGACACGGCGTTGTCCACAGCCGAGCGCGACCTCGTACGCGATCCTCTAGGCTCGCGCCGAAACGCGTCCGTACGTCCAGGATCGACCAGGAGAAGCCGTCGCCATGGCCAAGAAGCGCCGCCCTCAGCCCCAGGCCGCAGCACACGCCCGCACCAAGGACGGGGCGCGCGGCGGAGCCGCTGATGAGAACTACCCGGTCGTCGGCGCTCGTGAGCCCTGCCCCTGCGGCTCCGGCCGCCGGTACAAGGCGTGTCACGGGCGACGCGCCGCGCACGCCGCGACCGAGCTGGTGCAGCGCCCCTTCGAGGGCCTGCCCGGGGAGTGCGACTGGGTGGCGCTGCGGGAGCTGGTCCCCGCCGCCACCGCGGAGTTGACGCTCAAGGGCGGGCTGCCCGAGGGCGTGCCCTCCGTGACACTCGCGACCGTACTGCCGATGGCCTGGCCCGCGCTGCGCCGCGAGAACGGCGCGGTGATGCTCGGCGTGCAGAACGACACCGCGTCCGGTGACCTCAGCCGCGGTCTCGCGGACGCCCTGCAGCGCGCACTGGCGACGGAACCGGGCAATCCGGTCGCTGCCGGGCGGCCCTCCCCCGAGGGACCGCGGCTGCAGGATCTGCTCGACCTGGACGCGGATTTTGAGCCGACCGTCCACACCGGGTTCGAGTTCTGGGTGGAGAACGCCGAGAACGCCACGGGAGAGGTCGCCGCCTCCCTGGAGCGGGCCAACGCGGCCGCCATCCCGACCGCCCGGATCCCCGGCCTGGAGGGCGCCTACTGGTGCAAGGCCCCGGAGAAGAACCATCTGCGCTGGGTCACCTCCCACCCCGAGGAGCAGCTGCTGGACGCGCTCGCCCGGCTGCACGCCGCGGGCACCTCCTCGCTCGGCGAAGGCACCCGGCTGGTGGGCTCGTTCCGCGCGCACGGCCTCGTCGTGCCGGTCTGGGACCTGCCCCGGTCGATGGGCGCCGAGGAGGTAGCCAAGCCGGCCGAGGAGTTCGCCGAGCGGCTGGCCAAGGCCCTCGCGACCGACGCCCCGCTGACGCCCGACGAGCGCCGGGCGCGCGGCGGTCTCACCAACCGTCAGATCACCCTGAGCTGACCGTGGGGTTCCCCCTGCACAGAGCTCGGGGGAGGCCTCGGTCGTGGGGACCGTACGGCCCTGGTCGTGGGGACCGTACGGCTCCGATCGTGGGGACCGTACGCCCCTCGGGAGACTCGCGTGACACCGGTCACAACTCCCCGTACCTGCCGGTAAATAGGCGTCCGGAAATCCACGATCGAATTTGCTAACCGCCGATCTCTTGTTACGGTTCTAAAAGCCCGGTCGCTGGTGCATCCCCCGTCGCCAGCGACCGGGCGCTTCCATGTCCGGAACCAGGTATTCCGATCGGCCGGGCCGGCCGTCAGCGGCCCGCGTGCCCCCGCCGGTCCGAACCCCCGCCGCCCGCAGCCGAGTTGCTGCCGGAGCGCAGCAGCAGCCGCTCCCCCGCCGCGTCGGCGATCTCCGCCACCGCTCCGTACGCCTCCCGGCCCCGGCGCACGGTCCCCCCGGCCGGCGTCTCGCACAGGCCCGGGGCGTCGGCCGCCGGCAGGTCGCAGTTCACCTGGACGGTCCCGCCGTCCGGCCGCATCAGGGTCAGCACGGCGCGCAGCGGGCTGCCCGTGATGTTGCGGTAGTACGTGCGCGCCCAGGTCCGGCCGCGCTCGGCGAGTACACAGGTCTGCACCTCGATGCCCTGGGGGGAGGCGAGTTCGGGGCCGCATCGGGTGGTGCGCCCGGAGAGCAGCGGGAGGCCGAGGCCGTCGAGGGGGCCGATCGAGTGATCCGCGCCGGCGGGCTTCTTGCCCGGCTTGGCCCCCACTTCCCCCTTGGCGCCCGTTTCCTCCATACGGCTGTTTTCGGCCTTGGCTCTCGCCCCGGACTCGGCGCCCGACGCCGGCTTGTCCGGCATCGCCGAGTCCGCCGGACCGGCGATCGCGGCGCCCAGCGGAACAGCGATGGCGAGCACCGCCGCCCCGCCGAGGCCGGTCATGCGGAGTTTCTGCGCACGCTGCATGGGCCCCACCTGCGATTGAGTTGCCGCCGACGGCGGCTTGACGGTGGGCCGAACCTATCGGCCGGGAAGGGGCCACCCGGCCGCCCGGACACCCGTTTCCCGTAGTGATCCGGGGCGGTCACACCCGTACGGGTGAACAGGGCGCGGGTCGCCCGGCGGCTCAGTACGCGAGCCGGCTGCCGCCGTCCGGAGTGGCGGTGCTCGCCATGACCAGGGCGTCGACGATGGTGTCCACCTTCGGCAGCCAGGGCGCCGCCGAGATGGCTGCCGGCGGCCGCTCCCAGCGCACCCGGCCGGCACCGATCTGGGACGGCGGGAGCACCACATAGCCGCCCTCCCCGTGGAAGCGCAGCGAGCTGGGCACCCAATCCTGGGAGTACAGCAGCTCACCCAACTCCGGGAGGCCGTAGGGCGATACGAGCAGCGACCAACGGCTGGGGGTGGCCACCACGGGGCCGAGGCGTACGCCGAAGTGGTCCAGGACCGCCAGGGCGCGGGCGCCGGCGACGGCGGGCAGGCTCACCGCGCAGGGCGCGCGGCCGCCGGTGGCCAGCACGACCGGGGCGTCGGGGCGGTTGCTCCACCACCACCGCACCATCCGGGGATCGGTGGTGGCCGCCAGCAGCCCGGGGTCGAAGGGGTGCGCGCCGGGGACCACACAGTCGGGGTCGAGGCAGTGGCACTGACGGGCGGGCCGCTCGGTGAGGCCGAGCCGGGCGCCCGCCGGCTGGCGGCCGCCGGACCTGAGTCCCACACCGGGAAGTACGGGCCACTGCCACTCGGTGGCGCAGTGCAGCGCCGCACCGAGCAACGCCGACCTTCCGCCGCGCCGGAACAGGAGCTTGCGTCGCCTTCCGAGGATCTCGCGCATGAGCGCTCGTTCCTTTCCGTTAACGCCGAGGGCTTCGTCCATCGCACTACAGGGCACTACTGGGCACTACAGGGCACTGCTCACCGGTTCACCTGCGCTTCGCGCCGCGCCGCTTCATGCCGTGGTGTGGCGTCTGTTGCGGCCCGGCAAAGCGCTCCGGGGTCGATCGCGCATCGATCACGCCACGTGGATCTCGGTCACCGCGTGTACAGGGCAGCGCATCACGCCGTACGCCGAGCGGGAAACGTGGCGGGGGGTGGCGCGCGCATGGCGCTTGCGCTTCCGTAGTGCAGTCCCGCCACTTGGGAGTGCGTCGCGGTGGTCGCCCTATGAGACGCCGGTGCCCGCCGGAGAGTTCCGGTGCGGCCCCAACTGGCCCCGCACCTTTCCGATTACGTACCCGCCACTGTGGTGATGACGCGCTGCTGATCGCCGTCAGTCGACATCAAATTGACGCTCCGGGGGCTGTTTTCAGGCCAATCTACAGACCTCGTTGACACCACAAACCCCATGGGGACAGTGCTGGACATCACATCGCTGGTGCGTGTACATGTGGAGCATTGATAGCGGAGCAACATGACATGGGGGTTTGCGATGCTATTGAGGACTTTGCGCGGCCAAACGTACCGCACAGCATCACTCAACGAAATGCCACACCCTCTACCAAACTCCCGCCTGACCTGGGGTAATGACTGTCGCGACGATAGCCGCCAGTCATGACCGCGCCCCACGTACCGAAAGTGGCTGGAATCGAACCAGCTCTTCCCGCCCCCACGCACACTACGGACCCGCGCGTGGCGCAGGCCCCCGCGGACCCCGCCGCCCGCGCCCCCTCCGGCACCTCGTCGGACGGCGTGTCCGGCACCCTTCCGGCCACCCCCCAGGGCGCCGCCGCCCTCCCGTCCGGCACCTCCCCCGAAGCCTCCGCCATCGATCAACTCGCCGCGATCCAGGACCGGCTGGCCGGCTGGATCTCCGACCTGAGCACCCTGCACGACCTGCTCGAACAGCTCGTGCGCACCCGTACGCTCAAGGACGCGCTCCACGAGCTGCTGCGGGCCGGCGCCTCACTGGTCGGCGCCCGCCGCGGCATGGTCGTGCTCGCACCGGCCGACGGACTCGGCCCCGAGACCACCGTCGGCCTCGGCCTGGGCCACGCCGAGATCGGCCACATCGAGACCATCCCGCGCCGCGCCCTGTCGTACGCGCGGATACTGGACGGCCTCCCCGAGCCGGGCGCCGACGGCGAGGACACCTCCGAGATCGCCGAGCCCGACATCCCCGGCGAGAAGGACCTCGACCCCCGCCTGCGCGAGGTCGCCGCCCGCCTCGGATACGCCGCCAGCTACGCCGTCCCGCTCACCGCCGACCCCATCGGCCGGACCGGCGCGGCGGTCTGGCTCTACGACGAACCGGCCGAGCCGACCGAACGCCAGCGCCACCTCGTCGGCCTCTACCGCGCGCACGCCGCCGAGCACCTCGCCCGCCTCCTCGAACTCCACCGCGCCCGGCAGGCCAACCGCACCCTCCGCGAGGAGCTGCTGCCGCGCCGGCTGCCACGGATCCCCGGCGTACGCCTCGCGGCGCGGCACAGCAGCGGGCCGCGTGGCGGCGGCGACTGGTACGACGCGCTGCCGCTGCCCGACGGCGCGCTGGGCCTGGCCATCGGTTCGGTGACCGGCTCCGGGCCGAGCGCGGTGGCCGCCATGGGACGACTGCGGGCGTCGCTGCGCGCGTACGCGGTCATGGAGGGCGAGGACCCGGTCGCGGTCCTCTCCGACCTCGAACTGCTGATGCGGCTGACCGAGCCGGCGCGCAGCGCCACCGCGCTGTTCGCCTTCACCGAGCCGCCGCCCGGCGCGCCGGGCGGGCCGCCGGCGCCCCCGATGCCCGGCGGTATCACCGATCCCTTCGCCCGCAAGGTGGTGCTCGCCGGGGCCGGCCACTGCCCGCCGTTGATCCTCGGCGATCTGCGGACCGAGTACGTGGAGACCTCGCTGTCCGCGCCGCTGGGCATGCTGGGCTGCTGGGAGGCGCCGAGCGTGGAGATCGAACCGGCCGGCGGGGAGACCCTGCTGTTCTACAGCGACGGGCTGCTGCACCGCACCGGTGAGCCCATGGACCGCGCCTTCGCCCGGCTGCACGCGGCCGCCGCGGGCGTCCCCCGGGCGAGCCGCCATGATCCGGAGGCGGTGGCCGATCACATCGTGCGCGCGATGCTGCCGCGGGGCCTGGAGGACGAGTCGTCGGAGGAGGACGTGGTGCTGCTGGTCGCGTACTTCGAGGAGTAGCGCGACGCACTACAAGGAGTAGCGCGGCGGAACGCCTCCGAAACCGTGCGCCTCATGGCCTGAATGCCCGAGAAGTCACACCTTCTTCCCCCTGGACGGCCTTCCATCCGCACATACGATGGAATGCGGTTCAGTCTTAAAAGGAGGCATAGTGACCGACGAGCTCACGCCGGAGACCCCGGACGAGGACGAGCAGCCGATCAAGCAGCGCAAGAACGGCCTTTACCCGAGTCTCTCGGACGAGCTCGCGGAGAACATGAAGGGTGGCTGGGCCGACACCGAGCTGCGCGATCTGCAGCCGATCGAGCAGGCCCCGAACGCCGCCCGCCGCCGCGCCGCGCTGTCCGCGCGCTTCCCCGGCGAGCGCCTGGTGGTCCCGGCGGGCAATCTGAAGACCCGCTCCAACGACACCGAGTACGACTTCCGCGCCGCGACGGAGTACGTCTACCTCACCGGCGACCAGACCGACGACAGCGTCCTGGTGCTGGAGCCCCGCGAGGGCGCCGACGGCCACGACGCCACGATCTACCGGCTGCCCCGCTCCAACCGCGAGAACGGCGAGTTCTGGCTCAACGGCATGGGCGAGCTGTGGGTCGGCCGGCGCCACAGCCTGACCGAGTCCGAGGCGCTGCTCGGCGTCCCCTGCAAGGACGTACGCGAGCTGGCCGAGGCGCTCAAGGAGGCCACCGGCCCGGTCCGCGTCGTGCGCGGCCACGACGCCGGCATCGAGGCCGCGCTGACCGACAAGGTCACCGCCGAGCGCGACGAGGAACTGCGGGTCCACCTCTCCGAGGCCCGGGCGGTCAAGGACGAGTTCGAGATCCGCGAGCTGCAGAAGGCCGTGGACTCCACGGTGCGCGGCTTCGAGGACGTCGTACGGGTCCTGGACAAGGCCGAGGCGACCAGCGAGCGCTACATCGAGGGCACGTTCTTCCTGCGCGCCCGCGTCGAGGGCAACGACGTCGGCTACGGCTCGATCTGCGCCGCGGGCCCGCACGCCACCACCCTGCACTGGGTCCGCAACAACGGCCAGGTCCGCTCCGGCGACCTGCTCCTGCTGGACGCCGGCGTGGAGACCACCACCCTCTACACCGCCGACGTCACCCGCACCCTGCCGATCAACGGCCGCTACACCGACCTCCAGCGCAAGATCTACGACGCGGTGTACGAGGCCCAGGAGGCGGGCATCGCGGCGGTCAAGCCGGGCGCGGCCTTCCGCGACTTCCACGACGCCGCGCAGCGGGTGCTCGCCGAGAAGCTGGTCGAGTGGGGCCTGGTCGAGGGCCCGGTCGAGCGGGTGCTGGAGCTGGGGCTGCAGCGCCGCTGGACCCTGCACGGCACCGGCCACATGCTCGGCCTGGACGTCCACGACTGCGCCGCGGCCCGTACCGAGGCGTATGTCGACGGCACCCTGGAGCCCGGCATGGTGCTGACCGTCGAGCCCGGCCTGTACTTCCAGGCGGACGATCTGACGGTGCCCGAGGAGTACCGCGGCATCGGCATCCGGATCGAGGACGACATCCTCGTGACCGAGGACGGCAACCGCAACCTCTCGGCGGGGCTGCCGCGGCGGTCGGACGAGGTCGAGGCGTGGATGGCGGGCCTGCTCGCGAAGTAGGCCGCGACACCACCCCGTTCCGTCTCCCGGTGACGTCAGGCGTCGCCGGGAGACGGTCCGTAGGACGGCGCGTCGGCCCGCCGCGCGTACGCGCCCGCGCGGGCCGCCGCCCATACGGCGGTGGCGGCGGACTCGGCGAGGGCGGCGTCGACGGGGCGACGGGCGATCAGGATCCGGTAGTAGAAGGGCGCGCCGAGGGCTGCCAGCACCTCCTCCGGATCCGTCTCCTCGGGCAGCTCGCCGCGTTCGACGGCGCGCCGCACCATCTGTCCGGCCAGCACCAGCCGTTCGTCGAAGAAGGACCGCAGCGCCTGGGCCGCCTGCGGGTCGCGGGCGGCGGCGGAGACCACCGCCTCGATCAGCCGGGTCATCCGCGCCTCCCCGTAGAAGGCGCTT
Organism: Streptomyces sp. NPDC033270; assembly: GCF_055576575.1. Taxonomy (NCBI): domain Bacteria; kingdom Bacillati; phylum Actinomycetota; class Actinomycetes; order Kitasatosporales; family Streptomycetaceae; genus Streptomyces; species Streptomyces sp. NPDC033270. The sequence goes on from NZ_JBVIRA010000004.1 coordinate 238,896, forward strand.
ATCGAGCGGGCCAGCACCCGCAGATCCTCCGGCAGCGTGCCGGTGTCCGGCAGCGGCACATCGGCGCTCAGGTCGGTCAGCAGCTCGCAGACCAACCCCTCGGTGCAGCGCCAGCGACGGTAGAGCGTCGCCACGTGGATACCCGACCGCTGCGCGACCTTCTCCATGGTGAGTTCGGCGAAGGTGCCGTCGTCCAACTCCTGTAAGACGGCGGCCAGTACGGCCTGCCGGGTGCGGGCCGTACGCCCGCCGGGCCGGGTCGCGCCCGGGGCATGGTGCGCTGTCGTCACGACGGCTCCGTATTGCAGTGCGGGTTCACGCCAAGTATTGTCCGACAAAGACTAACGCGATTGGCTTCGCGTTAGCCCTGGTGTGCGCTGGTCTCGTTGGGACAGGGGACGCCGCGGGGGAGGTCCTCCCACCGCGAGACCGCGCTGCCCCGGGGCGATTTCCGGCCGGTCGTCAGACCCCCGATGTTCGCCCTGGTTTGACACTCTCAACGGTAGCCCCGGACAGCAACCCCGCATGGCGCCCGGACTTCACGATCCGCCCGCCGTCCAGGACGAGGACCTCCCGCCGCAGCAGCGCCACGTGTTCGCACCGCCGCTCAACGGGAGTTGACGCCGCGGTACACCTCCCAGGGCCGCGCCACCCAGGCCATGACGCCGGACTCCGGGTCGCGGAACCGCACGAACGGGCTTCGTACGCGCCCTCAGGGCTGCTCGCCACCCTTCACCTCACTGCGCCTCCCACCCCTCACCGCACCTCACCGCGCCTCGATGGCGCCGCCATGACGCCGCCGTGGCGCCACGCATGCCAACGTGACACCACAATGACTTGTCATGGCACCACGGTGATGCCATAGTGGAGCCATGGACCTCACGCCCTACGTCGACACGCTTCGGCACCAGCTCGCGGTCGCCGCGGACGCCGGCGGTGACGAGCCCGCGCCCTGGCCGAGCGGCTGACCGGATCCCTGGAGTCGGCCGCCCGGCTGACCCCGCTGAACGCGCTGCGGGCCGCGCGAGCCACCGCTCCCCGCCCAACCACCAGACCACACCGCACGGAGGATGCCCTGTCATGCCCATGAAGACCCGGTCAGCTGCCGCTCCCCCACCCGCCCCGGCCCGGACCACCGCCGCACCGGCGATCACCGCCACCGGCCTGTCCAAGTCCTTCGGCGACAAAGTGGTGCTCGACGGCATCGACCTGCACATCCCCGAGGGCACGGTCTTCGCGCTGCTCGGTCCCAACGGCGCCGGCAAGACCACCACCGTCCAGATCCTCTCCACCCTCATCTCCGCCGACGCCGGCCAGGCGCGGATCGCCGGGCACGACCTGGCCGGCGACGTCGATGCCGTACGTGCCGCGATCGGCGTCACCGGCCAGTTCGCGGCGGTGGACAACCTGCTGACCGCCCAAGAGAACCTGATGCTCATGGCGGACCTGCAGCACCTGCCCCGCCGCGAGGGCCGACGGCGCGCCGCGGAGCTGCTGCACCGCTTCGAGCTGACCGAGGCGGCCAAGAAGCCGGTCGCCGCGTTCTCGGGCGGCATGCGGCGCAAGCTCGACCTCGCGATGACCCTGGTCGGCGATCCGCGCATCATCTTCCTCGACGAGCCGACCACCGGCCTGGACCCGCGCAGCCGCCGCACCATGTGGGAGATCATCCGCGGCCTGGTCGCCGACCACGGCGTCACGATCTTCCTGACCACGCAGTACCTGGAGGAGGCCGACCAACTCGCCGACCGCATCGCCGTACTCGACCACGGCAAGCTGGTCGCCGAGGGCACCGCGGACGAGCTGAAGCGCCTGATCCCCGGCGGCCACATCCGGCTGCGCTTCGGCGACGCGGACGGCCTCCAAACGGCCGCGGCCCTCTTCGCCTCCGCCGCGCGCGACAGCGAAGAGCTCACCCTTCAGATCCCCGGCGACGGCGGCATCCCCACGCTGCGTGCCGTCCTCGACGTCCTCGACAACGCGTCGGTCAAGGCCGAGTCCCTCACGGTGCACACGCCCGATCTCGACGATGTCTTCCTCAACCTCACCGGTCAGACCCAGTCGGGCGCCGGGGCCGACTCCCAGAAGGAGAGCGTGCGATGAGCTCCCTGTCCTACGCCGTCAGCGACTCGATGACCATGCTGCGGCGCAACCTCAAGCACGCCCTGCGGTACCCGTCCATGACGGTGTCGGTCGTCGCGATGCCCCTGGTGATGCTGCTGCTGTTCAACTACGTCTTCGGCGGCGCCCTGGGGAGCGGGATCGGCGCGATGCCCACCGGCGGCGGTGAGTACATCGACTACGTCGCGCCCGGCATCATCCTGATGGCCGCGACCTCCGGCGCCCTGTCCACCGCCATCAGCGTCTGCTCCGACATGACCGAGGGCATCGTCAACCGCTTCCGCACGATGTCGATCTCCCGCGCCTCGTTCCTGACCGGTCATGTCGTCGGCAGCGTCATCCAGACGCTGTTCAGCGTCGCGCTCGTGGTCGGCGTCGCGCTGCTGATGGGCTTTCGCCCCGACGCCACCGCCGTGGAATGGCTCGCGTTCCTCGGCGTCATGATCCTGCTCATCCTGGCGCTCACCTGGCTGTCCGCCGCTATGGGCCTGATCGCCAAGACCGTCGAGACCGCCAGCAACATGCCCATGCCGCTGACGTTCCTGCCCTTCCTCGGCAGCGCCATCGTCCCGCCGGAGTCGATGCCCACCGGGCTGCGCTGGTTCGCCGAGTACCAGCCCTTCACCCCCGTCATCGAGACCCTGCGCGGCCTGCTCATGGGCACCGAGATCGGCAACAGCGGGATCGTCGCCCTCGCCTGGTGCGTCGGCCTCACCCTGGTCGGCTACCTGTGGGCGCGCTCGGCCTTCAACCGGGACGCCAAGCGGTGACTCCCCCGCCCCACCGGCCACTTCGCACCCTTGCGCACCGCGCCGGGCACCACGCCTTAGCCCACCGCATCTGACCCCGTATCCGGAGGACACCATGCACAACGAACCGTCGACGAACGCGCCCGAGACGACCGCCGGGGACCCGGCACCGCTCTCCGAGCTGCCGATCAACCGCCCCACCGGCTGCCCCTTCGACCCGCCCGCCGAACTGGCGCAGCTGCGCGAGGAGCAGCCGCTGCGCCGGATGACCTACCCCGACGGCCACGTGGGCTGGCTGGCCACCGGCTACTCCACGGTCCGCGCGATCTTCGCCGACCCCCGTTTCAGCGCACGCTACGAGCTGATGCACTATCCGCTTCCCGGCGGCCCCGAAGGCGGCCTGCCCCCGGCACCGGTCGGCGACATGACCGGCATGGACGCCCCCGAGCACACCCGCTACCGCAAGCTGCTCGCCGGCAAGTTCACGGTCCGGCGGATGCGCGCACTGACCGATCGCGTGGCGGAGATCACCGCGCAGCACCTGGACGCGATGGAACGCCAAGGCGGCCCGGTGGACCTGGTGCAGGCGTTCGCCCAGCCCGTCCCGGCCCTGATGATCTGTGAACTGCTCGGCGTGCCCTCGTCCGAGCGGGAGACCTTCCAGCGGCAGACGCACACGATCACCGACCTCAGGGCCACCGACGAGGAGCGGTACGCCGCCATGACGGGGATGGGGGAGTATCTGCACGCGCTGGTGCTGGCCAAGCGTGCCGAGCCCACCGACGACCTGCTCAGCGACCTGACCACCAGCGATCTCACCGACGAGGAACTCACCGGCCTGGGCGGTTTCCTGCTCGGCGCCGGCCTCGACACCACCGCCAACATGATCGCGCACGGCACCTTCGCGCTGCTGAGCAACCCGGACCAGTTCGCCGCCCTGCGCGACGATCCGGACCTCGCCGACCGGGCCGTCGAGGAGCTGATGCGCTACCTGACCATCGCCCACACCTCCCTCAAGTCGGCGCTGGAGGACGTCGAGCTGGACGGCCAGCTGATCAGGGCCGGCGAGACGGTCACCATGTCCATGGAGGCCGCCAACCGCGACCCGCGGCGCTTCCCCGACCCCGACAGCCTCGACCTGCACCGCAAGGCCACCGGCCACCTCGGCTTCGGCCACGGCATCCACCAGTGCCTGGGCCAGCAACTGGCCCGTGTCGAGATGCGCGTCGCCCTCCCGGCGCTCGTCACCCGCTTCCCCACGCTGCGCCTGGCCATCCCGGCCGACGAGGTCCCGCTGCGCACCTTCTCGAACATCTACGGGGTGCGCCGGCTCCCGGTCACCTGGGACAAGGAGTAACCCGATGGCCCTCACCCTCAGCATCGACCGCGACCGCTGCGTCGGCGCCGGAATGTGCGTACTGACCGCCCCCGAGGTCTTCGACCAGGACGACGAGGACGGCCGGGTGCTGCTCCGCACCACCGCACCGTCCGCCGCCCACACCACCGCCGCCCGCCAGGCCGCCGGCTTCTGCCCCGCCGCAGCCATCACCACGATCGAGCGGTAGCCCCGGCGGTTCCTCCCCACACGGGGGCGAACGCGCCACCCGCCCAGCACCGGAAGCTCACGGCCCAGGTCTTCGGACCTGGGCCTTGGCCATCCGGGGAAGTCCGCCGTGCCGGCGCGCTCGTGCTACTTCTGGCCGGCCAGGCTGATGATGATGAGCAGGACGAGCAGCCCGAGTGCGATGACGCCGCAGCCGCCGCAGCCCCCTCCGCCGCCGCCTCCCTTGATCTGCTGGGCGCCGCCCGGCACGACGTCCGGATGGTGGCGGGCGTAGTGCTCGATGATCCGCCGTTCCGCCTCGGATTCCCTGAGCCAGGGTGTGATGTAGCGGCACTCGCCGCACGCGTTCCTGAACGTAGCCACAACTCCCCCTTGGTCTAGGCCACTTGACTCACCAGGGCAGCACGGGGCGAGACGAATGACAAGCCCCTCGGCAGGCCCGGCGCAGGGGGTGCGGGCGGCCGAGCAGGCGCCGGAGCAGAGACCGATCAGTTACGACGCCATCGGCAGTGCCGCGCCGTCCCGCCACTTGAGGATCGAATGGGGTGGGGTAGGGGCTGACCTGCGGGTACGCGCCGGAAACCCTGCGGACCAGGGAAAACTACGCTCGGTAGTTCTCACTGGTCCGCAGGGTTTTCCGCTGCACTGTGCCCTGGATGTGCCCGGCAGCGTCGTCACCCGGTGGGGGTGGCCACCAGCGTCCGCAGGGTCATGGGCTCGGCCAGGACGCGGTCCAGGACCTGCTCGACATGCAAGAAATGGGCGGTGGCGAAGTGTTCCCGCAGAGCCTCCTGGTCGGCCCACTCCTCGACGATCACCATGCGGGCCGGGCGATTGGGATCGGCATAGGGGCTGTACGCGAGGCAGCCGGGTTCTTCCAGGGATGGTTCGATCATCGCCTCCAGGGCGGTGCGCAGACGGTCCTCCTGGCCCGGGGCGGCCAGACATTCGGCAAGGACGACGAGGGTCATGGGCGGCGATCTCCTTGCGAGGTCGGGGTGGTGTGAGGTCGGCCGGCTATGGGCGCGCGGGGCCAGTGCCCGCGCCGGAGTCGGTGATCGCTGTGGCGATCTCGTCGAGGTCGGCCTGCGTCAGGTGAACGGCGCCGGCCGCGATCCAGCCGTCGACCTGGCGGGAGTTGCGGGCGCCGACGATCGCGCCGGTGATGCCCGGCCAGGCCAGGGTCCAGGCGATGGCCACTTCGGCGACGGTGACGCCGTGCCGGTCGGCGACGGGCCGCAGCGCGTCGGCGAGGCGGAGGTTGGCCGTCAGGCCCGTGGTGAAGTCATGGTGGGCGGAGCGCCAGTCGTCGGCGGGCAGGCTCGCGGCGCGTTCGGCGGAGAAGGCTCCGGTGAGCAGGCCGGACTGGAGCGGGGAATAGACGATCACACCCGTGTCGTGGGCGTGAGCCCAGTCGATCTCGGGTGCGGCCGAGCGGTTGATGGCCGAGAACGGAGGCTGGATGACGTCGACATGGGCGATCTGCTCGGCGGCCTGAAGCTGCTCGGGCGAGTGGTTGGACAGACCGATCGCGCGGACCTTCCCCTCGGCCTTGAGATCCGCCATGACCTGCCAGTACTCCTCCAGCGGGGTGGCATTCGGGGAGACGGCCCCGAAGCCGCCTCCCGCGTACTCCAGCGACTCGCCGGTGTCCGGATAGTGCACCTGGTACAGATCGATACGGTCGACGCCCAGGCGCCGGAGGGAGTCGTCGATCTCGCGGCGGACGCTGGCCGGCTTCATGATCCGGCGGGGTGCGGCCTGCGGGTTGTCCGGGTCCCAGACCAGCCCGGCCTTGGTGAAGATGTAGGGGCGCTCGGCCTCGGGCAGATCGGCGACGGCCTTGCCGACCAGTTCCTCGGAGTGCCCCAGCCCGTACACGGCGGCGGTGTCGATCCAGTTGACGCCCGAGGCGACCGCGTGGCGGATGGCAGCGATGGACTCGTCGTCGTCGGTGGCGCCCCAGCCGAAGAACCATCCCGAGCCGGCCACCGCCCAGGATCCGAAGCCGACGCGGGTGATGTCCATGCCGGTGGTGCCGAGCGGAAGGGCGGGCAGGTTGGTTGCGCTCATGTCGCGGAACTCCCAGTGCGATTGGAGAGGGGCCGGGGCCAAGTGGCCTCCGGTCGGCCGGAAACGTTCCGGCGTCCACCACTGTGCTGCCGGCCGCCGAGCCCACCCAGTGGCAGCCCGTGCCTGGGCACGGCATGACCAGGCAAAGGCCACCGCGCACGGCACCGGGCCGTGAATACTGGCCGCATGGCACTGGACCGACGTACCGAACTGGGCGAGTTTCTCCGCTCCCGCCGGGCACGGCTGCGCCCCGAGGAACTGGGGCTGCCGGACTACGGGGCCCGCCGCCGGGTCCCCGGGCTGCGCCGCGAGGAGCTGGCCCAACTGGCCGGGGTGAGCGTGGATCACTACGTCCGGCTGGAACAGGGCCGCACGCTGCACTTCTCGTCGGAGGTGCTGGACGCGGTCGCCCGCGCCCTTCGCCTGGACGCGGTGGAGCGCGAGCACCTGTACCGGCTGGCACGCCCGGCGCCCCGGTCGGAACCGGCGTACGGGGAGGGCTCACCCCGCCCGCAGCAGGTGCGGCCGGGCCTGCGTCGGCTCCTGGACTCGACGCCTGACGTCCCGGCGTACATCGTCGGCCGCAACACCGACGTCCTGGCCTGGAACCGCCTCGCGGCGGCTCTGATCACCGACTTCGGCGCGCTGCCTCCCCAGCAGCGGAACCTGGCTCGCCTGGTCTTCCTTGACGAGGGGATGCGCGATCTGTACGCCGACTGGCGGGGCAAGGCCAGTGACGTGGCCGCCTACCTCCGTCTCGACGCCGCACGCCACCCCGACGATCCCCACACGGCGGAGCTGCTCGACGAACTCACCGCCGCCAGCCCGGTGTTCCGGTCGGTCTGGGCGGAGCACCGCCTCAAGGACAAGACCCACGGGCGCTACGTCTACCGACACCCTGTGGTGGGCGGGCTGGACCTCGGCTTCGAGACCCTGCGTCTGCCGGACGACCCGGACCAGGCCCTGATCGCCCACACCGTGGAGGAAGGCTCACCCTCGCACACCGCGCTGCGATTGCTGGCAGCCTGGGCCGGGGAAAGCACGCCGGTCGGCTGAACAAGCACCCTGCCGTCACCCTCGCCGTCACAGTCCGCCCGAGACGACCTGGTCACGACGCCATCGGCAGTGCCGCGCCGTCCCGCCACTTGAGGATCTTGTCGAAGCTGACGATCGCGCCGGGGCGGCCCGTGCGGTTGCGGTAGCGGACGTGGTCGGTGAGGGCCTCGATCAGAAAGAGCCCCCGGCCTTCCTCGGCAAACACGGGAGCCTGCGCGGGGGTGGGCACGGGGGCCGGTGTGGCGGCGCGGTCCGCGGCGGTATGGGGAGGGGCCGGGGGTGCGGAGCTGCCGTGGAAGCCGGGACCCGAGTCGGCGACTTCGATCCGACAGGTGTCGCCGTCGATGAAGGCCGTGACGCGGTAGTCCTCGGTGGCGGCGTCCCCGCCGTGTTCGACGGCGTTGGCGCAGGCTTCGGTGAGGGCCACCGACAGGTCGTAACAGATGTCCGGGTCGACGCCCGCGGTCTCCATCGTGCCCAGCAACAGGCGACGGGCGAGCGGCACGCTTGCCGCCTCACGCCGCAAGTGGAGTGACCACCAGATGCTCATCGCTCCAGCCTCCTGGCCGCGGCTCGACATATCGTTACCTATTGCCGTGCCACAAGGTCCGTAAGCATGTCCGGGACGTGATACCGCTCATTCGGCGGATGCGAAGACTGAGCGCATCGGTGTAGGTGAAGCGCCGCGTACGCGCTGTCGCGCGCCCCGCCTGCCACCCTTGACGCCCCGGGAGGCGCCCCTTGCCCACCGCCCTGCCGTAGGCGGCGGGCAGGGGCAGTGGGATGATGGCGCGGCCATGTTTGCCCCACCTGCCCCGACCGCGCGCGCAGCCGCCGACCTGCGGCTGCTGAGGGCTGCGGTCTTCACCGTGGTCTGCGTCGCGCTGTCCGCGGCCGGGCACATGATCGCGTCGTGCGCGACCGTCCCGCTGTGGACGCTGGGTGTCGCGGCCGCCGTGGTGTTCGCGGTGGCGGCCCCGCTGGCCGGGCGGGAACGCTCGCTGCCGGGGATCGCGGCGGGGCTCGCGGTGGGCCAGCTCGTACTGCACTCGCTGTTCACGTGGGGGCAGGCGCCCGTCCTTCCGGCGTCCCGCACGGCGGCCATGACCGGAATGGCGGACATGGCGGGGATGACGACGAGCGGCCGGGTCGGTAGCGGCTTCGGCGGCGCGCTGTCCGATACGGCGGCGATCGCGCTCGCCCGGCACCTGACCTGCGGGCTCGGTGCGGGCCGGGTGGACGGCGACCAGGCGCGGCGGATGCTCGGCACGGCCGGCTTCGACGCCGCCTCCGCCACCGCACCGGCCGCGCACGGAGCGGCCGGTGGCGCCGGCGACCCGTCCATGGCGCACTGCGTGGTGCCGTCCGTGCCCATGCTGTTGGGCCATCTGCTCGCCGCGCTCGCCCTCGGCTGGCTGCTGCGGCGGGGCGAGGCGGCGCTGTGGCGAGTGGTCCGGCTGTCGGCTCCGGCGGCCTACGAGATCACCGTGGCGGCGCTGGTCGGTGCGCTGCGCGGAGCGCTCGCGCTGGTCCGCGCCCTGCTCGCGGTCCTCGGCGCGGCGCACGACGATGCGCTGCGCGCCTCCGTTTCGTACGGGGATGACAAACCCGGCCCGAAGGACGTCGCGCTCCACCACAGTGTCGTCAGGCGAGGACCCCCCTCCCCGGCCGCCCTGGCCCTCGCGGCCTGACGTCGCGCAGCACGCTCCCACGTGGGGCTCCCTCCCATGCCCTTGAGGCCTGGGGGAGGGTACGGGCTCGCGCGCCGTCGCCGTGCGCGCGCCGCCACACCACCGTCAGCGTCACCCGTGCCTTTCCTCTTCCTGTGGAGCGTTTCGATGTCGAATAAGTCTCGTATGTCCAAGTTTTCCCGCCTGTCGCTCGTGGGCGGCGTCGCGGCCGGCAGCGTGCTGCTGCTCGCCGGCCCGGCCTTCGCGCACGTCAGCGTGCAGCCCGGCGAGGCACCCAAGGGCGGCTACGCGGTCGTCAACTTCAAGGTGCCCAACGAGCGGGACGACGCCTCGACGGTGAAGCTGGAGGTGACGCTGCCGGCCGACCACCCGCTGGCGTCCGCCATGCCGCAGCCGGTGCCCGGCTGGAAGGTCTCGGTCACCAAGTCCAAGCTCGCCAAGCCGATCGAGATGCACGGTGAGAAGATCAACGAGGCGCCCTCGAAGATCACTTGGACCGCCGAGGACAAGGGCGTCGAGCCCGGCCAGTTCCAGCAGTTCCCGGTCTCCGTCGGGCAGCTGCCCGAGGACGCCGACGAACTCGTCTTCAAGGCCCTCCAGACGTACGACGACAAGGAGGTCGTGCGCTGGATCGAGCCGACGAAGGAGGGCGCGGCGGAGCCCGAGAACCCGGCGCCGGTGCTCAAGCTCACCGCGGCCGAGGACGACGGCCACGGCTCCTCCGGCGCGAAGCACGCCGGCGCCAAGAGCGACGCCGAGATGACGACGGCCGCCGCGGAGACGTCCGCCAGCGACACCACGGCGCGCGTCCTGGGCGTCATCGGCATCGTGGTCGGCGTCGCCGGAGTCGGCTTCGGCGTGTTCGCCGGCCGTCGCCGCAGCGCCTGACCACCGCGGGGCCGGCGCCCGACCCGCGCCGGCCCGGCTCCCCTCGGAAGAACGTATGGGATTTATCTGCAATGCATAGAAGGACCCTGCTCGCGTCCGCCCTCGCGGCGGCCGCGGCCCTCAGCCTGACCGCCTGCGGCGGCGACGAGAGCAAGCCCGCCGCCGTCGTCTCCGGTGGGACGACCGCCAAGCCGATCGTCACCCTCGACAGCCCGCTGGAGAAGCCCGACCTGGTCCTGACCGGCACCGACGGCAAGAAGTACGACCTGCTGGAGCGGACCAAGGGCCACCCGACGCTGATCTACTTCGGCTACACCAACTGCCCGGACGTCTGCCCGCTGACGATGGCCAACATCGCGGTCGCCGTGAAGCAGCTGCCCAAGGCCGAGCAGAAGGACCTGCGGGTCGTGTTCGTCACCTCCGACCCGGAGCGCGACACCCCGGCCGCCCTCAAGAAGTGGCTCGCCGGCATCAACAAGGACTTCGTCGGGCTGACCGGCGCGTTCGACACCATCCAGGCGGGCGCGCGCAGCGTGAACATCGGGATCGAGAAGCCGGTCAAGAAGAAGAACGGCGATGTCGTCTCCACCCATGGCGCGCAGGTCCTGCTGAGCTCCCCCAAGGACGACAAGGTCCATTGGATGGGCATGCAGGAGGCGACCTCCGACAACTACACCACCGCACTTCCGAAGATCATCAAGGGACAGAACCCGTGAACCGCCGTACCACCCTCGCCGCCGCCCTCGCCCTGACCGCCTCTCTCGCCCTCGCGGGCTGCGGCGCCGGGGAGTCCGACTCGCAGATGACGGTCGACGGCGCCTATATGCCGCAGCCGGTCACCCAGGACATGGCCGGCGGGTTCCTCACGATCAAGAACAGTGGCGCGGCCGACAAGCTCACCGCGGTCACCACCGCCGAGGCCAAGGACGTCACGATCCACAAGACCGCCGGCAACAAGATGGAGCAGGTCAAGTCCCTGCCCATACCGGCGGGCGGCGAGCTCAGGCTCGAACGCGGCGGCAACCACCTGATGCTCATGGGCCTGAAGTACAAGCCGGCCAAGAGCGACATCATCCGCGTCCAGCTGCAGTTCGCCCACGCCGAGCCCGTCAACGTGGACCTCCAGGTCAAGGCCGCCGACTACCAGCCGAAGAAGTAACGGGCGGCACCGCAGGTCACGGCAACAGCACTCACACGGCAGTTGAGGGGAGCGATCACTATGGTCACCACCGGGCTACCGCCACGACGGTCCGCCGCGCTGCGGCTGCTGATCGTCGCGGTGGCGCTGGCCGGCGCGCTGTTCGGCGGCGCCGCCCCGGCGTCCGCGCACGCCGCGCTGACCGGCAGCACGCCGGCGCAGGGTTCGGTGGTCGACCGCGCACCCGAGCAGGTGACGCTCACCTTCTCCGAGGGCGTCGCGATGGGCGACGACTCCATCCGGGTCCTGGATCCGCGGGGCAAACGGGTGGACCGCGGCAAGCTGCGCAACCTGTGCAGCGGCAGCGTCGTCAAATACGGCACGGGGCTGCCGCCGGGGCTCCGCGACGGTACGTACACCGTCGCCTGGCAGGCGGTCTCCGCCGACAGCCACCCCGTCTCCGGCGCCTTCACCTTCTCCGTCGGCGCGCCCTCCAAGTCCGCCGCCCCGCTCCCCCAACAGGAGGTCGGCGGCGGGCTGGTGGGCGCGCTCTACGGCATCGCCCGCTATCTGGCCTACGCCGGGTTCGTGCTGCTGGTCGGCGGTGCCGCCTTCGTGGTGGCCTGCCGGCCGGCCGCCGCGCTCGTACGGTCGGTGCAGCGGCTGGTCGTCCAGGGCTGGGTGGCGCTGACCGCCACCACGCTCGCGATGCTGCTGCTGCGCACCCCGTACACCGGGTCCGGTGATCTCGCCGACGTCTTCGACCTAGGTGGCCTCCAGCAGGTCCTGGTCACCAAGCCGGGCGCGGCGCTGGTCTCCCGGCTGCTGCTGCTCGCGGCCGCGGCGCTGTTCGTCGCGGTGCTCTTCGGGGCGTACGCGCGGCTGCAGGAACCGGAGCGGGCGCAGGAGGAGGGAGCCGAGGGGGACGGGACCGCAGAGGCCGGCGACGAGGCCGGCGACGGTGCCGGGCAAGCCGCGGACCCCGCCGAGGAGGCCAGGCGGCGCAAGGACCTCACCTTCGGGCTGGGCATCGGCGGGGTGATCGTCGCGATCGGGCTCGCCGCGACCTGGGCGATGGCCGAACACGCCTCGACCGGGCTGCAGCCCGCCGTCGCGATGCCGGTCGACGTGCTGCATCTGCTCGCGGTCGCCGCCTGGCTCGGCGGGCTGGCGGCGCTGGTGGTGTCCCTGTACTGGGGCCCGCCGGTCGAGCGGAGCGCCGTACGCCGCTTCTCGCGGATCGCGTTCGGTTCCGTGGTGGTGCTGGTGGCCACGGGCGTCTATCAGTCCTGGCGGCAGGTCGGCACCTGGCACGCGCTCACCGACACCGCCTACGGGCGGCTGCTGCTGCTCAAGGTGGGCCTGGTCGTGGTCCTCGTCGGGATCGCCGCGGTGTCGCGGCGGTGGACGGGGCGCCTGGGTGAGGCACGCCAGGCGCCCGACCGCGAGCCCGTTCCCGCCCTCGTCCCCGACCACGGCCCGGCGGCCGAGCCCGACGAGGACCCGGCCGCCGGAACCGCTCCGGACGCCGCCCGCGCCGCTCAACTGGCCCGTCAGCGAGCCGCCCTGCGCACCGCCCGGACCAAGCGGCTGCGCGACGCGGACCCCGAGCGGCTGGGGCTGCGCCGGTCGGTCCTGGCCGAGGCGACGGTCGCCGTCGCCCTGCTGGTGGTCACGACGGTGCTGACGGCCACCGAACCGGCCCGTACGGAAGAGGCGGTCAGGGCCGCTTCCGGTGGGCAGTCCACCGCGGCCAACCAGCCGCAGGTGCTGACCATCCCGTTCGACACCGGCGGTCCGGGCGGCAAGGGCACCGCCCGCCTCGACCTCGACCCCGGGCGCAGCGGCAACGCCAACGAGCTGCGGCTGCGGCTCTCCGACCCGTCGGGCAAGGCCATGGACGTTGCCGAGGTGAAGGTCTCCTTCACCCAGAAGTCCCAGAAGATCGGGCCGCTGCCCTTCGTCCCCCGACACGTCGGCAAGGGCCACTGGCGCGCGAGCGGCGTCCAGCTGCCGGTCTCCGGGCAGTGGCAGCTCTCGCTGCTCGTACGGACCTCCGACATCGACCAGGTGACCGAGACCAAGAACGTGAAGATCGGCTGATGAGCAAGCGAACCGAACAAGCCGCCGCCGCTCCCCGGGCCGCCGGCGCGAAGGCCTCCGGCGAGTCGAAGGCCTCCGGCGGCGCGAAGACCTCCGGTGCCCCACAGGCCCCGCTGGAGCTCTCCCGCCGCCGGCTGCTGGGCACCGTCGGTGCGGCCGGCGCGGCCGGGCTGGTCGTCGGCGGGGCCGGCGGCGCCCTCGGCGCCTCCGCCTCCCAGCAGGACGCGCCCAAGGCCCTCACCACCATCGGGTCGACCGAGGTGCCGTTCCGGGCGGCGCGTGCCCGGCACCAGGCGGGGATCACCACGCCGCTGCAGGCCAACGGGCATCTCGCCGCCTTCGACCTGGCGCCCGGCGCGGACCGCAAGGCCGCGGCGGCGCTGCTGCGCCGCTGGTCGCGGACGGCCGAGGAGCTGATGGCCGGACGCGCCCCGGACGCCGACACCGGGGTCGCCCTGGACGCCGGCCCGTCCTCGCTGACCGTCACCTTCGGCTTCGGCCACAGCTTCTTCGGCCGTACGGGCCTGACGAAGCGGCGCCCCGTACAGCTCGACCCGCTGCCCGAATTCTCCGCGGACGCGCTGGACCCCGGGCGCAGCAACGGCGATCTGTGGATCCAGATAGGCGCCGACGACGCGCTGGTCGCCTTCCACGCGCTGCGGGCACTGCAGAAGGACGCGGCCGGCACCGCCCGGCTGCGCTGGCAGATGAACGGGTTCAACCGCACGCCGGGTGCCACCGCGCACCCGATGACCGCCCGCAACCTGATGGGCCAGGTCGACGGCACCAACAACCCCAAGCCGTCGGACGAGGACTTCGACCAGCGGATCTTCGTGGGACGGGACGCCGAGCAGCAGTGGATGCGCGGCGGGTCGTACGCCGTCGTCCGCCGGATCCGGATGCTGCTGGACGACTGGGAGAAGCGTTCCCGGCACGAGCAGGAGAAGGTCATCGGGCGCCGCAAGGACGACGGGGCGCCGCTGACCGGCGGCTCGGAGACCACCCCGATGCGGCTGGACGCCACCGGCCCGGACGGGCTGCCGGTCATCCCGGCCGATGCGCACGCCCGGATCGCGGCGCCGGAGTCCAACCAGGGAGCGGCGATGCTGCGCCGCCCGTTCTCCTTCCACGACGGCTACCGCGAGGACGGCGCCCCGGACGCCGGGCTGCTGTTCGTCTGCTGGCAGGCCGATCCGCTGCGCGCCTTCACCCAGATCCAGCGGAAGCTGGACCGCGGGGACGCGCTGTCGCCGTTCCTGCGGCACGAGGCGAGCGGGCTGTTCGCGGTGCCGCCGGCCGCGGAACCGGGCGACTACGTGGGCCGGCCGCTGCTGGAGGGGTGATTCCCCGGCGGCAGGGCCGCCCCCGGGGCCGTCCCCGGGCCGTCCAGCGGCTGGAAGCCCCGCCCGGCGGCCGGAACGGCTCGGTATCGTGGCAGGGCAGGGAGAAGATCGGCGGGGTGCCCCCGCAGTTGCGCGAGGGAGTGCTCAAGGATGTCGGCCAGCCGCTATACCTATCTCGGCCCCGCGGGCACGTTCACCGAGGCCGCGCTGCGCAGCCTTCCCGAGGCGGCGACCCGCGAGCTGGTGCCGATGGTGTCGGTGCCGGCCGCCCTGGACGCGGTGCGCGCCGGTGAGGCCGCGGCCGCCCTGGTGCCGATCGAGAACTCCGTCGAGGGCGGGGTGACCACCACCCTGGACGAACTGGCCTCCGGCGAGCCGCTGATGATCTACCGCGAGGTGCTGCTGCCGATCGCCTTCGCCCTGCTCGTACGCCCGGGCACGGCGCTCGGCGACGTCAAGACGGTGACCGGCCACCCGGTCGCCCAGCCGCAGGTGCGCAAGTGGCTGGCGGCTCAACTCCCGGAAGCGGTGTGGGAGTCGGCGGCCTCGAACGCCGACGGCGCGCGGCTGGTGCAGGAGGGCCGCTACGACGGCGCCTTCGCGGGCGAGTTCGCGGCGGCGACGTACGGCCTGGAGCCGCTGGTCACCGACATCCACGACGCGCAGAACGCGGCCACCCGCTTCGTCCTGGTGGGCCGCCCGGCCCGGCCCGCGTCGCCCACCGGCGCGGACAAGACCTCGGTCGTGCTGTGGCTGGCCGAGGACCACCCCGGTGCGCTGCTGGAGCTGCTGCAGGAGTACGCGGTGCGCGGCGTCAGCATGATGCGGATCGAGTCCCGGCCGACCGGGGAGGGCATCGGCCGCTACTGCTTCTCGGTGGACTGCGAGGGGCACATCACCGACCGCCGGGTGAGCGAGGTGCTGATGGGACTCAAGCGGGTCTGCCGCGAGGTGCGGTTCCTCGGTTCGTATCCGCGGGCGGACGAGACGACGCCGAGTGTGCGGCGGCAGATGACGGACTCGGCGTTCACCGAGGCGTCGGACTGGCTGGCGCGCTGCCTCGACGGGCGGGGCTGAGCCGCCCGCGGTCCCGGCACGACCTGCGGCTTTCCGTGGCCTGTGGGTTGTCCACAAAGTTATCCACAGGCGCGGTTCTCGACCTGTGGGTAAGTCGACATGAAAGCCGTACGGAGTCGACAAATCGGTCTACTGACACCACATCGTTCCACAGCCCCCTACCGCGCCCCCCGTCAGCACAATTCATGCGATCAATCCTTTAGAGCGAGGCAATCCCACACGAAAGAGTGCGGGAGCGGGGTTTGGGGCGAGAATCCATAGCCGAGCATTTCGACAGCGGAATGATCGACTCCGACTTCCACAGATCTCACACACAGCCTGTGGATAAGAGTCGGAGAACCCTTGCCCCCTGTGGACAACCGAGGGATCTCCGGGGAAAACCAGGGCCCCAACTCCCGCTGTCCACATAATGGATCACCCGGCGCCCGCCCCCACGAAAGCCCCCATCGCGGACATCGGGAATTCCGCCGCACACCCCCTCGCACTTATCCGCCGCTTACCGGTCGACCCCTCAGGCACCTCCGCCTCCACCCCGCACCCCTAAGGGAATAAATACCCCAAAACGGGCAAATCGATATGCCGGGGAATATCGCGTCGAGGAGCCGTGCGCGGCCCCGGTAGCCTGGGGGTGTGATTGACCTTCGCCTGCTCCGTGAGGACCCCGACCGTGTGCGCGCGTCCCAGCGCGCCCGTGGAGAGGACGTCGAGCTCGTCGACGCGCTTCTCTCCGCCGACGAGCGGCGCAGGTCCTCCAGCGTCCGCTTCGACGAGCTGCGTGCCGAGCAGAAGGCGCTCGGCAAGCTCATCCCCAAGGCCAGTGGCGACGAGAAGGCCGAGCTGCTGAAGAAGGCCGGCGAGCTGGCCGCCGCCGTCAAGGCCGCCGACGCCGCCCAGGACGAGGCCAAGGAAGAGACCCAGCAGCTGCTGCTGAAGCTCGGCAACCTCGTCCACCCCGACGTACCGGTCGGCGGCGAGGAGGACTTCACGGTCCTGGAGACGCACGGCACGATCCGCGACTTCGACGCCGAGGGCTTCGCCCCCAAGGACCACCTGGAGATCGGCGAGCTGCTCGGCGCGATCGACGTCGAGCGCGGCGCCAAGGTCTCCGGCTCCCGCTTCTACTACCTGACGGGCGTCGGCGCGCTGCTGGAGCTCGCCCTCGTCAACGCCGCCATCGCCCAGGCCACCGCGGCCGGCTTCACGCCGATGCTGACCCCCGCCCTGGTCCGCCCGCGCGCCATGGAGGGCACTGGCTTCCTCGGCCAGGCCGCCGAGAACGTCTACCACCTCGAAAAGGACGACTACTACCTGGTCGGCACCTCCGAGGTCCCGCTCGCCGCGTACCACATGGACGAGATCGTCGACGCGGCCAAGCTGCCGCTGCGCTACGCCGGTTTCTCGCCGTGCTTCCGCCGCGAGGCCGGCACGTACGGCAAGGACACCCGCGGCATCTTCCGGGTCCACCAGTTCGACAAGGTGGAGATGTTCTCCTACGTCGCGCCGCAGGACGCGCAGGCCGAGCACCAGCGGCTGCTGGACTGGGAGAAGCAGTGGCTGACCTCCCTGGAGCTGCCGTTCCAGGTCATCGACGTCGCCACCGGTGACCTCGGCGCCTCGGCCTCCCGCAAGTTCGACTGCGAGGCGTGGATCCCGACCCAGGGCAAGTACCGCGAGCTGACCTCGGCCTCCAACTGCGACGAGTTCCAGGCCCGCCGGCTCTCGGTCCGGATGCGCGAGACCGTCGACGGCAAGCAGAAGGTCCAGCCGCTCGCCACCCTCAACGGCACGCTCTGCGCCGTACCCCGCACGATCGTGGCGATCTTCGAGAACCACCAGCAGGCGGACGGCTCCGTGCGCGTCCCCGAGGTGCTCCGCCCCTACCTGGGCGGCCGGGAGATCCTGGAGCCCGTCGCCAAGTGAGCGCATCGGCTCCGGCGGCAGCCGCACCGCTGCCGTACAAGCTCATCGCGACGGATCTCGACGGGACGCTGCTGCGCCCCGACGAGACCGTCTCCGAGCGCACCCGCCGGGCGCTCGCCGCGGCCACCGCGGCGGGCGCGGCGCACATCGTCGTCACCGGCCGTTCGGTGCCCTGGACCCGGCACATCCTCGAAGCCCTGGACTACCACGGCCTCGCGGTGTGCGCCCAGGGCGGGCAGGTCTACCACGCCGGTGAGCAGCGGCTGCTGACATCGGTGACGCTCGACCGGCAGCTGGCAGGTCTGGCGCTGTCCAAGATCGAGGCCGAGGTCGGCCCGCTGTTCCTGGCCGCGAGCCGGGACGGCCTGGACGGTCGGGTGCTGGTCGGTCCCGGCTACCGCGTACAGCAAGGCCCGCTGGCGAACGTTGTGATGGACGACCCCGGCGAGCTGTGGGCAGCGCCGCTGAACAAGGTCTACCTCCAGCACCCGACGCTGGACGACGACGCGCTGGCACAGGCCGCACGCCAGGTCGCCGGTGATCTGGTGGGCGTGACGATGGCCGGGCCGGGCGTCGTCGAACTGCTGCCGCTCGGCCTGTCCAAGGCCACCGGCCTCTCGCTGGCCGCCCGCCGCCTGGGCATCACCGCCAAGGAGACCGTGGCCTTCGGCGATATGCCCAACGACATCCCGATGTTCGCCTGGGCGGCGCACGGCGTGGCGATGGCCAACGCCCATGACGAGCTGAAGGCCGTCGCGGACGAGGTGACGGCCTCGCCCGAGGACGACGGGATCGCGGTCGTGCTGGAGCGGATCTACGGGCTCTGACCGGCCTCCGGTTCCGCCTCGTCGGCGACGGCCGCCGCCGGGGTCAGCGGCCAGGCCGCGAAACCCATGACCAGTGCGATGGCATGGCCGAAGTCGGTGAAGGTCGCGCCGGTCGTCAGCGGAACGCCGAAGAACACCAGCACCGCGACGAGGTAGACATAGCACCAGGGCGGGGGCAGCCGGTAGGTCAGTACGCCGGCGGCCGCGGCCAGCCCGTAGGAGACCCCGATGTCGACGACATGCGTCATCGAGCGCGGCAGCTGGTGGCCCTCGATGGCCAGCAGGACGAGTTCCTGGCTGGCGAGGGTGGCGGCGACATGCGCGCCGCCGACGGTCAGCAGCCAGCGCCAGGTCCCCACCCAGCGCTCGACGTTGGCGTGCACCAACTCGAACATCACCGCGTAGAGCAGGAACGACTCCGGCCGTTCGATCCAGAAGCCGCTGATCAGCAGCGAGGGCAGCGGATGCTCGTTCAGCTCGTGGATGTTGCTGCTGGTGCGGTGGACGAGGAACTGCCCCAGCCCCTCGGAGGCGGAGGCGATCACGAGGCTGGTGACGCCGATGACCAGCAGCCAGATATGGGTGCCCGGGCTCGTCCGCACCCAGTCCTTGACCCGGTCGGCAAGGGCGCGCCCGGACCACCACGACCGGCCGCCGCGCAACGGCTCCATCAGCGGTCCCCTCGCCGGTCGTCGGGTTCGGCGAGGCCGTGGGTACTGCCGAGGCCGTCGGTGGATCTGACGGCTTTTCGGTCGGTCTTCACCCTTTGAGGGTAGAGGGTGGCCCCCCCTACGGGAGGGCCGGACGTGCGGGTCGGCACCCGGAACCGTACGGCCGTGCGCGGTTCCGGGTTGCCGCCCTGGGCCCTGTGACGATCTTCGCGGCGATGCCACACCCCAGTCAATCCTCTGGTTTCGTTCCAAATCCCTTAGCCACAGCTTGGGTAGGGCCACCAGGAGGGGGCTACCGTACCCGGGTGACCCTCGATGACCTGCGCGCTTTCGTGGCCGTGTGCGAGACGGGCAGCCTCAGCGCCGTCGCCCGACGTCTCGGCTGCACGCAATCCGCCGTCAGCCAGCGCATCAAACGCCTCGAACGCGAGGCGGGCATCAGCCTGTTGGAGCGCCGGCCGCGCGGTGTCGCACCGACCCAGGCGGGCCGGATCCTCAACCGCGCGGCGGCGGACGGCCTCAGCGGCCTGGACGTGGCCCTGCGTCAACTGGGCGATCTGCGCGCGGGCGACGGCGGCACGGTCCGGGTCACCACCGGTGCCACGACCGTACGGCACTTCATGGCCGACGCGGTGGTCGCCTTCCGCACCCGCCATCCGCACGTCAACCTGGAGTTCCAGACCGAGAGTTCCAGCAGCCGCTGCTTCGAGGCGGTCGCGGACGGCGGCTCCGAACTGGCCTGGATCACCATCGGCCCGCCCGTGCGCGGCATCGAGCAGCATCCGGTCATCGGCCTGCCCTGGGTGCTCGCCGTACGCGCCGACGACCCGCTCGCGACCCGGGAGCGGATCGAGCCGGAGGAACTGGCCGCCCTCCGGCCCATCCGGCTGCCGGAGAACTCCACCTCCCGTATGCGGCTCGACGGCCACCTCAGCCACCGGGACGCAGGGCAGCTGCCGCCCCCGAGCACCACCAGCGTCGCCGACTGGGACACCGCCCTGCTGCTGGCCGAACTCGGCGTCGGCCACGCGGTCGTCCCGCGCCTCCCAGGTCTCGCGTCCACCGCCGACTCGTCCCTGCGCCTGGTCCCGATACCCGCGCTGCCCCCACTGGCCACCGGCTGGGCGGTGCGCACGTGGGCGGCGCTGAGCCCGGCGGCGGTGGAGTTCGCGGAGACGGTCACGGCGTGTCTCGGCGGTGGCCGTGAGCAGCGGCCCGCCTCCGGTGCGCGAGGGGCTGCGCGGTCGGCGACGTCCGGGGCCGCGCCAGGGCGTCGGGGTCGTCAGGCGGTTTCCGAAGCCGGGGCATCGGGTCCGTAGGGCGATATCCGGGGCCTTTGTCCGGGGCCATTGGTTTCGGGCCGCGTCGGCCGGGATCCGGCTGCGGTCCGGCCGCGCCCCGGCTGCCGCGCAGCGTCACCGCCGCCCCACAATCGGCCACCACCCGGCAGCATCGCGTCAAACAGTGTCCACAACCCGTCAATGACGCGTCAGCGACTGGCGGAGGGGCCCGTTCCCCGGGCATAGCGTCGTCAGAGCCGAGCCCCGGCACATGCGTCATCCACTGGTCCGGGGCCGCCGATGTCCTGTTCGAGGAGCAACGCCGTGTCCCACCATCTGTACGCGGAAGATCCTGAGCCCTCTGATCGTGTCCCGGCCGGGCCTCTCTTCGTCCCCGTCCGGTCGGGCCCCGCGGGCTGCACGGCCCGCCTGTTCCGCACCCCGCTCGGCGGCCGGACGGCCGTCGGCTTCACCTCCGCCCAGCTGCTCGCCGCGGCTCTGGGCGGAGGCCAACCCTGGGTCAGGCTGTCCGAGCCCGCACTGCGTGCGCTGGCCGAGCCCGTCGGCGCGACTGTGGTGACCGTCGACCCGCGGCTCTCCCCCGAGGTGTCCCGTACGGCGCGCACTCCCGAGGTCTCGCGCCCCTCGCGCACCCCTGAGGTCCCCCGTACGGCGCGCACCCCCGAGGTGCTCCATACGGCCCGTACGCACCATCACCTACGGGCTGTCTGAGGGAGGGGCGACACCATGAGCCACAGCACACTGCCCCGGACCGCCCAAGAGCCCGCCGTTCCGCCGCCGGCCGCCGCGGTGGCACCCACCACGGCGTCGCCGGCCGCCGGACCGGACGCCCTGCTCACGTCCCCTGAGGGCGAGCCGCCGGCCGCCGCCCGACCCACCGCCGACCGCGGTCCGCTCGCCATATGGCCCGGCTCCGCGGTGCCCCTCTGCCACGACGACGTCGCCGTGGGCGGTGTCCCGCTCACCGAGCTGGCCGACCGCTTCGGCACCCCCGCCTATGTCCTGGACGAGGACGAGGTGCGCCACCGCTGCCGCGCCTACCTACGGGACTTCCCCGACGCCGACGTCTACTACGCGGCCAAGGCGTTCCTGTGCCGCGCCCTGGTCCACTGGGTGCAGGAGGAGGGCCTCGGCCTGGACGTCTGCTCCGCCGGTGAGCTGGAACTCGCCGTCACCACCGGCTTCCCGCCCGAGCGGATCGTGCTGCACGGCAATGCCAAGAGCCCGGCCGACCTGCAGACCGCGCTGCGGCTCGGCGTCGGACGGATCGTCATCGACTCCACGTCGGAGATCGCCCGGCTGGCGGCCGCGGTCCCGGCGGGCTCCCGGCAGAAGGTGCTGATCAGGGTCGTGCCCGGGATCGCCGCGGGCGGCCACGCCAAGATCCGCACCGGGACCGACGACCAGAAGTTCGGGCTGTCGATCGCCGACGGCTCCGCACAGCACGCCGTCACCCGGGTGCTCGCCCAGCCGCGCCTCCAACTGGTCGGCCTGCACTGCCACTTGGGTTCGCAGATCACCACCGCCAAGCCGTATCTGTCGGCCGTACGACGGCTGGTCGGCCTGCTTGCCCGGGTCCGTGAGCAGCACGGCGTCGCCCTCCCCGAGCTGGACCTCGGCGGCGGCCACGGCATCGCCTATCGCCCCGGTGAGCCCGTGCTCGACACCGCCGCGCTCGGCGCCAAGGTGCGCGCGGAGCTGGCGAGCAGCTGCGCGGCGGCCGGCCTGCCGGTGCCCCGGCTCGCCGTCGAACCCGGCCGCGCCATCGTGGGCCCGGCCGGTGTCGTCCTCTACCGGGTGCTGTCCGTCAAACGGACCGGCGCGCACACGTTCGTGGCGGTGGACGGCGGGATGAGCGACAATCCGCGACCCGCGCTGTACGGGGTGCGCTATGCGCCCCGGCTGGTCGGGCGCAGCTCGCTCGCCGCGTCGGAGCCCGTCACCGTCGTCGGCCGGCACTGCGAGGCCGGCGACGTACTCGCCACCGACGTGCGACTGCCGGGCGACATCCGGCCCGGCGATCTGCTGGCGGTGCCCGTCGCCGGCGCCTACCACCTCTCCATGGCCTCCGGATACAACCTCGTCGGCCGCCCACCGGTCATCGCGGTCACCAACGGCCACGCCCGCCTCCTCGTACGGCGGGAGTCCCTGGCGGATATCCAGGGGCGGGACGTCGGGCTGTAGGGCGGGGCAGGGAGCGGTGGTCCTTATGCAGCGGTGATCCTGTTGGAGCGGTAGTCCCGTTGGAGCGGTAGTCCCTTCGGAGCGGCAGTCCCGTTGGAGCGGTAATACCGTTGTAGGGGACAGGAGTTGGGGCTCCTCGGGGGCGGCGATCGCAGTACGGTCGGCCCCGAGGGGCCCGTCACTGTTGCCCGCACCCCCACGACTTCCGTGTAGTATGCATGGAACTGGTTGTAGGATGACTGGGCAACCGGGCAGACAGAGGACACAGGGGCACAGGAGCACCCACAGGCAGACGGGCGGGCGGAACGGACATGGCACTGCAGGCGGCAGGACGGCAATCCCTCGTGGACACCGTCGTCGAGGCCCTGCGGTCCCAACTGACCGCCGGGGAGTGGCGGATCGGGGACCGCATCCCCACCGAGCACACGCTCGCCGAGCAGCTCCAGGTCGGCCGCAACACCGTCCGCGAGGCGGTGCGGGTGCTCGTACACGCCGGAATGCTGCGCTCACGGCAGGGCGAAGGAACCTTCGTCGTCTCCACCGCGGATCCGGGCGACATCATGCGCGGCGTCCAACGGGCCGGCATCCGCGACGTACTGGAACTGCGGATCGCCCTGGAGGCGGAGGCCGCCCGGCTCGCCGCGCTGCGGCACCGGCCGGACGACCTGGAGCGGATGCGGGCGGCCCTGGACGCCCAGGCGGACCTGGCCGACGCGGACGGACGGCCCGACTCCGGCAATCTGGAGCTCTACGCCGACCACGACATCGCCTTCCACAAGGCCGTCGTCGAGGCCGCGCACAACACCGCGCTGACGGCGACCTACGGCTGGTTCAGCAGCTCGGTACGGGAGGCGCTGGTCAACGCGCTCGACGACCAGGCGATGCCGAAGATCGTGCACGGTGACCACCGCGCCGTCATGGAGGCGATCGCGGCGGGCGACCCGGAGGTCGCGGAGCGCGCCACCCGCGAGCTGCTGGAGAAACCGAAGCGGGCCGTGGAGGCGCTGCTGGGCGACGGCGAGGGCCACTGAGGCGCCGATCTCCTCGCTCCGGTCTCCGGTCTCCGGTCTCCACTCTCCGCTCTTCCGCGCCCAGTTCCCTCCCTCTTCCCTCTCCTTCCCCCTGCGCTCATCCGACTCCTTCTTCCCTTCCTTCCTTCCTTTCTTCCCTTTCTTCCCTTTCTTCCCTTCCTTCCGGGATTCCTTCGCGGAACACACTCATGGCGAGGTAACGCACGCATGTCAGGGTCCAGGCCCCAAGCACCTTTGATCGACGCCGAGGAGGACCTGGTCGCGACACCGCCCGTCGCCGCCGCCCGCCGGCGGCTGCGGGCCGTCCACCCGGCGCTCGTGCTGGCCGGGATCGTGCTCGCCGCGCTCAACATGCGGGCGGCGCTGGCCGGGGTCTCGCCGCTGCTCGGCGAGATCGGCGCACACTTCCACCTGGCCGCGACCGCCAGCAGCCTGGTGACCACGATCCCGCTGATCTTCATGGGTCTGGGCTCGATCATCGCGCCGAGGCTGGCACGGCGATGGGGCACCGAAGCGACGCTGTGCGCGGCGCTGGTGGCGCTGTGCGGCGGCATCGTGCTGCGGATCGCGCCGCCGGTGGTGGCGCTGTTCGCCGGGTGTGCGGTGGTCGGCTCCTCCATAGCCCTGCTGAACGTGCTGATGCCAGGGCTGATCAAGCGCGACTTCCCCGATCGGGCCGCGGGTATGACGGCGCTGTATTCGACGGCGATGATCCTGGGCGCCACGGTCTCCGCCGCCTCCGCGGTCCCACTGGAGAACGCGCTCGGCAGCTGGCAGGGAGCGCTGGTCTCCTGGTCGCTGCTGGCCGCGGTCGCCGCGGTGGCCTGGATCCCGCAGGCGCTCATGGCCCGCCGTGGCACCCGGCACGGTGCCGCCGCGGCCACGTCCGTACACCAGGCCGAGGCGGGGCCGCGGCTGAGCCGCTCGCCACTGGCCTGGCAGGTCACGCTCTTCATGGGCTCGCAGTCGCTGATCGCGTACGTGGTCATCGCCTGGATGCCGACCGTCTTCACCGACCACGGCATGGGCAAGGGCGAGGCGGGGCTGGTCTTCGCCTTCAGCACGCTGGTGCAGATGGTCGGATCGTTCGTGGTGCCGATGCTCGCGGGACGGATGCGGCGGCAGCGCCTGCTGGGGGTGGCGGTGTCCGCGCTGATGGCCTGTGGCGTCACCGGTCTGCTGCTGGCACCGGTGGCGGGCGCATGGCTGTGGGCCGCCCTTCTGGGCATCGGCCAGGGCGGCGCGCTGGGGCTGGCCCTGACGATGATGGTCCTGCGCTCGGGCGATGCGCACACCGCCGCCCGGCTGTCCGGCATGGCCCAGACGGGCGGCTACCTCCTCGCCGCCGCCGGGCCCCTGGCCCTGGGCGCCGTCCATCAGGCCACCGGCGGCTGGACGGTTCCCCTCGTGCTGCTGTTCGGGGTCTGCGCCGGTCTGGCGCTGCTGGGCATGGGCGCGGGGCGCGACCGCAGGATCGGGGACGCGGGCGGGGCGTAGGGCTGGGGGGCGTACGGCCTAGGGGCGTAGGGCGCAGGGCCCGGTGGGAGCACTTGGGGGGCGCCGGGGCGCTGTGGGCATGCGGGCTCTGTGTGGCCCTGCGGGCACCCACGCGGGCGCCTGAGTGGCCACCTGAGTGGGCACCCCATGACGAGGGAGTGAACGATCTCCGTCGTCGGCAACGATCCGGGGGTGGCCCCCGCCTCGCCGTACGGCCGTGGCCTACCGTGCCCCCATGAGCGACGTTCAGCACACCGCCCGCCGGCCAGGCCCGCGGCTCTCCCGCACCGGCTGGCTCATCGTTGTCGCCGTCCTGGCCGCCCTGACCGTCCTGGCCGTGCTGCTCGTGCCGCGGTTGCTGCGCGGGCCGGGGGGCGAGGAGAAGCTGACCGTGCCGGAGGGGCAGCGGGCCACCCAGGTCTACGCCGCCGTCGACAAGGCGCTGCGTCTGCCCAGCGGCTCCACCGCGAAGGCCGCCAAGAGCGCGAAGCTCCCGCTGCCCGACGCGACACAGGGCAATCCGGAGGGCTACCTCTTCCCGGCGACCTATCCGATCCACGCGGACACCACGCCGGCGTCGCTGCTCTCGTACATGGTCAAGACCGCCAATCAGCGGCTGGCCGCGGACAAGATCACCTCCTACCGCACGGTCGTGATCGCCAGCATCGTGCAGGCCGAGGCCGACCGGCCGGCCGATATGGGCAAGGTCGCCCGGGTCATCGACAACCGGATCGCCCGGCACATGCCACTGCAGATGGATTCGACGATCAACTACGCGCTGGGCCGCAGCACGCTCACCACCAGCCACGCCGACACCAGGACCGACAGCCCGTACAACACCTACAAGCACGAGGGCCTGCCGCCCACCCCGATCGACAACCCCGGGGCGGACGCGCTGAAGGCGGCCGGCGCGCCGCCCGCGGGCGACTGGCTGTACTTCGTCACCGTCAAGCCGGGCGACACCCGCTTCACCGCTGACTACCAGGAGCATCTGCGCAACGTGCGGGAGTTCAACGCCCAGCAGAAGAACGGTGCCGGCGGCGGGGGCGGCGCGTAGGACGGCGTCGGGTCGGGCGCGGCCAGGACAGTGCAGGTGGGGTGGTGGGTCCGGGGCGGTCCGGGGCCGCCGGGGGCGGTCCCGGAGCCTGTCCGGCCGTGATGCGCCGGGCAGGCCCCAAGCGGTGTCCGGCCTCCCCGATCCCACCGGACCGGTCCCACCGGATCGATCGGCTCTATTCCTCTCTACTCCTCGCCCGCCAGGGTCAGTGCCTTCAGCCGGCGGCCCGCGTACCAGGTCGCGAGAACCGTGAGGGCGACCAACAGGCATATTGCAAGGGGCAGTTGGACATCGGAGGTGATCGCGCCCTCCGCGGCCGTGTGCTGGCCGACCGCCAGCGCCCACTGCTGGATGCTGAGGGTCTTCGCGCCCGGGACGAGGGTGCCGACGAGGGCCTCCCAGACCAGGGCGTAGACCAGGCCGAAGACCACGGCGTGCCGGGTGATCGTGCCGAAGAGCAGGAAGAGCGCGCTGTAGGCGACCGAGGCGATGGCCGCCGCTACCGCGTACCCCACCGCTATCTGCTGGCTGTTGCCGTTCAGCAGGAAGCCGGCGAGCAGGACGGGGACTGCGGAGAAGGCGACCGTGACACCTATGGCCACCAGGAGTTTGGTGAGGATGATCGTCGGCCGGGGCACCGGCTTGGCCAGCAGATAGACCACCGAGCCGTCGTCGATCTCCGGTCCGATGGCACCCGTACCGGCGATGACGCCGATCAACGGCACCATCGTGCCCAGCGCGAAGCCGCCCAGGATGCCGCCGGCGGTGGAGTCGTCGGCGCCGGTCAGCGTACGGACGGCCACCGCGATGACCACCAGAAGGGTGGGCAGCGCGAAGAGGATCAGGGCCCGCCGCCGGCCGAGCAGGGCGCGGTAGGTGAGCCGGGCGACGGTCGGGTGGAACAGCGTGGCCCTGGGCCCGGCGGGCGCCGGCCGGGCCGTCGGAGTGGTCGTGGACATGCCTCGGGGCTCCTTTCTGGCCTCAGGCCGCGACGAGGTAGGAGAAGACGGATTCCAGCGATTCATCGGAGGGCGAGACCGTCAGCAGGCGGATGCCGTGGTCCCGGGCGACCCGCGGCAGAAGTTCGGTGAAGCGGCCGAAGTCGACCGCCTGGATGCGCAGCGCACCCTCGGTGAGGTCGACCTCGATGCCGGACGTCGAGGGGTCGGCGATCAGCGCCCCGGCCAGCGCCCGGTCGTTGTCGGACCGGACGAGGTAGCGGTGCGGCCGGTCGGTCATCAGCCGGCGGATCTTGCGGAAGTCGCCGGACGCGGCATGCCGGCCGGCCACCACCACCTCGATGTGCGAGGCGAGTTGCTCGACCTCTTCGAGGATGTGCGAGGAGAACAGGACCGTGCGGCCCTGGTCACCCATCCGCCGCAGCAGCTCCATCAGCTGCATCCGCTGGCGCGGGTCCATGCCGTTGAAGGGCTCGTCGAGCAGCAGCACGGACGGGTCGTGGACGAGCGCGGAGGCCATCTTGACGCGCTGCCGCATGCCCTTGCTGTACGTCGATATCTTGCGGTCCTGGGCGTACTCCATCTCGACGGTGGCCAGCGCCCTGGCCGCCTCCGCCCGGCCGAGGCCGTGCAACTCCGCGTTGGTGACGACGAATTCGCGACCGGTCAGGAAGTCGTACATCGCCTCGCGCTCGGGGACGATGCCGATGTGGCGGTAGATACCGGCGTTGCGCCAGATCGTCGTCCCGTCGAGGGTGACGGAGCCGTTGGAGGGGGCGAGGAATCCGCCCATCATGTTGATGAGGGTGGACTTGCCGGCGCCGTTGGGGCCGAGCAGGCCGGTGACGCCGGGGCCGATGGTCATGGTGATGTCGTTGACGGCTACGACATTGCCGAACCAGCGGGAGACGTGGTCGATGGTGACAGTGCTCATGGGCGCGGCCCATTCCTTCGAGGGGTGGCGGGTGACGGGCGGGCGGTCACAGTCCGGCCTTCCGGTAGCGACGCATCAGCAGGGCATAGCTGCCGGCGATCACGATCAGCGTGACGAGGAGGTAGACGAACCCGGCACCGGTCGTCGGCGCGAGATTGTTGGCAAAGGAGCTGGTGCCGCCGAGGAAGGACGACTGCACCCCGTCGATGAGCGTGATGGGGGAGAACAGCCCCAGCCAGCCGACGGCGGATTCGTTGCCCTGGACGAAGGCGATCTCCTGGACCGCGCTCACGGCACCGTACGGAATGGTGAGGACGGCGATCACGGCGGCGACGCCGAAGCCGCGGCGCGGCGTGAGCGCGGAGATGACCAGGCCTATCCCGGCGAACAGCAGCGAGAGCAGGAGTACGGAGACGAGTCCCTGCGCCAGCCCCTTGGTCTGGTCGAGGAAGTCCATCTTCGCCAGCAGCGCCCCGGCGTAGAGGACCAGCAGCGGCGTCGCGGTGAGGATGAACAGGGCGCTCGCCATGGCCGCGAACTTCGACGCCACATAGTCGCCCCGCTCGATCGGGCGGGAGAAGTACAGCGGTACCGACTTGAAGCGCAGATCGCGGGAGACGGACTGCGGCGCCTGGGAGGCGAGATAGAGGCCGATGACGGCCTGGAGGAAGATGGCGTAGCGGGTGTAGCCGACCGGGAGGCTGGCGGCCTTGGTGAACACCGCCACCGCGACCATGATCGCGGCGGGCAGGCACATCACGGCGAAGAGCAGCATCGGCAGCACCTTGCTCTTGGCCGAACGGCCCAGGCCGTAGGCGCCGCGCAGGCTCTGCGAGAACAGCGACCGGCGGGCGTAGGCACGGCCCAGCCGCGGGCCGTCGTAGTGGCGGTAGCCGATGTTGTGGATATAGGCGCCGCCTGGCGTGGCGGATACCGAGGTCGTGGGCTCAGGCGACATCGTGGGCGCCTCCGTCCTGGGGGGCGTACGGGGCGCTCGGGGCGCCTGTGGTGACGGCTTCGGGGGCGGCGTGCGCCGCGTCCGCGTCGCGGAAGACCTCGGCGATCTGGTGGCGGCGTTGTTCCATCCGGACCAGGCCCAGCCCGAGTCCGGCCACGGTGTCCCGCACCAGGTCGTAGGTCTCCTCGCCGGCCGCCTCGACGAACAGCAGATGGCCGGGGGAGGCGAGTCCCTCGGCACCGGCGCTGCGGGTGGTCACCGCGACCCCGGCGCCGGCCAGTGCGCCGCGCAGGGCCTCGGTGCCGTCCGGGTGGGCGTCGGTGTCCGTGACCTCGACCACCAGCGAGGTCGTGACCTGCGTGAACTCATCGGTGGAGGAGGAGCGCAGCAGCTTGCCGCCGTCGATGACGACGACATGGTCGCAGGTGCGCTCCAGCTCGCCGAGGAGGTGGGAGGTCACCAGGACGGAGATGCCGAAGTCGCTGTGGACGCGTCGGATCAGGCCGAGCATCTCGTCCCGGCCGGCCGGGTCGAGGCCGTTGGTGGGCTCGTCGAGGAAGACCAGCTGCGGGTCGTGGACCAGCGCCTGGGCGAGCTTCACCCGCTGCTTCATACCGGTCGAATAGCCGCCGATGGGGCGGTAGCGCTCCTCGTAGAGGCCGACGTGGCGCAGGGTGTCGGCGGTGCGCTCGCGGGCGGCGGTCGGCGGCAGGCCCGACATCCGGGCCATGTGCACGACGAATTCGGTGGCCGAGACATCCGGCGGCAGGCAGTCGTGCTCGGGCATGTAGCCGACCCGCTCACGAATCGCGCTGCCGTCCTTGGTCACATCCAGGCCGAGGACATGCGCGGTCCCCTCGGTGGCCGGGGCCAGTCCGAGAAGGATCTTGATCAGGGTGGACTTGCCGGCGCCGTTGGCACCCACCAGGCCCGTTACGCCGGGGGCGATGTCAACGGAGAGCCGGTCCAAGGCGGTCACCCGCGGGAACCGCTTGCTCAGGCTTTCGGTCACGATCACAGTCACGTCATCGACGGTAGTGGCGTCCGCCACACCGGTCGTCAACCCAGATGCTGGGATCTGCCTCCCCCTGCGGTATTACGGCCCGTAGGGGATCTCCTGCTTCGAGCGGTCCGGCGTCAGGGTTCACAGGGCGCGGGACCGCCTGCCAGCTGCGGCGCGGGGCGGGGACGGCGTCGGGGGTGGGTCGAGGCCGGGGGAGGGCCGGAGTGGGGCTCGGGCCGGCACCGAGCCGGGGCGGGGTGACTGTCCGCGGTGGGCTGGCGGTGGGCTGGTTCCCTGGTCGGTGCGTGCGCACCCCTTGACGCAGCCGCCGGTCATTGTCACATTCATCAGTGTCAAGTTACGGGCACGTACCGCGATGAACCGCTCACGGACGGACGGTTGGCGATGGCCTCAGTCACCTCAGCGACCTCAGCAGCAGCCGGAGAACTCACCGCTGAGCTAAGGGGGTTCAGAGAGGTCCAGCGGCTCGCCTATGCCTGCGCGGAAGCGGTGGCCGCCCAGCTCAAGCCCGGGGTCACCGAGCGCGCGGCGGCGCGGATGCAGCGCGAATGGCTGCGCGAGCGCGGGGTGCGGGACTGGTTCCATCTGCCGTTCGCCTGGTTCGGCGACCGCACCGCCTTCGTCAACTTCCGCATACCGCTGCAGTTCTTCCCCACCAATCGCGAACTGGAACCGGGGATGGCCTTCATCCTCGACATGGCACCGGTCCACAACGGCTTCACGGCCGACATCGGCTACTCCGGCTGCCTCGGTCTCAACCCCGTGCACGACCGGCTGCTCGCCGACCTCGAAGCCCACCGGGAGCTGATCCTGCGCGAAGTGCGCGAGCGGAGGCCGCTGCGGGAGATCTATGAGGACGTCGACCGGCTGATGGTGCGGCAGGGGTACGCGAACCGCCACCGCGCCTACCCCTTCGGCGTCATCGCGCACAAGATCGACCGGGTGAAGCAGCGCCGCTGGTCCCCCACTCTCTTCGGGTTCGGCGCCCAGTCCCTCAAGGGGCTGGCCTCCGACGCCCTGCACGGCCACCGCGACGGCTGGTCCCCGCTGTGGAGCCCGTACACCTTCTCCGACCACCCGCCGCAGCCGGGGCTGTGGGCGGTCGAACCCCACCTCGGGTTCCGGGGCACGGGCGCGAAGTTCGAGGAGATCCTGGTCGTCACGGACTCCAAGGACCCGCAGGAGAGCGCCTTTTGGCTGGACGACGATCTGCCGCACGTGCGGCGCTGGCAGGAGGAGAAGGCCGCGTGAACACGGGAAGCGAACGGAACAAGGGCCGGGGTCAGGGACAGGTCCGGGGGCAGGAAACGGCGCCAGGGCAGGGATCGGGGCTCACCGGGGCGGTGGAACGCCGGGTGCGCACCGGCGGCGTCGAGCTGTGCGTCGCCGAGCTGGGGGATCCGGCGCAGCCCACGGTGATGCTGGTGCACGGCTACCCGGACAGCAAGGAGGTGTGGTCCGAGGTCGCCCGCGGCTTGGCCGACCGCTTCCATGTGGTGCTCTACGACGTCCGGGGCTGCGGCCGGTCCACCGCCCCGAAGCCGCTGCGCGGCGGTTTCACCCTGGAGAAGCTGACGGACGACTTCCTGGCCGTCGCCGATGCCGTCAGCCCCGACCGGCCGGTCCATCTGGTGGGCCACGACTGGGGCTCCGTGCAGGCCTGGGAGTTCGCCACCGTGCGGCGCACGGAGGGCCGGATCGCCTCCTTCACCTCGATGTCGGGACCTTCCCTGGACCACTTCGGTCACTGGATCAAACAGCGGATGGCGCGCCCCACCCCCCGGCGAGCCGCCCAGCTCCTCAACCAGGGTGCCAAGTCCTGGTACGTCTACCTGCTGCACACCCCCGTGCTGCCCGAGCTGGCCTGGAAGGGGCCACTCGGCAAACGCTGGCCGCGGATCCTGCAGCGGGTGGAGAAGGTACCGGGCGGCGACTACCCCACCGCGTCACTGCCGGCCGACGCGGCCCATGGCGCCTGGCTCTACCGCGACAACGTCCGCGCCCGGCTCCGCCGCCCGCGCACCGACGCCTATGCGCACTGTCCGGTCCAGCTCATCACCCCTACCGGCGACGCGTTCCTCTCCCAGCGGCTCTACGACGACCTGGAGCAGTGGGCGCCCCAGCTGGTACGCCGCACCCTCCCGGCCAAGCACTGGGTGCCCCGCACCCGTCCCGACCAGCTCGTTTCCTGGATCACCGAATTCGTCACCGCCAAGGAAGAGGGTGATCCGACAAGGCAGATCGCCGCGTCGGGCACCTACGCCGACCGGTTCGGCGGGCAGCTGGTGCTGGTGACCGGCGCAGCCAGCGGCATCGGCCGGGCGACGGCGTTCGCCTTCGCGGAGGCCGGCGCACGGATCATCGCCGTCGACCGGGACGCCGAGGGCGCGGCCCGGACCGCCGATATGTCCCGGCTGATCGGGGCCCCGCAGGCCTGGGCGGAGGTGGTCGACGTCGCCGACGAGGCGGCGATGGAGAAGCTCGCCGACAAGGTCGACGCCGAGTACGGCACCGTCGACATCCTGGTGAACAACGCGGGCGTGGGCCTGTCCGGCTCTTTCCTTGAGACCAGCACCGACGATTGGAAGAAGGTGCTGGACGTCAATCTGTGGGGCGTCATCCACGGCTGCCGGATCTTCGGCAGGCGGATGGCGGACCGCGGGCAGGGCGGCCATATCGTCAACACCGCCTCGGCCGCCGCCTTCCAGCCGTCGAAGATGCTGCCCGCGTACAGCACGTCCAAGGCGGCGGTCCTGATGCTCAGCGAGTGTCTGCGCGCCGAGCTGGCCGGCCAGGGCATCGGCGTCTCGGCCATCTGCCCCGGGCTGGTGAACACCGGGATCACCGCCAGCGCCCGTTTCGCCGGTGTCTCGGCCGAGGAGGAGAAGCGCCGCCAGACCAAGGCCGCGCGGATGTACGGGCTGCGCAACTACCCACCGGAGAAGGTCGCCGACGCCATCCTGCGTGCCGTGGTCCGCAACCAGGCGGTGGTGCCGGTCACTCCCGAGGCACGCGGCGCCCATCTGCTGTCCCGCTTCGCCCCGCGTGCCCTGCGCGCCCTCGCCCGCATCGAGCCACGGCTGTAACAGCGGCCCGCCCGGCCCCGCCTCCGGACCCGCGCCCCGCGGGTCCGGAGTCCGGGCCCGGGGCTCGCAGAAGGGTCAAGGCCCCCGAGAACGGACAACTGCGCACGTCAGGAGTCGCGCATGAGGACCGCCTACCCGCAGGAGAGCCAGCACCAGCACCAGCACCAGCACCAGCACCAGCACCAGCACCAGCACCAGCACCACGCGATCATGTCGCGCCCGGTGTCGTGCTCGGTGTCGCGCAACGGGCCGCGTCCCACCCGGCGTGAGCTGGGAGCGGCGATACCGCGGTGTCTGCGGCGGTCGTACCATCCCTCGCAGGAAGGGTCGCTGCGCACGGCCGTCGCCCACCTGGCGTCCTCCCTGGCCGCGCCGGTCGCGGTGGGCCGGTCGGCCGTCTCGTCACGCGCGGCCATCTCGTGAGGAGCACCGCAGTGACCGAGCAGCCGCCGACGGCCGCACCCCGCACCGCCGAATACCGCATCGAGGACCTGGCCCACATCAGCGGCGCCACGGTCCGTACGATCCGCGCCTACCAGGACCGCGGGCTGCTCCCCCGCCCCGAACGCCGCGGCCGCGCCAATGTCTACGGCGATGCCCATCTGGCTCGGCTGCGGCAGATCACCGATCTGCTCGACCGCGGCTACACCCTCGCCAGCATCAAGGAACTCCTCGCGGCCTGGGACGCCGGTCTCGACCTCGGCGGGGTCCTGGGGCTGGTCGCCGAGATCGACGGGCCCTGGACCGACGAGAAGGCATCCCGCATCAGCCGCGCCGATCTGAGCGCCGCCTTCGGGGGCGTCCCCGACGAGGCGGCGGTCGCCGAGGCCGTCGAACTGGGCGTCCTGGAACGTGTCCCCGGCCGGGACGACGAGTTCCTCGTGCCCAGCCCGCAGGAGCTCGCCGTCGCCGCCGAACTGCACTCCGCCGGCGTCCCGCTGCCCGCCATCTCGGGTCATCTTCGGGAGCTGCGCGGCCAGGTGGAGCACATCGCCGCCCGCTTCCTGGACTTCACCACCGAGCATGTCTTCCAGCCGTTCCTGGACCACCCGCCCACCGATGCCGAGGCGGCGGAGGCCGCCGCCCTGGTACGTCGGCTGCGCCCGCTGGCCCAGCAGACCATCGACGCCGAACTCGCCCGTGCCATGCGCACCTTGGCAGCCCGCCATCTGCGCCGTCACCTCAACGGGGCGCTCCTGGAAGCGGAGCGGAGGTCCCCCGGGACGCCCGACGTCCGGTCGGTCGCGGACCCCCGTCCCGCGACCGACTCGGAGGCGGACTCCGAGGCAGTGGTGCTCCCCGCCGAGGCGGTGCGGGCCGTGCGGGCCCTGGTGGGCACGGAGAACACCGCCGCGTTCATCACCGCCGCCGCCCACCGCGAGGTGCAGGCCCGCACCATGGACGCACTGGTCTCCGCCGAGTGCCGCACGGACGCCCCCGAGGCATAGGGCCCCCGGTCGAAGAGAGCCCTGGGCCTGCCCGGCCGGGCAGGAGCGGGCGGACACCTCGGCCTCCCCGTGCCCGTTCTCACCCGCTCTTCAGTTGTCAAGAATCAGTCGGGCGCGGCCGCTCCGCGCCGCCCCAAACCGCTCTCCGTACCGCCTCCATCAACCCACCGCATCCGGAAGCCAGTTGCCATGGAAGCCATAGGGCACACGCTGCGGCAGATGGACCGTGGCGACGGGGTCGGCGGATATGTCCTCGGCGTCGAGCACGACCAGGTCGCTGGTGTCGGTGGTGGCGTCATAGACGTAAGTGATCAGCCAGCCCGGACCTCCCGGACGGTCGTCGGCGGGGGCGAAGACCGCCTCGCCCGGAGTGCGCCCCGCGGCGAAGTCGTGCCGGACAACCGCGCCGGACAGCAGGTCGTAGCGAAGAAGGGCGCCCGGTATCTGCCCGCTCCCGGGACCCTCGGCCGCTATGGCATGGCCGAAGCGAGCCGGCTGCCCGGTGAGTCGGTCGTCGACCCTCGGGAATTCGCAGAACTGGTCGTCGAGCTGTTCCTCGCTGACGGTGCCGGCGGCGAGATCG
Source organism: Streptomyces sp. NPDC033270 (assembly GCF_055576575.1). Lineage (NCBI taxonomy): Bacteria > Bacillati > Actinomycetota > Actinomycetes > Kitasatosporales > Streptomycetaceae > Streptomyces > Streptomyces sp. NPDC033270. The sequence goes on from NZ_JBVIRA010000004.1 coordinate 274,179, forward strand.
ATCGTCCAGCGCCAGAGGCAGGGAGGGGTTCTGCCCCCGAAGTCGGCATAGCGGGATACATGGAGAACGATGCGGTGATCGCCGTCGTCGTGGGCGTTCAGTGCGTGGAAGACATAGCAGGGGTCGATGGGCAGCCAGCGGACCTCGCCATAGGGGTCGTCGCGACGCAGCACGCCCAGCCGGGCGCCGTACTCCGGATCCCAGCGGTACGGCATGCCGGGGTGGTTGCGGTCATGGACGAGCGGCAGGTCCATGAAGACGACATGCCCCTCGGTCAGATGGAAGTCATGCATCATCGTGTGCCCCGGGACATCGATGGGGCGGCTGATCACCAACTCCCCCGACGCATCGGCACGGTGATAGGTGAGATAGGGCGGGGCGGAGCCGCCATAGCCGAAGAAGTGCAGCTCACCGGTCGTGGGGCAGGTCTTGGGGTGGGCGGTCATCTGCGTGGTGAGCCGACCGTCGAAGTCATGGACGCCGAGGGTCTCCAGCTCATGGCCGGGCCGGCAGTCGATCTCGTAGGGGAACGAGGACTCGACCAGTGCGAGTGTGCGGCCGGCATGGCGGACGATGTGGGTATTGGCCACGCCCGCCGTCAGATCGCGGCGGCCCTGGGCGTCCAGGACGGGCGCACCGTCGGTGAAGGTGGAGGTGCGCACCCAGCGGTTGCGGTAGGAGACCGCCCGGCCGCCCTCCAGGCGCAGTCCGTGGACCATGCCGTCACCGAAGAACCAGTGCGGTGTGGCGGCGTCCCGTGGGTTGGGGCCGTTGCGCAGGAACCAGCCGCTGAGCTCGGGCGGGATCGTGCCCGTGACCGGGAGCTCGTAGGCGGTCAGCTCCTCCTTGACCGGCGCGAAGTTGCCCGCCATGTGCGGTGCGGGGGCGGTGGATTCGGTTGCGGTGGTGGGGGGTGTGGTGGTCATGACGCCAGGCCTTCCTGGATGTCGGTACGCACACTGGACTGCTGCAGGAATCGAGCCCTGGCTCGCTCCGGATAGCTGGAGGTGAAGCGGACGGGAAGCACGAACCCGGCGACCTGGATGACGATCGTGAAGGCCGTGTTCAGCTCGTAGGCGGAGACGACCGCCTGAGCGGTCGCGGTAAGGGTGAAGGACACCGCCCATGCCGCCGTGAGCACCACGTTGATGCGGCGGAAGAGCGGGGTGTGCCAGACCTCCGGCGGGGCCATACGGCGTGCGATCCCCATCGTGAAGGGACGCTGCACAGCGATCGACACCCAGGCGATGAGAGCCAGCCAGCCCATCGAGAGCGAGCTGCCGTACATCTTGAGCCCGCTGTCGGGCTGGGCGAAGGCCAGCACGCTGAGGCCCGCGAAAAAGACGATCGTGCCGTACTCCAGCAGGCGGTAGTCCAACGAGAGGCCGGCCGCGCGGTCGGCTATGAGCAGCACGACCGAAACCACCAGGCCGGCCAGTGCGCCCCACTGCCAGCCGAACGAGCCCACGCCCGCGAAGACCAGCCATGGGATGAAGCCGCGCAAGTAGTTCATGATTCCCCCGATTTCGATCGCGACCGCACGCTTGAAGGTCCGGCCCGCCCACATTCCAACTTCGACATGTCGAATGTAGAAGCTCCACCTTTGACATGTCAAGAGTGGAAGGTAAAGTGCGAACCATGAGCCTGAGACATGCGGTGCTGGGCCTGCTGGCCGAATCCCCGGCGAGCGGCTACGACCTGATGAAGCTGTTCAACGCCTCACTCTCGAACGTCTGGCCGGCCACACAGAGTCAGGTGTACGGCGAGCTCTCCAAGCTCACCACCGCCGGCCTCGTCGAGGTCGCCGCCCACGGCCCCCGTGGCCGCAAGGAGTACGCGATCACCGAGGAGGGCCTGGCGGAGCTGCGCCGCTGGCTCACCGACGTCCCGCCCGGCGGCCCCACGCGCGACGACAGCGTGCTGCGCGTCTTCTTCCTCGGCATCGTCACCCCGCTCGAAGCGCAGGCGTACCTGCTCCAGAAGGCCGAGTTCGCCGCCCGCGCCCACGCCACGTACGAGCAGATCGCTCAGAACACCGACTGGGACGAGGAAATGATCTCGGTGCACGGGCGGATCGTCCTGGAGTACGGCCTGCGGATGACGGCTGCCCTTGAGGAGTGGGCCCGCTGGGCGGCCGAAGAGGTGACCAGCGCACGGGCGACGAAGGCGAGCGAGCTCGCGCGCGGGAGGCACGAGGGGAAGCCGCGCGAGGAAGCCCCCGGGGAGGCGGAGTGACGCCGTTGTCCGGCCGCGAATTCAGGTGCCGTCGTCGCCTCCGCGCGGCACCCTGGGGACATGGACAACCGGCGCTCCGTGCGCATCTCGAAATATCTGGCGAAGCATCTGCGCCATGAACCGGAGCGGATCGGCATCACCCTCGACGCCCAGGGCTGGGTGCCCGTGGAGGAGCTCATAGCGGCGGCCGCGCACCATGGATTCCGTTTCTCCCGGGCGGAGTTGGAGTCGGTGGTGGCCGACAACGACAAGCAGCGCTACGCCATGCAGGACGGCCGGATACGCGCCAGCCAGGGCCATTCCGTGCGGGTGGACCTCGATCTGCCCCCGGCCGTACCACCCCCGTACCTCTTCCACGGCACGGTGGCCCGCAACGTGGCCACCATCCGGGACGAGGGCTGCGACCGATGTCGCGGCACGCCGTCCACCTCTCGCCCGACCGCGAAACCGCGACCCGGGTGGGTGCACGGCGCGGCAAGCCCGTGGTTCTGACCGTGGACGCGGCGGCGATGCACCGGGCCGGCCATGTCTTCCAGGTCAGCGCCAACGGCGTCTGGCTCACCAGCCGCGTACCGGCCCGGTTCCTGCGCTTTCCGGGCTGAGCCCGGTATGCCCCGGCGCGCGGGCGCTCACAGCCCTGGCGCCCCCCACACCGGGAACCATCGCGCCAGGTCCTTCTCGATCGTCAGATCGTCCCCGAGCATCGCCCGCACCTGCAGCTCCAGCGGGTTGTCGCGCTTCTCGCCGCCCTCCTGCTTCGGCGCGAAGGGGTAGAACGTGCCCCGCTTGTAGAGGTAGACCAGCGCCAGCGACCGCTGCCGGGCATCGCGGAAGCCGAGCAGCGAGCACAGCAGCTGCGGCCCGAACCCCGCCTCCTCCAGGGAGGTGTTGACCGCGTGCAGGTCGTTGACCAGGCCCGCCACGTCCTGTGGCGAGTGCCGTACGAGCAGCCACGTATAGCCATAGGAGTCCTGCGAGAACTCCACCGACCCGTCCAGCAGAGCCCGCGCCTCCTCCTGGATACGTGCGAACGCACCGCCCTCGACACTCGCGAAACACACCGACCCCACGCCGGTGGCTTCGAAATCGGCCGCGGCCTGGAGAGTCACCGCGGCCGACGGCAGTGCGAAGAGCTGATCGAGATCGGGGCGTACCGGCTTGCTGCGGCCGAGGATGGCGTCCAGAAATCCCATGCGCGGCTTACTCCTTTCGCTTCCGGCCCGTCACGGCCGACCCAGTTGCGCCGCGATGCGTCCCAGCTGCTCCAGCCGCGCCTCCAGCGTCGGGTGCGAGGACAGCAGCCGGCTGAAGCTCTCCTTGTTGAACGCCGGGGCGAAGTAGAACGCGTTGAACGGCTGGGCCTTGCGCAGGTCTTCGGTCGGGATCCGCGCGATCTGGCCGGTGACCTTCGTGAGCGCGGCGGCCAGCGCCGACGGCCGGCCGGTGAGCAGCGCGGCGGCCCGGTCGGCGGACAGCTCGCGGTAGCGGGACAGCAGCCGGGTCAGCAGGAAGCTGATCGCGTAGACGGCCGCGCTGACGGCGGTGACGATGAGCACGGCGATGGCCGCGTTCTGGTCGCGGTTGTTGCGGCCGACGCCGCTCCACAGGGCGGCCCGGGTGATGATGCCCGCCAGTACGCCGAGGAACGACGCGATGGTCATCACCGCGACATCGCGGTGGGCGACATGGGAGAGCTCGTGCGCCAGCACCCCCTCCAACTCCTCCGGCTCCAGCCGCCGCAACAGCCCCGTCGTGGCACAGACCATGGAGTTCTTCTGATTACGGCCCGTCGCGAACGCGTTCGGCACATCCGACTCGGCGATCGCGACGCGCGGCTTGGGCATATCGGCCAGCGCACACAGCCGGTCGACCGCGCCGTGCAGTTCGGGCGCCTGCTCCGGCGTGACCTCGCGCGCACCCATGCTGAACGCCGCGATCCGGTCGCTGAACCAGAACTGCGCGACGAACAGGCCGCCCGCGAGCAGCAGGACCACCACCCAGGCGCCCTTGAGCAGCACGACCAGCGCGCTGACGACCACGACGTACAGCAGTCCGATGAAGAACATCGTCGTGACCATGCGCGAGGTGAGTCCGCGGTCCGGGGCGAATCGGGTCCGTGCCATGGCTCCTCCACAAACGCCGCGCTTCGCGCAGTGCGCCGACCCGCCGGTGCGCAGCCCCACACTGCACCGTGCCCGCCGCACTGCGCCGTCGTCCCGATTCTCCCTCTTGATGGCTATATAGGGGGTAAAGCCGAGGCCAGAGGCGGTCGGGCGCGTCGGGCCACCCGGAGGGCTCCGACGAGCGCGGCCGCCTACCTGGCGCCCGGCCCGGGACGGCCTACTCGCGCAGCTGCGCCAGGCCCTCCGTGGCGATCCGCTCGAAGACCGCGGTGTCGGCCGCGAAGATCGAGTCGGCGATCGGCCAGTGGATCACCAGCTCGTCGAAGCCCAGCTCGGCATGCCGGCCCGCGAAGTCCACGAAGGCGTCCACGGAGTCCAGCGGACGGTCCGGGGTGAATCCGGTCAGCATGATCTTCTGCAGCTCACCGGCGTCCCTGCCCCCCTCGGCGCAGGCCTTGGCAAGCCGTTCGACCTGCCCTCGGACCGCCTGGAGCGACTCGTCCGACGTACCGCCCCCGTTGGAGACCTTGGGGTCGCCGGTCGTCACCCAGGCCTGGCCGTACCGGGCGGCCAGCTTGAGCCCGCGCGGCCCGGTGGCCGCCACCGCGAACGGCAGCCGGGGCCGCTGCACACAGCCGGGGATGTTGCGCGCCTCGTCCGCGGAGTAGTGCGTGCCCTCGTAGGAGACCGCGTCCTCGGTCAGCAGGCGGTCCAGAAGCAGCACGAACTCGGCGAAGCGGTCCGCCCGTTCCCGCGGCGACCAGGCCTCCTGGCCGAGCGCGGTGGCGTCGAAGCCGTTGCCGCCGGCTCCGACGCCCAGCGTGATCCGGCCGTCGCTGATGTCGTCGAGCGAGATCAGCTCCTTGGCGAGGGTGACCGGGTGCCGGAAGTTCGGCGAGGTGACGAGGGTGCCCAGCCGCATCCGCGAGGTCGCCGCCGCGGCGGCGGTCAGCGTCGGCAGGGCACCGAACCAGGTCTGGTCGCGGAAGGTCCGCCATGAGAGGTGGTCGTAGGTGTAGGCGGCGTGGAAGCCCAGCTCCTCGGCGCGCTGCCACTCCTCCCGCCCGCCTTCGGACCAACGGCGGACGGGAAGTATCACGGTGCTCAGTCGCATGCCCCCGAGCGTACGGCGGCCCGCACGCTCGCAGCGATCCGCCTTCTTCCCCACCCGTACCACCCCCGTTCGCACCCCTCGACCCGGACGTTCCGGGCTCATCCGCGCAACCCACCGCACGCCTGTGCGCAGGGGTACGGGAAGATGGGGCCGTGACTGATGCCCCCGCCACGCCGCCCAGGGCGCCCGGACCAGCCGTTGCGCCCCGGCTGATCGCCACCGACCTCGACGGCACGCTGCTGCATGACGACAAGACGGTCTCCGACCGGACGATCGCCGCGCTCGCCGCCGCCGAGCGGGCCGGTATCGAGGTGTTCTTCGTCACCGGCCGCCCGGCCCGCTGGATGGGCCCGGTCAGCGACCATGTGCACGGTCACGGCCTGGCGATCTGCGCGAACGGCGCCGCCGTGGTCGATCTGCACCGCGGCGGCCGCATCGTCGAGGTCAACCCCCTGGAACGCACGGCCGCGCTCCAGGTCGTGGACGCGCTGCGCAGCGCCGCGCCAGGCACCTCGTTCGCGGTCGAGCGCACCAGCGGCATCCACTACGAGCCGCAGTATCCGCCGCTCCTGCTGGATCCCACCGCGTTCGTCGCGCCGGCGGAGAAGCTGCTGGCCGAGGACTTCGTGGCGCCGCTGGGCGGCACTGACGGCGCCGCCCCCGACTTCCCCGACCAGCCCGTCATCAAGCTGCTCGCGCACCACCCCGAGCTGGAGCCCGACGCCTTCCTGGCGCTGGCCCGTAAGGCCGCGGGCGATCTCGCGTCCTTCACGCGCTCCAGCCCGACCGCCCTGCTGGAGATCAGCGGCTCGGGCGTCAGCAAGGCCGGCACCCTCGCCCACTGCTGCGCGGAGCGCGGCATCACGCCGGACGAGGTCGTCGCCTTCGGGGACATGCCGAACGACATGGAGATGCTGACCTGGGCCGGCACCTCGTACGCCATGGCCAACGCCCACCCGGAGGTACTGGCGGCCACCACGCACCGTACGGCGTCCAACAACGACGACGGCGTCGCGATCGTCATCGAGGAGATCCTGGAACGCGGACACCGGCCCTGACCGAGCACGGGCCGGACGGTTTCACGTGAAACATCCCGCGCGTGCAACGTCCGCCGCGACGAGGTGCGCCCTCACAGCGGCGCCTCCCACGTCACCATCGTCCCCGTTCCGTCCGTGCCGAGCCCTGGCCCGTACGTGCTGGAGCCACCCAGCGATTCCGCGCGCTTGGCGAGGTTCTTCAGGCCGCTGCGGCGGCCGCCGTCCGAAATGCCGATGCCGTCGTCGGCGACGGTCAGACGAACCCCCTCGGCGCCGTCCGGCAGTCTGATCGTCGCGTCGACGACGACCTCGATCCGGGAGGCCTGAGCGTGCCGGAAGGCGTTCGACAGCGCCTCACGCAGCGCGGCGATCAGGTTCTTGCCGGTCAGCTCACCGACCCGCGAGTCGACCGCGCCGACGAAACTGGCCGACGGCTGGAAGCCGAGCGGTACGGCGGCGGTGCCGATCTCCCGCAGCACGCGGGTGCGCAGCCCGGACGGCGCCTCAGCCGGGCCCTGTTGGAGGGCGAAGATCGCGGTCCTGATCTCCTGGATGGTGACGTCCAGCTCGTCGACGGCCTTGCCGACGCCCTGCACCACCTCGGGGACGACGGATCTGCGCTGGGCGCCCTCCAACATCATGCCCGTCGCGAACAGCCGCTGGATGACGAGATCGTGCAGGTCACGGGCGATCCGGTCGCGGTCCTGATAGACCGCGAGGCGCTCACGGTCGCGCTGGGCGTCGGCCAGCACCAGCGCCAGCGCGGCCTGCGCGGCGAACTGGGTGGCCAGCGTCCGCTCGGCGCCGGTGAACGGGCGGGCGCCACGGGACCGCGGGGTGGCCAGCGTGCCGAGCACCCGGCCGCCGCTCTTGAGCGGCAGCATCATGCTCGGCCCGAAGCGGGGTGCGATGGCCGTCACCATGCGCGGGTCGGTGGCCGAGTCGTCCACGAACACCGGTTCCCCGGCGAGGAGTTGTTCGGCCACCGGGCTGTCGGGGGGAATCTGTGTCCCCATGATCCCGGCGGGTTCGTCCGCCGAGACCGCGACGATCTCCAGACCACCCTCGTCGTCGGGCAGCAGCACGATGCCGGCCGCCGAGTCCGCCAGCTTCCGCGCCTGCTCGGCGACCACCGCCAGCGCATCGTCGACGTCGCTGCCGGCGAGAAGTTCGGTGGTCACCGCCACCGAACCGTCGATCCACCGCTCCCGCTGCCGGGTGGCCGCGTGCAGCCGGGCGTTGCCGATCGCGATACCGGCCTCGGTGGCGAGCACCCGCACCATGTGCAGGTCCTCCTGGCTGAACTCCCCGCCGCCGCGCTTCTCCGTCAGATAGAGATTGCCGAAGATCTCGCCCTGGACGCGGACCGGCACCCCCAGGAACGTCCGCATCGGCGGATGGCCCGGCGGGAATCCGGCCGAGCGGGAGTCCTGGGTGAGGTCGGCGAGTCGCAGCGGCTTGGGGTCGTGGATGAGGGCCCCGAGCAGGCCCTTGTGCCCGTCGGGCAGCGCACCGATCCGCTTGTGCTCCTGCGCGGTCACGCCGTACGTCACGAAGTCCGACAGCCCCTCGCGGGCGTCGTCGATGATGCCGATGGCGGCGTAGCGGGCATCGGCGAGCTCGGCGGCGGTCTCCACGATCCGGTCGAGGGTGATGTGCAGGTCGAGACCCGCGCCGACGGTGCGCATCGCCTCCAGCAGCTGCGGCACCCGGGCGGTCAGCTCGGACGACAGCCCCTGCAGGCTGCGGGTGGCCTCGGTGGCGGCGTCCATGGGATCGGGAGCCGGGCTCGCGTCACCGTGTCCGGCGCCCAGGGGGTCCGGGGGTGCGGATCCTGCCGTGGCTGCCATGCTCAAGAGCCTAATAAGGGGACATTTAAGGAGCCATTTCTACGGAGCCGGCCATCGGCAGGGCCGCATCCACCGCCCGCTCGCGCTCCAGCATCCGCCGGAACGGGCCGTCGGCCGCCGCCAGCTCCGCGTATCCCCCGCACTGCACGACGTGTCCGTGATCCAACACCAGCACCTCGTCGACGGCGTCGAGCCCGGTGAGCCGGTGGGTGATCAGCACCGTCGTACGGCCCTCGGTCGCGGCCAGCAGATCGGCGGTCAGCGCATCGGCGGTGGCCAGATCCAGATGCTCGGCGGGCTCGTCCAGAACCAGCACCGGGAAGTCCGCGAGCAGCGCACGGGCCAGGGCCAGCCGCTGCCGCTGGCCACCGGACAGCCGGGCGCCGTGCTCCCCGACCATGGTGTCCAGGCCGTCGGGCAGCCCGCGCACCCAGTCGGCGAGCCGCGCCCGGCCCAGGGCGTCCCAAAGATCCTGGTCATCGGCATCGCCCGGGTCCGCGCGGCGGTCCCGGCGGGCGAGCCTGAGGTTCTCCCGCAGCGAGCTGTCGAAGAGGTGCGCGTCCTGCGCGCACAGCCCCACCAGCCGCCGTACCGCGTCGCCGTCCAGCGTCCGGGCGTCCGTCCCGCCCAATGTGTACGCCCCCGACTCGGGGTCCAGGAAGCGCAGCAGCACCTGCGCCAGCGTGGTCTTGCCGGAACCGGACGGACCGACGACGGCGACCCGGCGGCCGGCCGTCAGGGTGAGGCCGACCCCGTCCAGCGCCGGCCGGGCCGAGCCGCCGTGGCGCGCGGTCAGATCCCGTACGACCAGCGGGAACGGCGTCTCGGGAGCCGCCGCGGGCGCGATCGGCTCGTGCACCGGCGCAGGGGCGTCCAGCACCTCGAAGACCCGCTCCGCGGCGTGCCGGGTGCGCTGCCGGTACTGCACCGCCAGCGGCAGCCCGGTCACCGCCTCGAACGCGGCGAGTGGGGTGAGCACGACAACCGCCAGCGCCACCCCGTCCAGTCGGCCCGCGTGCACGGCCTGGACGCCGACGACCGCGGCGGCGGCGACCGTCAGCCCGCACAGCAGCGCCGACAGCCCGGCACCGGCCCCGGCCACGGCGGCCGAGCGGGAGGCGATCCGGGTCAGCTCACGGTCCGCGCGCCGCACCGATTCCGTACGGGCCCTGAGCGCGCCGGCCACCGTCAACTCGGCGGTCCCGGTGAGCACCTCGACGACCCGGGTGGCGAGCCGGCCGCGAGCCGGCGCCAGCTGGCGCTCCGCCCGCCGGGCCAGCGCGCCCGAGAGCAGCGGCACCCCCGCACCCGCGAGCAGCAGCCCGACGGCGAGGACCGCCCCCGCCTCCGGCAGCAGCCAGCCGGTGAAGCCGACGGCGCCCGCGCCGACCACCATCGCCGCCCCGACGGGCAGCAGCCACCGCAGGAAGTAGTCCTGCACCGCGTCGACATCGGCGACCAGTCGCGACAGCAGATCGCCGCGGGTGCGCTCCTTGAGCCCGGCCGGCGCCAGTCGCTCCAGCCGCTGAAAAACGGCGACGCGTACGTCGGCGAGCATCCGGAACACCGCGTCATGGGCGACCAGCCGCTCGGCGTACCGGAAGACCGCGCGCCCGATGCCGAACGCCCTGGTCGCGGTCACCGCCACCATCAGATACAGCACCGGCGGCTGCTGCGCGGCCCGCGAGATCAGCCACCCGGAGGTCGCCATCAGGCCCACCGCGCTGCCCAGTGCGAGGCTGCCCAGCAGCAGCGCCAGCCCGAACCGCGCCCGGCGGGCACGCGCCATCCGGCGCAGACGGGTGAGCGCGCCACCGTGGGCGGCGTCCGCCCCGGCCTCGCCCGCGTACGCGGGATCGGCGGTCCCGCCCGGGGCCGCGGCGGAGTCCGAGCCCCGGTCGCGGGCCGTGACCGCGCCCGTCACCGGTCCCGGCTCCGCGGCGGCTGCCGGATCGGGCAACCGCACGACCCGGTCCGCCACCGCCAGCAGCGCGGGCCGGTGGACCACGAGCAGCACCGTACGGCCGACCGCGAGCCGGCGGACCGCGGCGACGATCGCCTCCTCCGTCTCGCCGTCCAGGTTCGCAGTGGGCTCGTCCAGGAGCAGGATCGGGCGGTCGGCGAGGAAGGCCCGGGCGAGCGCGAGGCGCTGGCGCTGACCGGCGGAGAGTCCGGCGCCGGACTCTCCGAGCCGGGTCGCTGTGCCGTCTGGCAGCGCGTCGACGAAGTCCAGCGCCCCGGCGTCGGCGAGCGCGGTGCGTACCGCGGCGTCGTCCGCGTCCGGCCGCGCCAGCCGTACGTTCTCGGCGATCGAGCCGGCGAACAGATGCGGGTGCTGCGGAACCCAGGCGATCCGCCGCCGCCAGCTGTCGGGGGCGAGGGAGGCGATGTCCTGGCCGTCGACCAGGGCCCGGCCCTCGGACGGCTCGGTGAAGCCGAGCAGCACGCTCAGCAGCGTGGTCTTGCCGGCGCCGGAGGGGCCGACCAGCGCGACGGTCTCGCCCGTGCGGACCTCGAACGAGGTCGCGGGAAGGGAGTCGGCGGCCCGCCCGGGGTGGCGGACCACCAGCTCCTCGACGGCGAGGGCGGTGCCCCGAGGGGCGGGCGCGGTGCCGGGCACCGGCAGCGGCGTCTGAAGCACCTCGAAGATCTCCTCGGCGGCCGCGAGCCCCTCGGCCGCGGCGTGGTACTGCGCGCCCACCTGCCGCAGCGGCAGATACGCCTCGGGCGCCAGCACCAGCACCATCAGCCCGGTGTAGAGGTCGAGCTCGCCGTGCACCAGCCGCATCCCGATACCGACCGCGACCAGCGCGACCGAGATCGTGGCGAGCAGCTCCAGCGCGAAGGAGGAGAGAAAGGCGATCCGCAGGGTGCGCAGGGTCGCGCGGCGGTACTCGCTGGTGATGGTGCGGATGGCGGCGGCCTGGGCCTTGGCCCGGCCGAAGACCTTGAGGGTGGGCAGGCCCTCGACGACGTCGAGGAAGTGCCCGGAGAGCCGGGCGAGCAGCCGCCACTGGCGGTCCATCCGGGCTTGGGTGGCCCAGCCGATCAAGATCATGAACAGCGGGATCAACGGGAGGGTGAGGACGATCGTCAGTGCCGAGACCCAGTCGCCGGTGACGATCCGGGCGAGCACCGCGACGGGAACGACGACCGCCAATCCCAGCTGCGGCAGATAGCGCGAGAAGTAGTCGTCCAGGGCGTCGATACCGCGGGTGGCGAGGGTGGTGAGCTCGCCGGTGCGCAGCTCGGTGGCGCCGGCACGGGACGTGGCGGACGCGTCGGGCCCGAGCTGCGCCGCCCGCTCGACCAGCCGCATCCGCAGCTCGGACTTCACCGCCGCGCTGGCGCGGTGCGCGGCCAGCTCGGTGAGCCAGGAGATCAGGCCGCGTCCGACGGAGACCGCGGCGAGCAGCGCCAGTGGTGTGGTCAGGCCGCCGAGATCGAGGTCGTGCTGGAAGGCGCCGACCACGATCTCGGCGATCAGCATCGCCTGGCCGACGACCAGGCCCGCTCCGGCAAGCCCGAGTACCACCACCGCGACAAGGAAGCCGCGGGTGGCGCGGGCGTATCGAAGCAGACGCGGGTCGACGGGTTTCACGTGAAACATTCCATCCTGCCGAGGCCGCCCGAGCAGCGGCCGCTCAGCTAGTGGGCATCGGCGATGTGCTGGGTGCCGATTCGCTTGCGGAACACCCAGTACGTCCACCCCTGGTAGAGCATCACGAGGGGCGCGGCGATCACCGCACACCAGGTCATGATCTTCAGGGTGTAGGGACTGGACGAGGCATTGCTGACCGTGAGACTCCAGCTCTCGTTCAGCGTCGACGGCATGACGTTCGGGAAGAGCGTCAGGAACAGCATCGCGACCGCCGCCGCGATGGTGACGCCGGAGAAGGCGAAGGCCCAGCCCTCGCGCCCGAGCTTGTTGGCCCCGAGCGCCGCGACCAGGGCGACCACCGCGACGATCATCGCGATCAGGCTGCTGCCATCGCCCTTGTCGGCCTGGGTCCAGCTCAGGAAGCCGACCGCGAGCACGGCGGCGATCAGTCCGAGGACGGTCGCGGTCCTGCGCGCTCGCTCCCGGATGTCACCGACCGTCTTGAGCGAGGCGAAGACCGCGCCGTGGAAGGTGAACAGCGTCAGCGTGACCAGGCCGCCGAGGAGCGCATACGGGTTGAGCAGGTCGAGAAGGCTTCCGACGTACTCCTTGTGCGCATCGATCTTCACACCGCGCACGATGTTGCCGAACGCGACACCCCACAGCACCGCGGGCAGCAGCGAGGTCCAGAAGATCGCCTGCTCCCAGTTGCGCTGCCAGCGCTCCTCGTTCCGCTTGGCGCGGTACTCGAAGGCGACCCCGCGCACGATCAGGCAGACGAGGATGGCCAGCAGCGGGAGGTAGAAGCCGGAGAACAGGGTGGCGTACCACTCGGGGAAGGCGGCGAAGGTCGCACCGGCCGCGGAGAGCAGCCAGACCTCGTTGCCGTCCCAGACCGGCCCGATGGTGTTGATCAGTACGCGCTTCTCGCGGCGGTCGCGGGCGAGGAGCTTGGTCAGGACGCCGATCCCGAAGTCGAACCCTTCGAGGAAGAAGTACCCGGTCCACAGGAAGGCGATAAGGACGAACCAGACGTCGTGGAGTTGCACAGTCGCCTCCTAGTACGAGAAGGCCATCGGCCGGTCGGCGTCGGTGCTGTCGCCGCCGATCTTGGTGGGCGGGTTGAGGTCGGAGTCGGTGAGCTCCTGGGGTCCGGCCTTGACGTACTTCACCAGCAGCTTTACCTCGACCACGGCGAGGATCGCGTAGAGCGTGGTGAAGACGATCATGGAGGTGAGCACCTCGCCCTGCGAGACGCCCGGGGAGACCGCGTCCGAGGTGCGCAGCACGCCGTAGACGACCCAGGGCTGGCGGCCCATCTCGGTGAAGATCCAGCCCCACGAATTCGCGAGGAGCGGGAAGCCGAGGGTGACGAAGGCCAGCGACCAGTACGCCTTGCTCAGCCGGGTACCGAGCTCCTTGTTCTTGGTGAGCGCGAGCCGGGGTGGCTCCTCGTCCCCCGTGCGCAGCCCCGGCGCCAGCCAGAACTTCTTACGGGTGAGCCAGAGCCCGGCGAGCCCGAGGGCGAACGACGACATTCCGAAGCCGATCATCCAGCGGAAGCCCCAGTAGGCGACCGGGATGTTGGGCCGGTAGTCGCCGGGCCCGAACTTCTGCTGCTCGGCCCTGTTGACGTCGTTGATGCCCGGGACCGGCGAGGAGAAGTCGTTGTGCGCGAGGAAGGAGAGCAGGCCGGGCACCTCGATGGCGACCTTGTTGTGGCCCCTGTCGACGTCGCCGTAGGCGAAGACCGAGAACGGCGCAGGCTTCTCCGTTTCCCACAGCGCCTCTGCGGCGGCCATCTTCATGGGCTGCTGCTTGTACATCACCTTGCCCAGCTCGTCGCCGCTCACCGCGGTGAGGATGCCGGATATGACCAGGGTGATCAGCCCGAGCCGCAGCGATGTCCGCATGACCTTGATGTGCTTCTTGCGCATCAGGTGGAACGCGGAGATGCCGACCATGAACGCGGCGCCGGTCAGGAAGGCCGCGGTCAGCGTGTGGAAGACCACGACCAGGGTGGTGTCCTGGGTCAGCACCTTCCAGAAGTCGGTGAGTTCGGCGCGCCCGTTGGTGGCGTTGTACTTGTAGCCGACCGGGTGCTGCATCCAGGAGTTCGCGGCGAGGATGAAGTACGCCGAGAGGATCGTGCCGATCGAGACCATCCACATGCAGAAGCAGTGGATCTTCTTGGGCAGCTTGTCCCAGCCGAAGATCCACAGTCCGATGAAGGTGGACTCGAAGAAGAACGCGATGAGCGCCTCGAAGGCCAGCGGGGCACCGAAGACGTCGCCGACGAACCGCGAGTAGTCGGACCAGTTCATACCGAACTGGAACTCCTGGACGATGCCGGTGACGACACCCATCGCGATATTGATCAGAAACAGCTTGCCCCAGAACTTGGTGGCCTTGAGGTACTTCTCCTTGCCCGTTCGCACCCATGCGGTCTCAAGTCCGGCCACCAGAGCGGCGAGGGAGATCGTCAGGGGGACGAACAGGTAGTGGTAGACGGTCGTGATGCCGAATTGCCATCGCGCCAGTGTCTCTGGCGCCAACGCCAGTTCCACGCCTTACTCTCCTTACGTCGCCATTACCCAAGGGGCAATGTCCCTTTTGCGTCACATAAAGCGGTACATACCGGGACGGGCTTGTGAACGCGTTCACATTCACAAGCATTATCTCCTATGGCCGAATCGCTACACCCAGGGGGGTGCGTGACCGCGGTCACGCTCGATTCCATGGCGTATGAACGCGTCTGCCGAACCCGCCGAGCGCGCCCGCGCACCCTCTTCCCCAGGGCTTCAACATATTGTTGAATTCATCGCCATGAAGATCCGCATCACATGGCCCGCAGGGCAATTGACCGCCACCCTCGACGACACCCCGACCGCCGCGGCACTCATCGCCGCACTGCCGGTCGACTCCACCGCCCACACCTGGGGCGAAGAGGTCTACTTCGACACCGGACTCACACCCGCGCTGGAGGCCGACGCCCGCCAGGTCGTCGAACCCGGCACGGTCGCCTTCTGGCCCCCGGGCAACGCCCTCGCGCTGCCCTACGGCCCCACGCCGATATCCGAGGGGGACAAGCCGCGCCTCGCCTCCCCCTGCAATGTGCTGGGCCGCATCGACGGCGACCCCCGCGCACTGGCCACCGTCCGCAGCGGCGACCCCCTCCACGTCCAAAAAGCCTGAGGCCGCAGGTCAACGACCCACGGCCTCCCGCAAAGCCTTACGACGGCTTACAGCGCCTTGCGAAACTCCTCCGCGGCCTGCAGGAACAGGTCCATCGCCGGCTTCTCGCCGATCGTGACCCGCACGCCCTCGCCGGGGAACGGGCGCACGACCACACCGGCCCGCTCGCAGGCCGCCGCGAAGTCGGTCGTACGGTCCCCCAGCCGCAGCCAGACGAAGTTGGCCTGCGTCTCGGGGACCGTCCAGCCCTGCCCGAGCAGACCGTCGACCACCCGTGAGCGATCGGCCACCAGCGCGTCGACCCGCTCCATCAGGGCCTGCTCGCTGCGCAGCGACGCCACCGCAGCCTCCTGCGCGAGCTGGCTCACCCCGAACGGCACCGCCGTCTTGCGCAGCGCGGCGGCCACCGGCTCGTGCGCCACCGCGAAGCCGACCCGCAGGCCCGCCAGGCCGTACGCCTTGGAGAAGGTGCGCAGCACACAGACGTTGGGGCGGTCGCGGTAGAGGTCGATGCCGTCGGGCACCTCTGCGTCACGGATGAACTCGCGGTACGCCTCGTCCAGCACCACCAGCACATCGCCCGGCACCTGGTCCAGGAAGGACTCCAGCTCCGCACGGCGCACGACGGTGCCCGTGGGGTTGTTGGGGTTGCAGACGAAGATCAGCCGGGTCCGGTCGGTGATCGCCGCGAGCATTGCGTCCAGATCGTGCACCTCGCCGGAGGTCAGCGGGATCTGCACCGGAGTGGCGCCGGAGATCTGGGTGACGATCGGGTACGCCTCGAACGACCGCCAGGCGTAGATCACTTCATCGCCGGGCCCGGCCGTCGACTGGACCAGCTGCTGGGCCACGCCCACCGATCCGGTCCCGGTCGCCAGATGCTCCACCGGCACCGAGAACCGCTCGGACAGCTCCGCCATCAGGCCCGTGCAGGCCATGTCCGGGTAACGGTTGAAGGAACCGGCGGCGGTCACCGCCTGCTCCAGGACGCCCGGCAGCGGCGGATAGGGGTTCTCGTTGGAGGACAGCTTGTACGCCACCGGGCCACCGGTCGACGCCGGCCGGCCCGGCTTGTAGGTGGGGATACCGCCCAGCGCAGCGCGCAGCTTCGGGGTCTTCTCGCTCACCGCAGGTCCTCCTCGACCGTCCCGCTCCTCTTCAATACTGCACACCTTATGAGGATTGGCCCGCTCGGCGTCAGCCCCGGCCGGGCCCCGGATCGCCGCACGCACCGCGTCCGCCCCCGCCCGGCCGCTCGACGCAACCCCGCGCACAGCCTCCGGGGCGCGCTCCCCGAACCAGCGCGCGCCGGTGGCTCGCGCCGTGGCGCGCATCCCTCGTCAAGGTGACTTGAGACCGCTTCGAGACCTGAACCGATCGCCAGGCAAGGACGTCAGATCACCCCCCAAATGATCGACGATTACCTCAACGCCCTTTATTTGATAGGGAGTTGACTCTTCATCACCATGCAGAAACGTGCCTTTTCACCGTCTTCGTTCGAGCCCCGCGATTGGCCCTATCGAGCCCTACTATCGGCTCGCCATGACAGCAGCAGGGAAGCACCAGGTGAGCCGGTCGACCGGTCGCCGGCTGGGGCGGGCGGGCATCCGGGACGTGGCCGCCGCAGCCGGTGTGTCGATCACGACCGTCTCCGACGCGCTCAACGGCAAGGGCCGGCTTCCGGATGCCACCCGTAGCCACGTCCGCGAGGTGGCCGACCGGCTGGGCTACCGCCCGTCCGCAGCCGCCCGCACGCTCCGTACCGGCAAGTCAGGGCTCCTCGGCCTGACCGTGACCACGTACGGGGATGAACCTTTCACCTTCACCGAATTCGCGTACTTCGCGGAAATGGCCAGAGCCGCCACCTCCGCGGCCCTGGCCCGCGGCTACGCGCTGGTCATCCTCCCCGCGACCTCCCGCCACGACGTGTGGTCGAACGTCGCCCTGGACGGCACCGTCGTCATCGACCCCGCCGACGGGGACCCCGTCGTCACCGAGCTCGTCCGGCACGGCATCCCCGTCGTCTCCGACGGCCGCCCCGGCGGCACCCTGCCGGTCACCGGCTGGGTCGACAACGATCACGAAGCCGCCGTGCTCGGCCTGCTCGACCACCTCGCCGACGCCGGCGCCCGCCGCATCGGCCTGCTCACGGGCACCACCACCGACACCTACACCCGGCTGTCGACGACCGCCTATCTGAGCTGGTGCGAGCGGGTAGGCCAGGACCCGGTCTACGAGTCCTACCCGGCGCACGACCCGTGCGCGGGAGCCGTCGCCGCCGACCGGCTGCTGGCCCGCCCGGACCGGCCGGACGCCGTCTACGGGCTCTTCGACCCCAACGGCACCGACCTGCTCGCCGCCGCCCGGCGCTACGGCCTGCGGGTTCCGGAGGACCTGCTGCTGGTCTGCTGCAGCGAGTCCACCGTCTACGCCACCACCGAGCCGCCCATCACCACCCTGTCCCTCAAGCCGCGCCGCATCGGCACCGCCGTCGTCCAGATCCTCATCGACGCCATCGAAGGACTC
Organism: Streptomyces sp. NPDC033270; assembly: GCF_055576575.1. Lineage (NCBI taxonomy): Bacteria > Bacillati > Actinomycetota > Actinomycetes > Kitasatosporales > Streptomycetaceae > Streptomyces > Streptomyces sp. NPDC033270. The sequence continues at coordinate 291,860 of NZ_JBVIRA010000004.1, forward strand.
GACAACGGGCGGCCCATCGAACAGGTGATACCGACCGATCTGATCGTGCGGACCTCGTCCCAGCGACGGTCCCCCAGGACGACGGTCAGCCCGCCACGGAAACCCGCAGGCGAGTGAGCGTGCTGCCATATACGGACGAGCGGGCGTTCCGGCCAATACCGGGCGCCTCGTCGGCCAGGAAAAAACTGGTCGATCACGGGAGAAATCAGCCGTGAACGGCGGGCTCCGCCGGATTGACCACCCCCGGGTGCGTCACAACCCGCGATCGGCATTCCTATGATGGGCGGACGACACCGCGGACCGCCGTCGACCAGGCAAAGGTCCGAGAGGTGCACGGCGGCGCAACGGTGGAGGGGTCGATGACTCAGGGGGCCAGTCAGGGACCCATGGTGTGGACCATGGGGGGACGCACTCCGGAGTCCGCTCCGTTGCCCGGAATGTCCGCCGGGTCGCCCGTCCCGCCTGCCGGTCCGCCGCTCCATCTGCCCGCCGGCCCCCCGGCCGCGCCCCCCGTGGCGCCGCCCGCGGCCCAGCCGGTCGAGCTGCCCGAGGAGTACACCCCGACCGCGCGCGACCTGCCGGTCATCACCCCGGGCCGCACCGACACCCTCATCGACCGCCCGGCCGTCGTCCCGGCGCCCGAGACGGCCGAGGACACCGACGCGCCCGAGGGCATGGGCCCGCTGTACGTCGTCGGCGATGTGCACGGCTACTACGACGAGCTGCGCGAGGCGCTGGCCGCCGAGGGCCTGATCGACGCCGACGGCAACTGGGCGGCCGGCAACGCCCGGCTCTGGTTCCTCGGCGACTTCACCGACCGCGGCCCGGACGGCATCGGCGTGATCGACCTGGTCATGCAGCTGTCCGCCCAGGCCGCGGCGGCCGGCGGCTACTGCAAGGCCCTGATGGGCAACCACGAGCTCCTGCTGCTGGGCGCCAAGCGGTTCGGCGACACCCCCGTGCAGTCCGGTGCCGGCACCGCCTCCTTCCAGGCGGCCTGGCTCCTGAACGGCGGTCAGAAGACCGATATGGACCGGCTGCAGGACCACCACCTCCAGTGGATGGCCCGGCTGGACGCCGTGATGGAGGAGGACGGGCATCTGCTCGTGCACTCCGACACCACCGCCTACCTCGACTACGGCGACTCCATCGAGGCCGTCAACGACAACGTCCACGACGTGCTCACCCGCAGCGACGCCGACGAAGTCTGGGACCTGTTCCGCAAGTTCACCAAGCGCTTCGCCTTCCGCGACGAGTCCGGCTCGCAGGCCGTACGCGAGCTGCTGGACGCCTACGGCGGCGACCGCGTCGTCCACGGCCACAGCCCGATCCCGTATCTGCTGGGCGAGGTCGGCACGGAGGACAGCGAGGGCGACGGCATCGCCGTCGACGGTCCGCATGTCTACGCCGACGGTCTGGCGATCGCCATGGACGGCGGCATCACGATGGCCGGAAAGCTGCTGGTCGTTCAACTTCCGCTGACTGGCTGAGCGTTCCGGGGGCAGGTGTACGGCAAGCCTGGCGGCTGGTCGGCCGGGTCGGAATCGGGGGGCGGCACAGACGGAATCCGGTCGTGGCATTACTCAATTTCCGCAAACTCTCTGTCACCCCATGCCGGAGTCGCTCTACCATCGGGCTATCCGTAGCAGGCTCTCCTCCGTTTCCGCCCACTGCCCGGCCAACGCCGGCCGTACGGCCCTACGGAGCATCGGGGGATGCACATGAACAGCGCTCCGCACCTGCTGAACGAGGATCGCGCGGAATTCACGCGGCTCCTCGATGAGGCGCTGCGTACCGCCGAATACCGCCCGGACGACCCCACCGCCGCCGCGGGAAAGCACCTGAGCACCGAGCAGTTGCGCACGATGGCGCTCAGCGCGACCACCGCCATCGCCGCCTGCGCAACGGCCGAATACCAGCGCTTTGTGCAGCTCCGCGCCGAGTTGCGCGCGCCGGCGCCCGCATCGTCCGGCGCCGGCGTGAGCGGCGAGGAGCTGGGCGAGGCCGCCGACGGGGGGCTGGGACTGGCCACCGCCGCGGCCATGGGCGAGGCCGAAACCACCGGTGCCGGGCTGGCCGCGATGATCACCGTCCTCGCCCCGGTCCTCGCGGGCATCGCCGCGGTCCTCTTCCTCCTCATCGGCTACGTCCTGCGCACCATCAGCCCCGACAAGTCCCTTGCGGAGCCGCTGATCAGCGTCGGCTGGATCTTCGCCGCGCTGGCCGCCGCCGGGTCCCTCGTCGCGATGGGCGGCCTGCTCGTCACGGCGCTGCGCAACGGCCCGTCCGCCCGGTCCACCAGAGCCGACGAGCTGGGCGAGGCGCTGGACGACGCCCGCGAGGCCTGGCGGTGCGCCCTCCTGGAGCGCGGTCTGCTGCCCTTTCTCCGTGAAGCGCTGGCCGATCCGGCGGCCGCCCCCGACGACGACCCGGTCCGCTACGTCCCGCGCCGCACCACGGCCCCCGAGAGCCGCATACCCACCCTCGGCTACACCCGCCCCGAATTCACCAGCCCCGACAGCGGCTCGTCGGGCTCCCGCCCCCGCTACTCCAGCCCGGACTTCACCAGCCCGGATTACGGGAGGCCGGATCACACGCCGGACTAGGGCGTGTCCGATGGGTCAGGCCCTAGGTAGGGCGTGTCTCGCCGGTCTCCGTGGGCCTGCGACGCCTGACACCGGCCACGTCCGCCGTCGCTGGGGCTTCGGGAGGCTCGTTCCGCCGGTGAGCCCGAGGTCCGTCGGCGTCGCTCAGTCAGTGAGGTCGGTCAGCAACTCCCGGATGCGGGCCCGGATCTCGTCGCGGATCGGCCGGACGGCTGCCACACCCCGGCCTGCCGGGTCCGCCAACGTCCAGTCGAGATACCTCTTGCCGGGGAAGACCGGGCAGGCGTCGCCGCAGCCCATGGTGATCACCACGTCGGATGCCTGCACCATCTCGGCAGTCAGCACCTTTGGCGTCTCGGCCGAGAGATCGATACCGATCTCGGCCATCGCCTGGACGACGGCCGGGTTGACGGTGTCGGCGGGGGCGGAACCGGCCGAGCGGACCTCCACCTTGCCCTGGGCGAGGTCGGCGAGGAAGGCAGCGGCCATCTGCGAGCGTCCGGCGTTGTGGACGCACACGAACAGCACCGATGGCTTGCGGGAGTCAGTCATGGACATGCTCCTGGAGACCGGCCGGCACGGCGGCCGGGGCGGGGGTGTCAGGGAAGAGGCGGCGGGCGGCCAGGGCGACGTAGACCAGGCCGATCAGTACCGGCACCTCGATGAGAGGGCCGACGACGCCGGCCAGGGCCTGGCCGGACGTGGCGCCGAAGGTCGCGATGGCGACGGCGATGGCCAGTTCGAAGTTGTTGCCGGCCGCCGTGAACGCCAGCGTCGTCGCCCTCGGATAGTTCAGGCCGACGGCCTTGCCCAGTGCCATGGAACCGGCCCACATGAGCGCGAAGTACACCAGCAGCGGCAGTGCGATGCGTGCGACGTCCAGCGGGCGGGAGACGATCGCGTCCCCCTGGAGGGCGAAGAGCACGACGATGGTGAACAGCAGCCCGTAGAGCGCGAAGGGGCCGATGCGGGGGATCAGCTTCGTCTCGTACCAGGTGCGGCCCTTGGTCTTCTCGCCCAAGCGGCGGGTGAGGAACCCTGCGGCCAGGGGGACGCCGAGGAAGATCAGCACGCTCCGGGCGATCTCCCACACGCCGACGTTCAGTCCGGTCTGTTGCAGGCCGAGCCAGCCGGGCAGGACGGAGAGGTAGAACCACCCCAGCAGGCCGAACGCGAGGACCTGGAAGACGGAGTTCAGGGCCACCAGGACGGCGGCGGCTTCGCGGTCGCCGCAGGCCAGGTCGTTCCAGATGATGACCATGGCGATGCACCGGGCCAGCCCCACGATGATCAACCCGGTCCGGTACTCCGGCAGGTCGGGCAGGCAGAGCCAGGCGAGCGCGAACATCACGGCGGGGCCGGCGATCCAGTTGATCACCAGGGAGGGGATCAGCAGGCGGCGGTCCCGGGTGACACTGTCCAGACGGTCATAGCGGACCTTGGCCAGCACCGGATACATCATCACCAGCAGGCCCAGCGCGATCGGCAGGGAGACGCCGGTGACGGTCACTTGTGCCAGCGCGTCCCCCAGGCCCGGCACCGCGCGGCCCAGGACCAGGCCGGCGGCCATGGCCAGCAGGATCCATACGGCCAGGAAGCGGTCAAGGAACGACAGTCGGGCCGCGACCGGCCCCGCAGCGCTGTTCCGCGTGGTCACGAGGCGGCCTCCGCGGGCGCCTCGGCGGGCGGGGAGAGGGGCCGGCCGACGGGGCGGGTGAGGATGCCGGCCAACCGGTCGGTCATCTCGGGAAGCAGCCGGTAGTACACCCACGTCCCGCGGCGTTCGGAGTCGATCAGCCCGGCCTGCTTCAAGAGCTTGAGGTGGTGGGAGATCGTCGGCTGGGACAGCTCGAAGGCCGGCGTCAGATCACACACGCACACCTCGCCGCCGGCCCGGGAGGCGATCATCGACAGCAGTCGCAGCCGCACCGGATCCCCGAGGGCCTTGAAGACCTTCGCCAGCTCGCCGGCCTGCTCCTCGTCCAACGGCGCGGTCAGCAGCCCCGGGCAGCACTCCTGGACCTGACCGAGCACCTCAAGCTCTTGATTCGACATATGTCTATGTTGACGAACTTCGATCCACGGCGCAAGCTTGAATCGAAAGACGTCAATACAACGTGCCGAGGAGGCCGTGATGTCCCGCGTTCAGCTCGCCCTCAGCGTTTCCGACCTCGACGCTTCGGTGGCGTTCTACGCCAAGCTCTTCGGCGTCGAGCCGGCCAAGCGCCGCCCGGGATACGCCAACTTCGCCATCGCCGAACCGCCGCTCAAGCTCGTCCTGATCGAGGGCGAAGCCGACCAGGAGACCCGCCTGGACCACCTCGGCATCGAAGTCACCTCCACCGAGCAGGTCACCGCAGCCACCGACCGCCTCACGGAAGCCGGACTGGCGACGTTCACAGAGAACGACACCTCCTGCTGCTACGCCCTCCAGGACAAGGTCTGGGTCCACGGGCCCGGCAAGGAGCCCTGGGAGGTCTACGTCGTCAAGGCCGACGCCGATCAGAATCCGTTCACGGAAGGGCCTCGTCCGCGGCCGGCCGACACCCGGAGCCCAGCCAGCGCACCGTAACGGCGGGGCCCCATCTGGGCCTCCGCCGTTACTCTCAGGCGCGGAAGTCAGTCCGCCAGCGGCAGGTACACACGGTTGCCCGCGGCCGCGAACTCCTTGGACTTCTCCAGCATTCCCGCCTCGATCTCCTCCGGCGTCGCGTCCGCGTCGCCGCCGAACTGCTCGGTGATGCTTCGGCTGATCTTCATCGAGCAGAACTTCGGGCCGCACATCGAGCAGAAGTGGGCCGTCTTCGCCGGCTCCGCGGGCAGCGTCGCGTCGTGGAACGCGCGTGCCGTGTCCGGGTCGAGGGCCAGGTTGAACTGGTCCTCCCAGCGGAACTCGAAGCGGGCGTCGGAGAGCGCGTCATCCCATTCCTGGGCTCCCGGGTGGCCCTTGGCCAGGTCCGCCGCATGGGCCGCGATCTTGTACGTGATGACGCCGGTCTTGACGTCGTCGCGGTCGGGCAGGCCCAGGTGCTCCTTGGGCGTGACGTAGCAGAGCATCGCGGTGCCCCACCAGGCGATCATCGCCGCGCCGATGCCGGAGGTGATGTGGTCGTAGGCGGGCGCGATGTCGGTGGTCAGCGGACCGAGCGTGTAGAACGGTGCCTCTTCGCAGATTTCCTGCTGGAGGTCGATGTTCTCCTTGATCTTGTGCATCGGGACATGGCCCGGGCCCTCGATCATGGTCTGCACGCCGTGCCGCTTGGCGATGGTGTTCAGCTCGCCGAGTGTCCGCAGCTCGGCGAACTGCGCCTCGTCGTTGGCGTCCGCGATGGAGCCGGGGCGCAGTCCGTCACCGAGCGAGTAGGTGACGTCGTACGAGGCGAGGATCTCGCAGAGCTCCTCGAAGTGCGTGTACAGGAACGACTCCTGATGGTGCGCGAGGCACCAGGCGGCCATGATCGAGCCGCCTCGGGAGACGATGCCGGTTTTGCGGCGGGCCGTGAGCGGGACGTAGCGGAGCAGCACACCGGCGTGCACCGTCATGTAGTCGACGCCCTGCTCGGCCTGTTCGATGACGGTGTCCTTGTAGATCTCCCAGGTCAGCTCCTCGGCCTTGCCGTCGACCTTCTCCAGCGCCTGGTACAGGGGGACGGTGCCGATCGGGACGGGGGAGTTGCGCAGCACCCACTCGCGGGTGGTGTGGATGTTGCGTCCGGTGGACAGATCCATGACCGTGTCGGCGCCCCAGCGGGTCGCCCAGGTCATCTTCTCCACCTCCTCCTCGATGGAGGAGGTGACCGCCGAGTTACCGATGTTGGCGTTCACCTTCACCAGGAAGTTCTTGCCGATGATCATCGGCTCGATCTCCGGGTGGTTGACGTTGGACGGCAGCACGGCGCGGCCGGCCGCGATCTCGTCCCGTACGAACTCGGGCGTGACGTTCTCGCGGAGGGCGACGTACTCCATCTCCGCGGTGATCTCGCCGCGCCGGGCGTATGCGAGCTGGGTGACGGCGGCGCCGTTGCGGCCACGGCGGGGCTGGCGCGGACGGCCGGGGAAGACCGCGTCCAGGTTCTTGAGGCCACCGCGCGGTGAGGTGTGCTTGAGGCCGTCGTCCTCCGGCCGCATGGGGCGGCCCGCATACTCCTCGGTGTCGCCGCGAGCGATGATCCAGTTCTCCCGCAGCGGCGCGAGGCCACGACGGACATCGGTTTCGATGTTGGGGTCGGTGTACGGCCCGGACGTGTCGTAGAGCGTCACGTGCTTGCCGTTGGTGAGGTGCACCCGCCGGACCGGGACCCGAAGATCCGGGCGCGATCCGGAGACATAGCCCTTGTGCCAGCCGATCTGCGGCTCGCTGCCGGCACCGTTTTCGTTTTTGGGCGTGCGTGCATCCTGCAGAGTCATGAGACCCAACTCCCTACGCCGGCATTACCCGGTAACAGGTTCGGCGGTCGACGCAGCGGCTTTCGTCCATCGACGTTTCACGTGAAACATCACTGGGACGAAGGTCAGCGCCCTCTCAGCCCGGTGCTCCGAGCTCCCGCGATTGCAAAGGTGGCACCACGGTAGCGGCCGACGTAGCGGGGTGAACAGGGGGCCCCATGAGTTGTTGCAATGATCTGTGGGTGAGCTCTCACGAATCCCACCCCCATCCTGCCGCGCACTCGCACGGTCACGGACACGGCCCTGCCGCGCCCGTCTCGCGGCATCTGCGCAAGGTCATCGCGGCGGTACTGATCCCGTTCGCCACCGCGGTCGCGGTCGGCCTGGTCGTGCTCTGGCCGGGCGGCGCACCGGGGCACAAACCCTCCGGCGTCGGCTTCGACCAACCCACCGAGCGGGCCAGAGTGGTGAAGGTGGCGGAGGTGAACTGCGCGGATGTCCATGCCGAGCAGCAGCCTCAGCCTCCGTCGCCGACGGGGCGGCCACCGGCCGGGGGAGCGGCACCGGACAAGCCCTGCCAGCAGGCGACCATCAAGGTCATCACGGGCGAGAACGCCGGGCGCACCTTCCAGACGGTGGTGACGCCGGACGCCCTGCGGCACTACACCACCGGGCAGGAGGTGGTGGTGTCGTACTCCCCCAAGGCACCCAGGGAACTGCAGTACTCGGTCACCGATGTCGACCGGTCTCTTCCGATGTGGGTACTGGCAGGCATCTTCGCCATCGCCGTCGTGGTCGTCGGCCGCCTGCGCGGGGTGCTCGCGCTGGTCGCACTGGCGGCCAGCTTCGTCGTCCTGACGCTGTTCATCCTCCCGGCGATCCTGCAGGGCTCCAATCCGCTGGTGGTGGCCGTGGTGGGGGGCTCCGCGATCATGCTGATCGCCCTCTACCTGTGTCATGGGCTGACGGCCCGTACATCCGTGGCGGTACTCGGCACCCTCGCCTCGCTACTGCTGATCGCACTGCTCGGTTCGGTCTTCATCGGCTGGGCGCTGCTGACGGGCAATACGGACGACACGACCGGGCTGGTGCACGGGCTCTACCCGAACATCGAGATCCGCGGTCTGCTCCTGGCGGGGATCATCATCGGGTCGCTGGGTGTGCTCGACGATGTGACGGTGACCCAGACCGCCGCGGTGTGGGAGCTGAAGGAGGCGGACCCGACGGCGGGCTGGCGCAAGCTCTACGGCGCGGCGATGCGGATCGGCCGTGACCACATCGCGTCCGTCGTCAACACTCTCGTCCTGGCCTACGCGGGTGCCGCGCTGCCGTTGCTTTTGCTGTTCTCGATCGCACAGAGCAGCGTCGGTACGGTCACCACGAGCGAGGTGGTGGCGGAGGAGATCGTCCGCACGCTGGTCGGCAGCATCGGCCTGGTCGCCTCGGTGCCACTGACGACGCTTCTGGCGGCGCTCGTCGTCTCGGCGGACCGCAAGAACGACGGCACACGCGGCGCGCCGGGGACAGCGGGTTCGGGGGCAGGGACTTCGGGGGCAGGGGGCGCCGACGTTGCGTCGCGCGGCCGGTCGGGACGGCGTGGAGGGCATGGCAGACGACGCAAGCAGTAGCGGTACGGGCATGCCGCACACGAGGCTCGGAAGGGCGCGCGGGCATGTAAAGGGACCGGCGGACCCGTGTGGCGCCGGTGTGGACGGGGCGTTGGGGCCGGGGTCAGCCGGCGGGCGCCTCCGTGAGGATCCGGTCCAGTACGGCCTCCAACGTGTCGCAGACCTCTTCCTTGCCGAGCGGCACGAGCCGGTCCGTACGGTCCAGGAAGGCGACCAGCGGCGCCGCGCTCACCCGGAACAGGGCGCGCTCGGCGCCTACTTGGAGGCTGATGAAGACATCGCTGAGATGCTCGGGCGAGGCCGGCTCGATCCGCACATCACCCTCACCGGACGGCCGGCTTAAGCCGTCCAGCAGCAGCTCACGTCCGAAGGCCCAGGTGACGGGCGCATCACCGGGCAGGTCGAAGGTGAGGCGGACGGCGTAGGGATCGGCGCTGTCGAAGTCCAGCTCCACCGGAATCCGGAACGCGAGCTCCTCGGAGACGACGAAGCTCATGATCACTTCTGCCTGAACTGTGTCGGTCATCAACCACTGCCCCGCACTTGATCGGAGATGGCCGGGAAACATCCCCCGTAGCCCTATTGCCGCCATCGTCGGCCACGTGCAGGCAGATCACAAGGAGTGAGTTTTCAGATACTGATAGAGAAGGCGAGTGTCGTTAGTGTCGCCTCCGCCATTTTTCGTAGTCGATCCGTAACGGACCGCAATCGGTGCAGTTCGTTGGCGGGAAGTGACACCGCCAACGTCGCCGCGGCCGCGCCGACCTGGATGGGGATGGCCGAACACACCGTGCCCAGGGCATATTCCTGTTGCTCGAAGGCCACCTGACCGCGACGCACCGTATCCAAGCGGCGCAGCAATTCGTCCTCAGATCGCAGGGAATAGGGCGTTATCGACTGCAGGGGATACCGCGACAGATGCTCCTTCCTCGATGCCTCGTCAAGCTGCGCGAGCAGACACTGCCCGATCGCATGAGCGTGGGCGGTGGTACGAAAATCAACCCATTCCACCACCGGCGGCCGATCCGGGTTGTCGGCGACCGCCACTACCTCCACTTCACCCTCCCGGTAGACGGCGAAGTAGACGGCGGCGCCCAGCTTCCGGCCCGCCACGGCCAGCGCTTCGGAGATCTGGGCCCGCTGCCGGTGCCTGGCTCCTGCCTGGCCGATGGCCTCCGCCGCCGCACCGATGACGAAGACGCCGTTCTCGCGCTGCAGATAGCCCTCGTATGTCAGGGTCCGCAACAGGTGATAGGTCGTCGGCAGCGGCAGTCCGGTTTCCCTGGCGAGTTGTTTGGCCGGCGCTCCATCGGCGTGTGCGCTCACCGCCTCCAGCAGTCGGAGCGCTCGCTGCACCGAACCGATCAAGGTGGGGTGTGAGGTGGATTCGCCGTTCACCATTGCCAACGCCAACCCCCAGATCCGCTCGCCGTGGGGCACGGGGGCCCCGGTCGCAGGACCCGCTCCCACGACCGCGCGCGTCTCCCAGGCTTCCGCGATGACGCCGGCCCGGCCTCGCCTCACTCGGTATTTTCCGGAACGTCACCATCCGGAAGACGCCTGCGATCCGCACTCTAACTCCGCCGATCGGGGCAGTAAGCCGAAAGGCAGAGGAGTTAACCCACCTGGCGCACTAGTTGGCGTGCGGAGGCAGGGTCGGGCCGACATTCGACGTGCGGGGCCGCCGTTGAACGGAGTGGGGCGGTGCGCGTCGGGTGGTGCACGTCGGGTGATGCGTCGGCACGGACAGGGTCGTCCGGACGCAGTCGTCCGGACGGAGGGTGTGGCTTACCAGTCGCTCTTCGACGAGGACGACGACGAGCCGTTGAACCTGCGGACGAGGTAGACGACTCCGGCAATGAGGGCCGCCGCGATAAGGAGCTTGAACAGCACGCCGACCAGGAACCCGAGCGCCGAGGCGAGAAATCCTCCGAAGACCACGATCAGGACGACAGGCACCACGACCCAGGTGACCCACCACGGAAGCCCTGCGAATATCCCCTTACCAGCCACTGCTCTGCCCTGCTTTCTGTCTGTAACGGTGTCTGTACCGCGCTATCTGTCCACCGCACTGTCTGTGCTGTGCGCCGATGGCACCGTCCGCGCGCCGGGCCGCTGCCTGGCCGTCTCCGGTTCTCCCATCACCAACGATGCTAGGGCGCGGAGCACGGCCGTGGGGGCTTCGCAGCCCCGGTCCTCCCCTGAGCCATCCCCTACGGGTATCGGGCTTCGACCCTTAGCTCTCAGGAGGAGAGAAGACCACCATCACCCTGAGATCCTCGCTGATGTGGTGGAACTTGTGGGGAACCCCGGCCGGCACATAGACCACGCTTCCGCGCGCCACCGGCTCCGTCTCCGCGCCGACGGTGATCGCTCCCCGGCCGCTGACCACGAAGTACACCTCGTCCTGGGCGTGCGGCTGCTGCGGATCGATGCTGCCGGCGTCCAGCGCGTACAGCCCGACCGACATGTTGCGTTCCCTGATGAACTGCAGGTACGCGCCGTCGTTGGCGGCCCGCTCCGCTTCCAGTTCATCCAGCCTGAAGGCCTTCATGCCGTTCGCACCCCTTGATGGTTCAGACTCGTCTGCGACGATCTCACCATGAAGCATTTTCTGGTCAAGACGATCGCCAACGCCGCGGCGCTTGCCGTGGCCATCTGGCTGCTCAAGGACATCACGCTCACCGGCGAGAACACCGGCCGCCAGGTACTGACCCTGATCCTCGTCGCACTGCTCTTCGGGTTGGTCAACTTCCTCGTCAAGCCCGTGGTGAAGCTGCTGTCCTTCCCCCTGTTCATCCTCACGCTCGGCCTGATCACGCTGGTCGTGAACGCGCTGATGCTGCTGCTGACATCCTGGCTCGCCGGCAAGGTCGACCTCGCCTTCCATGTGAACGGCTTCTGGACGGCCCTGCTCGGCGGCGTGATCATCTCCATCGTCTCCTGGGCGATGCATGTGATCCTTCCCGACGAGGACTGATCCTTGACCGCCGCGTTCCGTATCTGCTTCGTCTGCACGGGCAACATCTGCCGTTCGCCGATGGCGGAGTCCGTCTTCCGCGCCCACCTCGCGGAGGACGGGCTCGACGCCCTGGTCGAGGTGGACAGCGCCGGCACCGGCGGCTGGCACGAGGGCGACGGAGCCGACCCGCGCACGGTCGCCGTGCTGCGCGCGGGCGGCTACCCCTCCGCCCACACCGCCCGGCAGTTCCGTGCCGCCTGGTTCGACCGCCTCGACCTGGTCATCGCGCTCGACTCCGGGCATCTGCGCGAGCTGCGGCGGCTGGCCCCCACGGCCGACGCCGCCGCCAAGGTCCGCCTGCTGCGCTCCTACGCGGCAGACACGGCGGGTGATCTCGACGTACCCGATCCGTATTACGGCGGTTTCGCGGACTTCGAGGAGTGCCTGGAGATGATCGAGGCGGCGAGCGAGGGCCTGCTGGCAGCGGTACGCACCGCGGTCACCGCCCGCACCGTCGTCCCGGCCCGCGCGCCCGGGCACGACGACCGACGCCCGGTGCGGGTCCCGCACCACCCGCAGGAGAAGGAGGACATATGACGGGCGACGGCACCCGCGTCGTACGAGCCGGGCTTCCGGAGCCGGAGGCATTCGAGCCGGCCCTCCCCGGTCCGGTCTTCGCGGCGCACTTCCACCTGCCCGGCGACGCCGTCGGCCCCTACACGTACGGACGGGACGCCAATCCGACATGGACCCGCCTGGAGAGGGCCATCGGTGAGCTCGAGTCGCCGGACGGGAGCGCCCATACCGTCACCTTCGCGTCCGGGATGGCGGCGATCACCGCCGTCCTCTTCTCCCATCTGCGCTCCGGCGACGCGGTGGTCCTGCCCAGCGACGGCTACCAGCTGCTGCCGGCCGTCCGCACCCGCCTGGAGAGCTACGGCATCGAGGTCCGTACGGCACCCACGGCACATGACGCGCAGCTCGACGTGCTGGACGGTGCCCGGCTGCTGTGGATCGAGACGCCCTCCAACCCCGGGCTCGATGTCTGCGACATCCGGCGGCTGGCCGACGGGGCGCACCGGCGCGGCGCCCTCGTCGCCGTCGACAACACCCTCGCCACCCCACTCGGCCAGCGCCCACTGGACCTGGGCGCGGACTTCTCGGTCGCCAGCGGCACCAAGGCGCTGACCGGCCATGGCGATGTCCTGCTGGGGTATGTCAGCACCCGCGATGCCGCGCTGGCCGAGTCCGTACGGCTGTGGCGCAAGACCGTGGGCGCGATCCCGGGCCCCATGGAGAGCTGGCTCGCGCATCGCTCACTCGCCACCCTCGCACTGCGCGTCCGTCAGCAATCGGCCGGCGCACTGACGCTTGCCACGGCGCTGGCCGGCCGCCCCGAGGTCACCGGCCTGCGCCACCCCGGACTGCCGTCCGACCCCTCCCACCTCCTCGCCGCCCAGCAGATGCGCCCTGGCCGCTTCGGCTCCGTGGTCTCGTTCGTACTGCCGGACAAGGCGCACGCGGAGCGGTTCCTGGCCGCGCTGACCTTGGTCGACGATGCAACGAGCTTCGGCGGCGTTCGGTCCAGCGCCGAGCGACGCGCCCGCTGGGGCGGCGACGCCGTGCCCGAGGGCTTCATTCGTCTGTCGGTCGGCGTCGAGGAACCGGAGGACCTGGTCGCGGACGTTCTCCGCGCACTGGATGTCGCGGCGCACGAGGCCGCGCAGAGCTGACCGGACGTAACTGGCCGGCAGGGTATCCCCCCTCGTCACCCTGCCGGCCGCGGCTCGCGTGGACCAAGTCCACGTGTTTCACGTGAAACCAGCTGTTTCACGTGAAACGAACCGCTGAGACAAGGCTAGTTGACTGAGCGTCAGTGTCCAATCACGCTAGCGACACAGCCCTATCGACAAATTTATAGTTGGCCCGCGACCAGGCTTCCGAGGGGCGCAGGAGGTACGCGATGGATCTGGCTCTGCTGCGCACCTTCGTCACGGTGCACCGAGCCGGCTCCTTCACCCGTGCCGCAGCGTTACTCGGCCTCTCCCAACCCGCGGTGACCAGCCAGATCCGGGCGCTGGAACGCCAGTTGGGCCGCCCGCTCTTCCTGCGTTACGCCCGTGGCGTCACCCCCACCACCATCGGCGACGAGCTCGCCCACAAAGTGGCGCCGCATCTGGACGCGCTCACCGAGATCACCGAGACCGGCCTGGACCGGGACTCCGTCACCCGCACCCTCCATCTCGCCGGCCCCCCGGAGTTCCTCGCCGAGCGCGCGCTCCCCGCACTGACGCCGCTCATCGCCCAGGGCCTTTCCATACGCACCGCCTTCGGCGCCACCGACGAGCTGCTGACCGGTCTGGCCGCCGGCCACCACGACCTGACCGTCACCACCACCCGGCCGCGTGGCGGACTGCTCACCGCGACCCCGCTGTGCGACGAGGAGCATGTCCTGATCGCCGCACCGCGCTGGGCGGCCCAGTTGGGCGGTCCGGCGGTGCTGCAGGCCGGGGGCGTCCGCGTGCTGGAACCCGTACCGCTCGTGGAGGTCCATGAGAGCCTGCCGCTGATCGCCCGCTATTGGTCGGCGGTCTTCGACGCCAAGCCGGCGGCCTCCGCCGCCGTGATCGCCGCCGATCTCCGGGCAGTGCTGTCCTGCGTCACGGCCGGTGCGGGGCTCGCCGTGCTGCCCCGCTATCTGTGTGCCGAGGCACTGGACTGCGGAGAGGTCGTCGCACTGCTCGACCCGCCGGTGCCCCCGCTGCGCACCTACTTCCTCGCCGTACGGACCGGGACCCTGGGCCTGCCGCATATCGCCCGGGCGCATGAGTCGCTGCTGCGGTCCGCCGTCGACTGGTGACGAAGGGGCAGGGGTTTCACCAGGCTGCGGTTGCGGCATCTGTCGACTATGACCGTACGGCCAGTCGTCAAACGCACCGCCCGCGCGATTCTGCTCGACGGCGCGGATCTTGTTCTGATCAAGCGCACCAAACCGGGCCGGGCCCCGTACTGGATCACCCCCGGCGGCGGGGTCGAGCCCGAGGACGCTACCGTCATCGACGCCCTCCACCGTGAACTGGACGAAGAGCTGGGCGCGAAGATCAAGGACGTGGTGCCGGTCTTCGTCGACACCGTCGAGCACATCAGCGACGGCGGGGTGGACGGCGTGAAGGTACAGCACTTCTTCGTGTGCCGGCTCGACTCGATGGACCCCGCGCGCCGCCACGGACCGGAGGTCGAGGAGCCCTGCGGGGACTACGAGATCGTGCGGGTGCCCTTCACCCGAGTCGGGATCGCCTCCGTCGAGGTCGTGCCGCTGTCACTGCGGCACTACCTGGACGGCAACATCGAAGGCGTACGGGCGATGCACGCCCCCGATCTGGGCTGAGTCCGCGCGGCCGCACCGCAGCACCCGCGGCAGTGGCGGATACGTCAGTCGTCGCGCCGGTCGAACCACCCGCGGAATTCGGGTTCGTCCTCCGCGGGGCGGCGCGGCTGGGCGCGCGCCAGCACCCGCTCGACCCGGTCGAGGAACTCCGCATTCAGCTCCTGCACGAAGTCCTCCCGGCCCGCGCCCCGCGGCGCCGGGCCGGTGTCCTCGTGCAGCCCGCCCCGAAGGTGCTCGTTCTTGCGCTCCGCGCGCCGGAACGGCGATCGCTCGCCCACCTCGGCCGCCGCGCCGAAGAAGTCGCCGCCCTTGCGCTTGAAGTCGTCCGTTCCCCAGGCCCGCGCCCCGCGCTGGTGCGCCGGGACCTTCTGCAGATGCGGAATGTGCTTGGCGCAGTGGATGTACGCCTCCTCGACCTCGACCATGACCCACAGCTGGGCGCGGCGGCCGGGGACCGGGTCAGCCGGCAGACCCGCGTGGTGCGCCCGCATCTCGTCGTCCATCACGACCCGCGCCCGGCCGTTGACGTGCAGCCCGATGCGGTCGCGGGTGAAGTCGACCAGCAGCATGCCCAGGCGGGGGTTCTCCGAGATGTTGCCGATGGACGCCATGACACCGTTGCCGCGGTACTCCGGGTAGGCCAGCGTCCGTTCGTCGAGCACCTGGAGGAACCCGGGCGGCCCGGCCCGGAACGTCGCATCGCAGTCGCCGTGCCGGTCGGCCGTGGACAGGAAGAACATCTCCTGCCGGGACACGAACTCCTGCATACGGGCGTTGAGATGGTCCAGGACCTGGTCCCGGTAGAAGCGGTCGGCGCGCTCGGTCGTGCCAAGCCTCTGCTGCACCAAGTGCTCGCCGTCGCTTCCGGGGCGCGCCTGCGCGCGCATGCCCCACCCCTCGCCTGTCGGCTCGAATTCACCCTGTGCTGCCAAGACCTCAATCTCCTGCCGAGACCAGCTCTTCTATGGAGTCGTGCCGTATGCGGTCGGTCGGAATACCGACCCCCACCAAAGCGTCCACGCCGCTGCGGATCAACCCGGGCGGCCCGGAAAGATAGGCGTCGTACTCCCGGAACGGCCCGTATTGCCGTACTGCGTCCGGAAGCTGACCGGTCTCACTGCTGGTCCCGCCCCGGACCGCGGGCCCGGTGGCGACGACCGGGCGGACCGAGAGCCAGGGGTGGGTCTGTTCGAGGTTCAGCATGGTGTCGAGGTCGTAGAGGTCGTGATCGCTGCGGGCGCCGTAGAAGACCTCGACCGGGCGCCGGATGCCGTGTTCGGCGACGTCCTGGACCAGGGCCTTGATCGGGGCGATGCCGGTGCCGCCGCCGACGCACAGCAGACCGTTGCGGGTGGTGTGGTCGACGGTCATCGAGCCGGCCGGGGCACCGAGCCGGATGACGTCACCGGGCCGCGCGCGGTGGACCATGGCATTGGAGACCCAGCCGGCCGGGACCGCCTTGACGTGGAACGAGAGCAGGCCGTCCGAGCGCGGCGCGGAGGCGAAGGAGTAGTGCCGCCAGACCCGCGGCCACCAGGGGGTTTCGACGCTGGTGTACTGACCGGCAAGGAACGGGTAGGGCTGGTCGGGGCGGACCGTCACCACCGCGATCTCGGGCGTGCGCAGCTCGTGCGAGACGACCTCGGCCTGCCACCAGGCGGGTGCCACGGCCTCGTCCTCGGCAGCGGCGTCGATCATGATCTGCGAGATCGCGGTGTACGCGCGCACCCATGCGGCCTCGGTCTCCGGGCCCCAACTGGAGGTCGCATAGCGCGCGAGCGACCTGAGCAGGCATTCGCCGACCGCGGGGTAGTGGTCGGGCTGGGTGCCGTACTTGCGATGCCCACGGCCGAGGTTCGACAGGTACGCGGTGAGCACTTCGCCGTTGTCGACGTGCTGGGCCGCGGTGAGCAGCGCCTTGAACAGCCGGTCGCGCTGGGTGTCCATCGAGGCGGGGAACAGCGCCCGCAGGTCGGGATGCTGGACGAAGAGCAGCGCGTAGAAGTACGAGGTGACCTTGTCCGCCACCGGCCCGATCTCGGCCATGGTGCGGCGGATGAGGATCGCGTCGGGAGAGGCCGGTGCCGCGTCGGAGGCCGAGGCTTCCAGAGTGTCGAGGGAGGGCTCCGGAGCAGGGGCGGCGGGGCGCTGAGGGGTGAAGACGGAGGGGGCGGGGGCCGTGTTCTGCGCGGCGGGGACGCCGCCGGCGGGGGCTGCCGGGCGGCGTATCGACTCGTGGACGGGTTCGGGCTCACGGCCCCGGGACGGCTCGCGTTCCTGGGCGGGCTCGGGCACGAGGTGCGGCGGGTCGAACGGAGACGAGGGGGCGCCGTACCCGTGGCCCGCTGCGGCCTGCTCGGCATAGGGGGATGCGGCGGCCTGCTCGGCATAAGGGGATGCGGTGGGCCGACGGCCCGTATCGCGCCGCGGTTGAGGAACCTGCGGCGGCTCCGCCTCGCGTTCACGCGTGGCAGCGGTGCCTACCGGCCGGATCGGATTGACCGGCCGGCTGGGTATCCGTTCCCGTTCGTTCCGTTCATCCCGTTCGCCGGGTTCGTACCGCTCGCCGAAGTCCGCGTGCCGGCCGCGGTCGTCGTGTGCGCCCCGGTCGTTCGCTTCGGGCCGGCCGTCCTGGTCCTGCCGGTCCTGGACGTCCTGTCGCTCCTGCTGTTCTCCGGAGGACTTCTTCGTCGGCGGATTGAACCAACCCCAACCGCCACTGTTGCCGCCAGAAGAGCCGCCATCGGCCGACGTGGTGGTCGGAGCGTCCATGGTCTGCCTCGCCTCGAACGTCTTTCGGTTGACTTAGCACTTCCGCGGATCGGAACTGCCCGGAATTCCCCCGTCCTGCCCCGGAATTCTTAATCGACTCAAGCGATTCCGGCAACCCCCTCCAAAGCGGACAGACCCCACTCCCTTGCGACAATGCGGAGCAGACGCCGCGTCAGCAGCATGACAGTCCCGCCCATCACAACGGACAAACAGTCGGAAGTCCGGTCGTCACGGGCCGCTTCACCGCTATGCTGACGAGCTTTGCCCGCGCTTAGTGACCCGCGGGAGCCCTCACCCCCGCCAAGCCGGACTCGACCATACCGGCAGTAGTTGAAACCACAAGACCTGATCTTGGAACACTCCGAACGGCCCTTCCGATAAGCGTGTTCCTCCCCACAGAGTGCATTTTCAGCACACACAGTGGGCGAATCCCCGGCAGAGAACTCGGAATTACCGGCCAGTACGCACCAGTTCGTATGCCTCGCGCAGATCGCGTCCCGCGTAGGCATAGAAGGCCAGGTCACTGACGTGGTGATCGGCATTCACGGCCACGGATCGGGGCACCGCCGCGAACAGTTCGGCATCCGACTGCGAATCGCCGTACGCCACGCAGTCGGCCCGGGTCAGCCCGTATCTCACACAGAGTTCATCCGCGATCCGCACCTTCGCCGCCGGCGAGAGGATGCCGGTCGGGTCCATCGGCTGCCGGATCGGCACCGCGGGCCAACGCGACGCGTGCGCGGTGTCGGCCCCCCAGCCCACCAGCCGGTCGACGAAGAAGCTGGGCGAGAGGGAGATCACCGCGCACCGTTCACCCCGCGCTCGGATATCCGCCCAGACCTCCTGAATTCCGGCCAGCCAGGGTGCGCCGTCGAAGGCCGCGGCCACATGGAGTTCGGTCAGTTCGGCGGCCCAGAGATCACATGCCCGCTGCGCATACTGCAGCGGCGTCAGCTCCCCCGTCACGAAACCGCGCTCCAGCTCGGCGATCTCCCGGTCCAGCCCGAGCTGCCGGGAGATCTCGATGGCGGCCGCGGACCCGTGGAGCAGAGTCCCGTCCATGTCGAACAGATGCAGCGTGCCCATGGGGCGGAGCTTAGGGCCTGCGCGTTCTGGCCCATCGGACGGGCCCTGGTGCCGTAGGGGAGCGGACACGGAGGCCGTACTCAGGTGCGCGTATGCGCGGATACTCCCGGCGGCAGATGTACGGCGGGGCCGCGGAGGCCACCGTGGACCGTATGCAGCAGCTTCGCCGGCCCGCCCGCCGGGCCCTCCTCGTCCTCCATGTCGCCGTATCCGTCAGCTGGCTCGGGCTCACTCTCGGGCTTCTGACCCTCAGCGTCACCGGCTTCACCGCCGGCTCCCCCGAGACGGCGGCGATCGCCTACCGCGCGATGAAGATCTTCAGCGACTGGTTGGTCCTCCCGATCGCCCTGGCCACGCTGGTCAGCGGACTGGTGCTGTCGCTGGGCACCGCATGGGGACTGGCCAGGCACCGCTGGGTCTTCATCAAGTTCTGGTTGACGCTCGTCACCGTGCTGCTGACGGTCTTCTCCCTCCGCCCGGGCATCGACCAACTGGCCGCCGAAGCGGCCGCGGGCAGCCCCACCCCCGACTTCAGCCTCGTCGTCGCACCGGCGGTCGCCACGGCCACCTACCTCTTCATCACCGCGATCTCCGTCCTCAAGCCCTGGGGACTGACCAAACACGGCCGCCGACTGCGTGCGGCGCAGTCGACCGGGACCCGCACCCCCCAGGCGCGACGAAGCGGCAAGGAGGGCGCGGGCGTCCGCTAGCGGACGGGGCAAGACCGTCGTCAGGCGAGGTCGGCCTCCGCTATCGCCGTGGTGGCGATCCGGTGGTCCTGGTCGGGGGCACCGCCGCCGACGCCGATCGCGCCGATCAGCCGGCCGTCCCTGTGCAGCGGCACGCCGCCCGCGAGGAAGAGCAGCGGCCGGTCCAACGCGGTGGGCAGCGTGTGGAAGAGGCCGTCAGGCCGCACGAGATCGACGAGGTCGGCGGTCGGCGCGTCCAGTTGCAGGGCGGTGTAGGCCTTGCGGGTGCTGGTCTCCCCGGAGATCAGCACGGCCGTGTCGTCCCGCCGGAAGCCGAGCAGATGGCCACCCGCGTCGACAACGGTCACGCTGCCTCGGACCCCGAGGTCCTCGGCGGCCCGCACGGCGGCCTCGATGAGGACGTCGGCATCGCGGGCCGTGAGGGGGCGGACAGCGGGGGCGGCATCGGCGGTGGAGACCTGGGGGTTGGAGGCCTGGGGGGCGGTGGTGCTCATGAGAAGTGTCCTTGGGGGTGTGGTGCGGGTGGCGCTGGCGCTCGGGGCGCCGCTGGTGCTGGTGTTGCTGGCATTGCTGGTGTTGCGAGTAGTGCGGAGGGGCGTCTGCCGGCGCGGTGTCCGGAACCGTCAGCTCTGCGCCGCCGGTACGGGCTCGTCGGCGATCGCACCGGGAAGCCCGGTGGCCACGACCCGGCCACGGCCCGTCTGACGCCGCTCCAGGGCGGAGGCGAATATCGCCACCACGAGCGCCGCGACGGTCATCAGCGCACCGACCCAGTTGGGTGCGGTGTAGCCGAGGCCGGCCGAGATGACGATCCCGCCGAGCCAGGCGGCCAGTGCGTTGCCGAAGTTGAAGGCCGCGATATTGCCGGCCGAGGCCAGAGTGGGCGCCGCGGCCGCCTGGTCCATCACCCGCTTCTGCAGCGGCGGCACGGTCGCGAAGCCGAAGACGCCGATCAGCGCGATGGTGAGGGTTGCGGCGATCTTGTTGTGCGCGGTGAAGGGGAAGGCGGCCAGTGAGAGCGCCAGACCGGTCAGGGACACGTAGAGCATCGGCATCATGGCGCGGTCGGTGAAGCGGCCGGAGACCAGGTTCCCGCCGACCATGCCGAGGCCGAAGATGGCCGTCAGCCAGATGACGGAGGACGGTGCGAAGCCGGTGACCTCGGTCATCATCGAGGCGAGGTAGGTGACGGCTGCGAAGACACCGCCGAAGCCGAGGATCGTCATCAGCATCGCGAGGCCGACCTGGGGGTTGCGGAAGACCGCCAGTTCGCTGCCTATGGGGGAGGCCGCCCTCGCCCGCTGCGCGGGAACGAGCTTGACGATGCCCAGCAGGCCGATCACACCCAGCGCCGTGATGGCGTAGAAGGTGGTGCGCCAGCCGAACTGCTGGCTGAGCATCGTGCCAGCCGGGACACCCACGACGTTCGCGATGGTCAGGCCGCTGAACATCAGCGAGATGGCGCTGGCGCGCTTCTGGGGCGCGACCAGGTCGGCGGCCACGAGCGCGCCGATGCCGAAGAAAGCGCCATGCGTGAACGCCGAGACGATCCGCCCGGCCAGCATGATCCCGAAGTTGGGCGCGAGGCCCGTGAGCAGGTTGCCCACGATGAACAGGCCCATGAGCAGCGTCAGCATCTGCTTGCGCGTGAAGCGCGTGCCGAGAGCGGTCATCAGCGGGGCGCCGATGACCACGCCGAGGGCGTAGAGGGTGGTCGCGTATCCGGCGAGCGGGATGGAGACACCGAAACCGGCCGCCATGTCGGGCAGCAGGCCCATGACCGCGAACTCGGTCGTTCCGATCCCGAAGGCGCCGATGGCAAGGGCCAGGAGCGCGAGAGGCATGACGGATCCCTTCAGATCATTGCGTCCGTCCTTTACGAGCGTTCACAATAATTGCAGACGCGGGTTAATTGCAAGCGCCGGATATTTCGAAAGTGCCCTATCCTGGTTCGTGCGCCCCTTGAGGAGGTCTTCGATGACGCAGCAGACGCGGGAGAAGCTGGAAACGCGGGAGCAGGCGGCGGCCCAGCAGCCGGCGACGGCCGAGCCCGGTTGCCCGCCGGCGTCGCCCCCCGGGCTCGCGCAGGGCTGGTGCGCGCTCTCCGCCCTGCACGGCCGGATCGAGTCGCACATCGAGCGCGCCCTGCAGACGCAGCACGACCTCAGCGTCCGCGAGTTCTCGGTCCTCAACGTGCTCAGCGAGCAGCACGACGGACCGGGCGGCCATCTGCGGATGCACCAGGTGGCGGACTCCGTCGTCCTCAGCCAGAGCGCGACCACCCGCCTGGTCACCCGGCTCGAGGATCGGGGGCTCCTCTCGCGCTACCTGTGCCCCGACGACCGGCGCGGCATCTACACCAACGTCACGCCTGACGGGCTCGCGCTCCTGGTGGAGGCCCGGCCCACGCACGACGGCGCACTGCGTGAGGCCCTCCACGACGCCGCTCAGCGTCCTGAGCTGGCGCCGCTGGTCACCGCCGTCGAGACGCTCGCACCTTCGACGGAACACTGACCGCGGGGACGAGTACGGTCCGGTGGCCGGGCGTCCGGCCCGGTCACCCGCCTGCCGCCCTGTGAGCGCGCGGCATAGGGTCGCGCCCATGAGCGACATCGAGATACGCCGCGCGACCGAAGCCGACCTGCCCGCCATCGTCGCGATGCTCGCCGACGACCCCTTGGGCGCCGCCCGCGAGTCGCCCGACGACCTCGCCCCGTATCACGCCGCATACGCGGCACTCGCCGCCGACCCGCAGCAGCACCTGGTGGTCGCCGTGCGCGAGGGGCGGACGATCGGCACCCTCCAGCTGACGGTCATCCCCGGCCTGTCGCGGCGCGGCGCCACCCGTTCGATCATCGAGGGCGTACGGATACACCACGACGAGCGGGGCGGCGGCCTGGGCAGCCAGCTCATCGAGTGGGCGGTAGCGGAGTCCCGCACGCTCGGCTGCCAGATGGTGCAGCTCACCTCTGACGCGACCCGGATCGATGCGCACCGCTTCTATGAGCGCCTCGGGTTCGAGGCCTCCCACCTGGGCTTCAAGCTCACGCTCTGAAGGATGCGCGCACGCCGTGAAGGACGCGCTCACTCTGATGGGCGCGTTCACTCCACGGTGGCCTTCAGCTCCGCCGCGTCCGCCGCCGCGCCCGGTGGGCCTTCTGCCGGCAGGCGCCGCCGCAGAAGCGCGCGGGCCGTCCCGTACGAGCCACGGCAATCGCCGTACCGCACACCTCACACCGCGATTCGTTACGGTTCACCACACCAGGTGGAAGTTTCGTTACGGCGGGGCCCGCCCGCAGCGCATCACACATCAGCACCGTCATCCGTCCCCGCGCCGCGGACTCCGGATCCGCCGCCGATGCGGCCTGCTCCATGGCAAGACAGCCCACCAGCAGGGCCCTGAGGTCCCTTATCCCGACGTCCTTCCGCACCGCACCCGCCTGTTGAGCCCTGGCGAGCAGGGCCTCCAGCGCCTCGTCGAAGTCCCGCCCCACCCCCGGCGACGGCTCGAAGCGCCCTGCGCCGGCCGCCACGAGCGCGTCGCACAACGCCTTGTTCCGTGAGGCGAGCCGCACCACCGACGACAGGAAGCGAAAGAAGACCTCGCCGGGGTCCTCGACATCGATCAAGTCCCTTGCGGTGTCGGTGAAAAGCTCGATCCGTTCCACGATGGTCGCCCTGAACAGGGCTTCCTTGGAAGGAAAATGGCGGTAGACGGTGCCCGCCCCGACGCCCGCGCGGCGTGCGATCTCCCCGAGCGGAACCCCCAACCCCTGTTCCTCGAAGGCGAATCGGGCTGCCTGGAGCACCAGTGCCCTGTTGCGCCGCGCATCCGCACGCGCGTACGGGACACCACGTGCGGCACCGCCGTCCGCCATTTCCCGGGCCTCCTGAGAACCATCGACGTCCGCGTCGAGAACCGCCGTTTTAAACGGGTCGACCATTCCGATTCTACGGGAGGGATCTACACATGATCCTTAAGGCTCGGACGCGGTCGTGGCGACCGGGTCGACCAAGCGAGTGGGGCAAGCACGGCTAGCGGGAGGGAGCGAGGTGAGCGGAAGCAGGTGAGCAGGAGGGAGCCGGGGCGAGGAGGAGGAAGTACGGCGAAGAGGAGGGAGCAGGGCGCGAGGGGGAGGCGCGGCGAACCGCCGCCTAATGGCGGACGGCGGAAGGCAGGCAGCGGGCAGCGGGCAGCGAACGGCAGACTACGGAGAGCAGATGACGGGTGGTGAATGACGGATGTCAGGCAGCTGCAGCTGGCCAGTACCGGCGCTCTCTGTGAGGCCGTCGACGTGCCCCCCGGGCGTACGCGCCTCGACCGCGCGCCTCTGTCGACGGCGCCCAACTCGGGCCCAGGATAAGGGCCTTGGCGAAATAGTCGAGCGCAAAGGAACCCGCCCGCGAACCTCGACCTCGACCTCGACCTCGACCTCGACCTCGACCTCGACCTATGCGAAACGAGGCGGCTGTCCCGCGCGGGAGCCCGAGCCCCGTTTCACGTGAAACGAAGCCGCGTTGCACCTCCACACGGCCGCGTTACGCATACACACGTGGGGCCGTGTTTCACGTGAAACACGGCCCCACCAATGCCTTCAGCTACCGGCGACCTCATCCCAGGCCTCGTCCGCAGCCACAGCGGCGCCCTCGGCGTCCACGGCCACCCCCAGCGCACGCAGCCCGCCCGCCAGTGCCATCAGCGAGGCCCTGACCACCGCGTGATCGGCCGCGCGGCCATAGTGGTTCACCCTGATCATCTCCTTGGCCAGCGTGCCCGCCGCGGCCTGTACCGGCACTGCGGCGTCCACCGCGAGCGCAGCGGCGACGATCTCCCGGGCGTCCGTTCCCTCCGGCGCACGGAGCGTCGTCGCAGCCGGCGCCGCGTCCTCATCGCGCACGACGTACGGGGCGAGCCCACCCATCGCCCGCGCACCGGCCCGGGTAGCCGCGGCCGCCGCCCGGTGTCGGACGATCACCGCGTCCAGCCCCTCGGCGTCGATACGGTCGGCGGCCTGCTCCAGAGCGAGCATCTCCAGTTGCGCCGGAGCGTGCGGCAGCGCGGCTCGGCCGCCGTCGATCCAGCGCTCCTTCCAGTCCAGCAGCGAGAGGTACGAGCGGCGCGGAGCCTGCTCGTTGGCGGCGATCCGCTCCCACGCACGGGCACTGACCGATACCGCGGACACGCCGGCGGGGCCGGCCATCGCCTTCTGCCCGCCGATCACGCACAGGTCCACGCCCCACTCGTCGGTCAGCAGCGGCTCGGCGCCCACGGACGCGACCGCATCGAGCATGAACAGCGCGCCGTGCTCCCGCACCACCGCACCGATCTCACCGACCGGGTTGGTGTTGCCGGTGGCGGCCTCGGCGTGCACCAGGCTCACAAAGTCGATCTCGGGGTGCTTCCGCAGCGCATCCGCCACCTGCTGCGGCGCGACCGCACCTGTGAACGGCGCACTGATGGTGATCACCTCGGCGCCGCAGGACCGCAGCCAGCCGCCGAAGGTCTCCCCGTACGGTCCGGTGATGATGTTGAGCGCCGTGCTGCCGGGACGCACGGCCGAGCGGATACAGGCTTCCAGGGGCAGCAGCGCCTCGCCCTGCATCGCCACGACATCGCAGCGGGTGCGCAGCAGCGCGGCGACCTTGTCCTCGATCCGCGCGAAGTGGGACGCGGTGAGAGGAGGTAGGTCGAGCAGGTGCGGGGCGGCGGAGTTCGCGGTCGGGTCAGACACGGCAGTCACAGGGCCTTCCAGCGGTAGCGAGCCGCCTCGACGCGGCTCCTGACGTCTCGCTCGACTGTACGGCCCGACGCCCGCGCCCTCACCGCACAGGCATCGCCGCCCACAGCACGGGCCTCACACCCGCCAGCCCTCCGGATCCACGCCCCCCGGCACCGGCTCCGCCGGCTCGTACGGGCCGCGGGTGAAGACGAAGGTGCCGAGATCCAGATGGCTGACCGAACCGTCCGGGCCCCGCACCGCTCGCAGGGTCTCGCCCGCGTAATAGCCCTCCAGTCCGGTCCAGGTGCCGTCCTCCTCGGCCCGGAACCGCGAGGCGCGCCCCGCACGGGACAGCGGAGCGAGTTCAAGTCCGCGCTCGGCCCGCAGCCGCAGCGTGTGCGGGTTCGCTCCCCAGTACCAGAGGCCGGTCAGCGCCAGCAGGTCCGGATCCAGTGGGCCGGGCAGCGGTCGCCAGGGCTCGGGAATCCGGGGTTCGTGCTCGATCACGATCCCGGTGAGATCTGCGGCGATCGCCAGAACCGCCGGGCCGGAAGTGCAGTTGGCGAGCACGACCCCGGCGACGTCCTCCTCGACATCGGCCCAGAGCGCCGCCAGGAAGCCGGGCATCGAGCCGCTGTGGCCCACCAGCGTCCGTCCTTCTCGGCGCACCAGCTGAAGCCCCAGCCCGTACCCCGCCTCCCACCCGCTCCCCTCCGGTGGCACGGCCGGTGTCCGCATCTCGGCCAGACTCGCCGCACTCAGCACCCGCTCATCGCCCCTGAGCAGGAACGTCGCCCACCGGCACAGATCGTCCAGCGTGGACCACAGCTGCCCCGCCGGGCCCATCAATCCGGTGTCGTGAGCTGGTTCCGGCAGCATCGCATCGGCCCATGGGTGCACCGCCCAGCCGCCCGCGTGCGGCGTCTCCGGCTGCAGCGTCGTACGGCCCATGCCCAGCGGTTGCAGCACCTCGCGCCGCAGCACCTCTTCCCATGGCGTACCGCCCCGAAGGCGTTCGACCAGCGCACCCAGCAGCGCATAGCCGGGGTTGGAGTAGTGGTGCCACCGCCCGGCGGGGAGCCGCTGCGGCCGGTCGCCGAACAGATCGGCCGGCTCCGGCCGCAGTTCACCCGAGGTCCGCTCCCACCAGGGAGCTCTCGCCTCCGCCGCCAACCCCGAGCTGTGCGCGAGCAGTTGAGCGATCGTCGCGTCGGGCACCGGAGTGCCCTCCAGATGCCTGCCGACCGGGTCCTCCAGCCGCAGCAGCTCCTCGTCCCGGAGCCTCATCACCAGCACGGCGACGAAGGTCTTGGTGAGCGAACCGATCCGGTACTGCACATCACCGTGCGGCACCTCTCCCTCCACCGACGTCCTGGCTCCGCTCCACACCGCTCGGCCGTCGCGGACCACCGCACCCATCATCGAGGGCGCCCGCCCCTCCGCCTGCCCGATCGCCAGCCGCCGCAGCAGCGACCGCCGTGTCTGGGGCAGCAGCCCCACGAAGGCTTCGCAGGTGTCGACGGGCACCGGCACCTGGCCGACCGGCGCGGGCTCCTCCGCCCCGGGCTCCTGAGGCTCGGCGGACTGGGTGATGGTCATGGTGCTCCTCAACGGCGGATGCGATGCAACCGATCAGTTCAGGCGGACAGCTTCGCCTGTCCGGCCCCGGTCGATCCACCTCAGCCGATTCCCCGTTCGCCCACAGCCGCGCATCGGCTC
Source organism: Streptomyces sp. NPDC033270 (assembly GCF_055576575.1). Taxonomy (NCBI): domain Bacteria; kingdom Bacillati; phylum Actinomycetota; class Actinomycetes; order Kitasatosporales; family Streptomycetaceae; genus Streptomyces; species Streptomyces sp. NPDC033270. Next base: position 318,837 of record NZ_JBVIRA010000004.1, read on the forward strand.
TTCAGCGCAGCGCCGCCGCCCCGAGCACGCTACCCAGCTCGGTCTGCTCCGCCTCCGGCAGCCAGCGCGCCGCATGCACCATGTGCAGCGCGGTACGCAGCCGCACGCGGTCCTCGTCCGTACCGAGGTACCCGAGGTAGGCCGGGAGCGTCAGTCCCAGCGCCTTGAGATCGGCCCGCGCACACCAACGCGACAGAAGCTCCCGGACGCGTGCGTCGACCACCGCGTCGAGAGCCCATGGCGCCGCGTCCACTCCGGTTTCGCCGCCTTGCCAGGCTCCCTTCTCGGACGGCGCAGAGGCCGTACCCCGCAGGCCCTCCGCGATCGCGAACCGGTTCCAGTCGCCGTACTGCCCCTCGGGGGCGTCCCTCACCCGTTCCGCCGCGCGCAGGAAGTACGCATGCGCCGGCGCCGGTTGGCCGAGCTGCCGATAGGCGAGCCCGATGTTCACGTACAACGACGGATAGAACCCCTGGACCCGCTCGTCGCCCACCCGGTCGGCCCGGGTCAGGCACTCCTGGTTCCACCGCAGCGTCGCTTCGGGCAGGGTCTGGTGCCGGGCGAGATAGTGCGCGGCGATACACGCCTCATAGTCGTCGGCGGCGATGTCCCAGGCCCGCTGGAAGAGCCCGAGCGCCGCCTCGGCGTCACCCTCCGCCTCGGCCTGCATCCCTTCCACGCACCATCGCACCACAGGCAGTTCCGGATCCATCGGCTCATTCCCCTCAGCAGTCACCAGCAGTCAGTCCTTGGCCTCGGTCTCGCGCACCGGCATCACCAACGTGGTGAAACTTCCCTGGTCGGCGGAGCGGACCACGACGGGGCGGTCGGCCGAAACGCTCTCCAGCAGCACATCGGGCCCCACCCCGGCCTCCAGCGCGGGCACAAGTACCGCCGGATCAAAGGCGATCCGTAGCCCAGGCCCCGTACGAACCATCCGCAGCAGGACGGGCTCACGCCCACCGCCCGACACCAACAACGCCTGCTCCGCCAAGGGTCCGGGCTGCTCTGCCGTGGGCTCAGGCGTTGTTTCACGTGAAACAACGCTCTCGCTCCGGCCGCCTGCACCATCCCCGCCGTCGTCGCCCGCAGTGGTCGACAACGACACCACCCCCGCCCGTCCGGCCACCGCATCCCGTAGCGCCAAACGGTCGACGATGACGCGATGCCGCCCGGCCTCCAGGCCCTCCAGCATCAGCCGGTAGTCCGGAAACACCTCGGGCGTGTCGTCGCCCTGTCGTCGACCCGCGCTCTCCGTCACCTCGCGGCAGTCCGCCTCGCTTCGAAGCCGAACGCCCGCGCCCTCGTTCGCGCCGTCGTTCGCACACTCCACCTCGACCGCCACCTGCCGTACGGCCCACTCCGCCAGACTCCGCGCCGTCTCCGCGCCGATCAGGACCTGTCGCGGCCCGCCCTCGAACTCCACCGGCCGCAGCACCCGTACCGCCAGGCGATAGCGGTCGGTGGCCACCAACCGCACCTCACCGTCGGCGAGTTCCAGCAGCACACAGCCCAGTGGCGGATACTCCTTCCGGGGCGCCCCGGTCGCGGCCGCGGGGGCCACCTGCCGTACCGCACTGGCGAGTTCGGCACCTCCCACCCTCGCCCTGGCCCATCGCCGACCGCTCTGCGAGCCGCCGACCGCCTCCCGGAGAAGCCCCTCCACCGCCGCCCGCGCCGCGTCCGCCGTCCGCCGCGTCCGCTCCAGGTGCGCCCGCAGCACGTTCCGCGCCGCCTCCTCCCGCCCGTCCAGCACGACTGCGGCATCCACCAGCGGCAGCCCCGCCTCCCGCAACCGCCGCAGCCGTACCGCCCGCGCCGCCTGCCCCGCCGCATAGCGCCGGTAGCCCGTCACGGCATCCACCTGAGCCGGCCGCAGCATCCCGCAGTCGTCGTAGAACCGCAGAGCACTCGGCGCCAGCCCTACCCGTCGCGCAAATGCGCCGATGCCCAGCAGTTCCTCGCTGTCGTCCATGGACGCGATTGTGGAGCTTCAACCAGCTTGAAGGTCAAAGCCCCTACCGCGGCGGCGGTGCTCCACCTGGCGGACCTCTGCCGTCTCCGGCTCCGCTCCGACCATCGGTATCTCACCACCCACGACTTCGGCCAACACCGCTGCCAGCGCGCGAAGTTGGGGCTTCCGTTGAGGAGCGGCGCTCTCAATTCCGTTCGCCGAGTGGCCAACTGGCTCCGTCACCCACAGGACGGAGCGCCGGCGTCCGCTGCCCAGTCCCCTCGCCGCCGTAGGCAGAGCCCCCGAGAACCCGGATGGCAGTACCGATGCGCGATGTCGCATTTTTCATATTAGCATCCCAGTCACTGTACGAAGTTGATCTGTTACAGATCGCATCCGTCAATCTCTGGAGGAGAAATGCGCAAGCTTCGCAAGGCTGCCGTCGTGGCCGCAGTCATCGGCAGCGTCAGCTTCCTCGGCGCGGGCACCGCCAACGCCGGCGGGGGCGGCAACTGGTGCCGTTCCCACGACCTGAACGTCGACGTCCTCGGCCAGGTCGGCATCCTCAACGGCCTGCTGGGCAACGCGCTCAACGGCGAGGGCGGCCCGGGCGGACAGTTCGGCGGGGTCGGCTCGAGCATGGGCTGCAACGGCCACTGACAACTGGCACATGTCCCGGCGCCCGAGCCACCGGCTCGGCGCCGGGGCCCTCTCCGAGCTTCATCAGGGCCTGGGCGCAATCCGGTGCGCCGCGCATGACGCCCCGGCATCGATCGCAAAGGAACCCCGCAACATGTTCAGTCGAAAGAAGATCGCAGCCGTCTCGGTGCTCCTGAGCGGCCTCGCCGTGACCGGCGCCGGTGCCACCCAGGCCTACGCCGCAGCAACGCCCAGCGACTGCACCCGCACCGCACAGGGCATCACCTGCATGCACAAGAGCCAGTCCGTCTACACCAACAAGGACGGCAAGCGCATCGTCAGGCAGACGCACCAATGCTCGACGAACTCCCGGCACATCCTGGTGCTGCCCCGCATCGGCCTGCTGAACGAGGCCCCACAGACCACAAGGGTCGGACCCGTCATGAACTGCTCCAACAAGGTGCCACCCTCCAAGGACTTCAAGGACTTCAAGGACTTCAAGGAGGACAGCCAGAACGTCCGACAGCGCCCGGCGGCCCCCCGCACCCGCAACGAGGAGGGCCTGGTCCAGCTCATCGCCAGACGGCTGCTCTGACCTGGGCGTCCCCACCCAGTGCCAGGTTCGCCAAGCGTCGTCCGCCGGACTCGGTGGTTCCAGCGCGCGAGCGACCGGACGACGGTTTCGGCACCGATGGGGTTGGCGCTGTGCACGAAGACCATGCCGATGGGGAAGGACCGTCCGCTGCCAGGTCGTTCTGAGCGCACCGATGACCGGTGCGCTCAAACGGCCTGGCCGCCTCGGCGGGCCGGCCACCGATCCCCGGCCGGACGCGGTGCCCACAGCGCGCCCCGGGTGCCGGCAAGGCGCGATCGCCGAACGCCCCCTGGGTCTCCTGCTGACAGGTCGTGCCACCGCACTGTTCTGCCGACGGTGAAGACCGGCCTACCCGGGCTCGACGATCACTACAGTCCAGTCCCATGACGACGGTCACCACGCACACGGTCGCCTACCCGGCCGACGGCCTGACGATGTTCGGGCACCTCGCACTCCCCGCCGGTGCCGACCGCCGGCCCGCAGTCCTGATCGGACCCGAGGGGATGGGACTCAGCGACGTCGAGCGCCGCCGAGCCGATGCCCTGGCCGAGCTGGGGTACGTGGCGCTGGCCTTTGACCTCCACGGCGGGCGCTATGTGGCCGACCCCGAGGAGATGCTGGCCCGTTGCATGCCGCTGCTCGCCGACCCCGACCGGATGCGGGGTATCGGCCACGCGGCACTCGATGTGCTGCGCGCCGAACCGCGGACCGACCCCGACCGGATCGCCGCTATCGGCTACGGCACCGGGGGCGCGATCGCGCTGGAACTCGGGCGCGACGGCGTCGACCTGCGCGCGATCGGGACGGTCAACGCACTGACCACCGGCCGGCCGGGCGAAGCGGCGCGCATCCGTTGCCCCGTATGGGCCGGGGTCGGCTCGGAGGACCCGATCATGCCCGCCGAGCAACGGGACGCCTTCGCCGCCGAGATGCAGGCCGCGGGCGTCGACTGGCGTCTCGCGGTCTACGGCGGAGCCCTGCACGCCTTCCACCACCCACCGGTCGACCACACCACGCCCCCCGGCGTCGGCTACCACCCGCAGCACGCGCAGCGAGCCTGGCGCGACGTCGTCGGCCTGCTCGCCGAGTGCCTGCCCGTCACGGCGTGAGCTGGAGCGTCACGACTGCCGTCGCCACGGCACGACAGCGCAGAAACAGGCACGGAGCCCAAGAGCCCACCGCGCGTCCGCTCAGGTCTGCGCCATGTCCACGAAGCGCGAGTAGTGACCCTGGAACGCCACCGTGATCGTGGCCGTGGGGCCGTTACGGTGCTTGGCCACGATCAGGTCGGCCTCGCCCGCCCGGGGGGACTCCTTCTCGTAGGCGTCCTCGCGGTGCAGCAGGATGACCATGTCGGCGTCCTGCTCGATCGAACCGGATTCACGGAGGTCGGAGACCATCGGCTTCTTGTCCGTGCGCTGCTCGGGGCCACGGTTCAGCTGGGAGAGCGCGATGACCGGGAGCTCCAGCTCCTTCGCCAGCAGCTTGAGGTTTCGCGACATGTCCGAGACCTCCTGCTGGCGGCTCTCGGCGCGCTTCGAACCGCCGGACTGCATCAGCTGGAGGTAGTCGATCACCACCAGCTTCAGCTCGTTGCGCTGCTTGAGCCGTCGGCACTTGGCACGGATCTCCATCATCGACAGGTTCGGCGAGTCGTCGATGTACAGGGGCGCGGCCGAGACGTCGGGCATCCGCCGGGCCAGCCGTGTCCAGTCCTCGTCCGTCATGCTGCCGGAGCGCATGTGATGCAGCGCCACCCGTGCCTCGGCGGACAGCAGACGCATCGCGATCTCGTTGCGCCCCATTTCCAGGGAGAAGATCACGCTCGGCAGATTGCTCTTGATCGAGCAGGCCCGCGCGAAGTCCAGCGCAAGGGTCGACTTACCCATGGCCGGACGCGCCGCGATGACGATCATCTGCCCCGGGTGCAGACCGTTCGTGAGGGAATCCAGGTCGGTGAACCCCGTCGGCACGCCCGTCATCTGGCCCTGGCGTGAGCCGATCGCCTCGATCTCGTCGAGAGCGCCCTCCATGATGTCGCCGAGCGGCAGATAGTCCTCGCTGGTCCGCTGCTCGGTGACGGCGTAGATCTCCGCCTGGGCGCTGTTGACGATCTCGTCGACATCGCCGTCCGCGGCGTATCCCATCTGCGTGATACGGGTGCCGGCCTCGACCAGCCGGCGGAGCACGGCACGCTCGTGGACGATCTCGGCGTAGTACTCGGCGTTCGCGGCCGTGGGGACGGACTGGACGAGGGTGTGCAGATACGAGGCGCCGCCGACCCGGCCGATCTCGCCGCGCTTGGTCAGCTCGGCGGCGATGGTGATCGGGTCGGCCGGCTCACCCTTGGCGTAGAGGTCGAGGATCGCCTGGAAGACCAGCTCGTGGGCGGGGCGGTAGAAGTCCTCGCCCTTGAGGACCTCGACGACGTCCGCGATGGCGTCCTTGGACAGCAGCATGCCGCCGAGCACGGACTGCTCGGCGTCCAGGTCCTGCGGGGGAACCCGCTCGAAGCCGCCGGCCCAGGAACCGCCGTCGTCGTCGCGGTCCGGTCTGTCACCGCGGCCGCGGCCCTTGCCGTCGCCTCGGCGGGAGCGGGGAGCCGGCAGCCGGTCGCTCGGACCGGAGTCCGCCCAGGGGTCTTCCATGGGCTCGGGAATGCTCACCCCGGCACCTCCTCCCGTCCGCGGCGCGGACCTTGCTGTGCTGTTCTTTCATACGGCACAGCTCTGACAATCGAGACGCCCGACTCCGGTTACGGCGCGTCGAGTTCGGACGATGTCTCAGGCCGGAACAGGCGGCGGGTGCCGGACCACGGTAGGCCCGTGGGCACCGTCCGCCAATCTGGTTATCCACAGGCCATGTGGATGACCGCCCCACAGCTGTGGAGAAGTCCCCAGATCCTGTGCACGGCGCGGGGGAAACTTCTGTGGACAAGCACACAATCACCCCACCCCCACCCTCCTGACCTGCAGTTTTCTCATCCATAGGCTGTGGGGGAGAAAAACTTCTGCCAGCCGTTCAAGATCACGACAAACGGCACGGAGGAGGAGGCTCCGCCCAACGGAAAGTAAGGATCACAAAGGGTTTGCGTCTCTTACCTGTGGAAGATTAGATTGAGTCCATGACACCGGCTCCCGCGACCCGGCGGCGCTCCGACCGCCGCCACGACCGCGAGATCATCGCTCTGGCCCTGCCCGCCTTCGGCTCACTGGTCGCGGAACCCCTCTTCGTCATGGTCGACAGCGCCGTCATCGGCCACCTCGGCACCTCCCAGCTCGCCGGCCTCGGCGTCGCCGCCGGCCTGCTGACCACCGCCGTCGCCGTCTTCGTCTTCCTCGCCTACGCCACCACCGCGGCGGTCGCCCGACGGGTCGGCGCGGGCGACCTGCCCGCGGCGATCCGCCAGGGCATGGACGGCATCTGGCTCGCCCTGCTGCTCGGCGCGGGGGTCGTCGCGGCCGTGCTGCCCACCGCCCCCTGGCTCGTCGAAGCCTTCGGTGCCTCGGCCACCGCCGCCCCGCACGCCACCGTCTATCTGCGCATCAGCGCGCTCGGCATACCCGCGATGCTCGTCGTGCTGGCCGCCACCGGCGTGCTCCGCGGCCTCCAGGACACCAAGACCCCGCTCTACGTCGCCCTCGGCGGCTTCTCCGCCAACGCCGCGCTCAATGTCGCCCTGGTCTACGGCGCCGGCCTCGGCATCGCGGGCTCCGCCTGGGGCACGGTCATCGCCCAGTGCGCCATGGCCGCCGCCTACCTCGCCGTGGTGATCCGCGGCGCCCGACGGCACGGTGCCTCGCTCCGCCCCGACGCCGTGGGGATCCGCGCCTGTGCCCAGGCCGGCGTTCCGCTGCTGGTCCGTACGCTCTCGCTGCGCGCTGTGCTGATGATCGCCACCGCCATCGCCGCCCGGCTCGGCGACGCCGAGGTCGCCGCCCACCAGATCGTGCTCACGCTGTGGTCCCTGCTGGCCTTCGCGCTGGACGCGATAGCCATAGCGGGGCAGGCCATCATAGGCCGCTACCTCGGCGCGGGCGACCGCGACGGAGCCCGGGCCGCCTGCCGCCGCATGATCCAGTGGGGCATCGCCTCGGGCCTGGTGCTCGGTGTGCTGGTCGCGCTCGCCCGCCCGGTGTTCACTCCGCTGTTCACCGCCGACCCCGCCGTGCAGGACCCGCTGCTGACCACGCTCCTGGTCGTGGCCGTGACCCAGCCGGTCGCCGGGATCGTCTTCGTACTCGACGGCGTCCTGATGGGCGCGGGCGACGGCCCGTATCTCGCCTGGGCGATGGTGGTGACGCTGGCCCTGTTCGTGCCGGCCGCGCTCGCCGTACCGGCCTTCGGCGGCGGACTGGTCGCCCTGTGGTGGGCGATGGCGCTGATGATGGCCGTCCGTATGGCGACGCTCTGGCTGCGCACCCGCTCCGGCCGGTGGATTGTGACCGGGGCCTCCCGCTGAACCACCTCCCGCAACACACAGTGCATGTCGATAATGACGGGGTGCGCTCGCTTGCCAGGAAGTCCGTGCTGCCCATGACGTTCGTCGTCATCATGGCCGCTGCCGTGGTGGGCTACGCCGCGGAGGAGTCCGATACCCACGGCGGCATCGGCCACAGCAGCTTCGGCAAGTCCGGCGAGGCGGGCCAGGACCCCCAGGACCAGGATCCCGCCGCGACGGCGCCGGCCGACATCGGCAATGCGTACACCCCGCGCCGGACCGAGCAGAACGCCCGGGTCGGCGTGGTCTTCGAGAAGAACGACTCCGGCGACCACTTCTGCACCGCGAGTGTGGTGCAGAGCCCGGGCCGCAACATGCTGATCACGGCGGCGCACTGCGCCTTCGACGCCGACGCCGGTTCCACGGTGGACGATCTCCTCTTCGCTCCCGACTACCGCGACGGCGAAGAGCCCTCGGGCCTGTGGAAGGTCAGGAAGGTGATCGTCGACGACCGCTGGGCCAAGTCGCAGGACGAGGACCTCGACGTCGCCTTCCTCATCCTCGACAAGAAGGACGGCGAGCAGATCCAGGACGTCCTGGGCGGGAACACGCTGGGCATAGACCGTGGCTTCGACAACGAGGTCAAGATCACCGGCTATCCCACCAGCCGAAACTCCCCGATCTCGTGCCAGAACCGCACCACGAAGTACAGCGACACCCAGATGCGCGTCCAGTGCACCGACTTCGAGGGCGGTACGAGCGGCAGCCCCTGGCTCGCCGACTACGACCCCAAGAGCCACACCGGCACGGTCATCGGCGTCCTGGGCGGCCATGAGGGCGGCGGCGACGAGGACGATGTCTCCTACGCGGCGTACTTCGACGACGACATCGCCGAGCTGTACAAGCACGCCCAGGACGAGGACTGAGCCCGGGCCTCTTACACCCCGGCACGGCGAAGGGCCGCACCCCGATGACGGAGTGCGGCCCTTCTGCGGTGTCCTGCGATCAGGCGGCGACGACCTCGACGCCCAGCTTCGCAACGACCTCGGCGTGCAGACGCACGGAGACCTGGTGCGCGCCCAGGGTCTTGATCGGCGAGCCGAGCTCGACACGACGCTTGTCGACGTCCGGACCACCAGCGGCCTTGATCGCCGCAGCGACGTCGGCCGGGGTGACGGAGCCGAACAGGCGGCCCGCGTCGCCGGCACGGACGGCCAGCTTCACGCTGACGCCCTCGAGCTGGCCCTTGATCTCGTTGGCCTGCTCGATCGTGGCGATCTCGCGGATCTTGCGACCGCGGCGGATCTGCTCGACGTCCTTCTCGCCACCCTTGGTCCAGCGGATCGCGAAACCGCGCGGGACCAGGTAGTTGCGGGCGTATCCGTCCTTGACGTCAACGACGTCGCCGGCGGTGCCGAGGCCGGAGACCTCGTGGGTGAGGATGATCTTCATGAGTCGGTCACCCTTCCCTTATCGCGCGGTGGACGTGTAGGGCAGCAGCGCCATCTCACGGCTGTTCTTCACGGCCGTGGCGACGTCACGCTGGTGCTGAGTGCAGTTGCCGGTGACTCGGCGGGCACGGATCTTGCCGCGGTCGGAGATGAACTTCCGCAGCAGGTTCGTGTCCTTGTAGTCGACGTAGGAGATCTTCTCCTTGCAGAACACGCAAACCTTCTTCTTAGGCTTGCGAGCAGGCGGCTTCGCCATTGTCTCTCTCCAATGAGTTCAAGAAGTTTGTGCTGACGCCCTCAAGGCCCCCGGCCGTTTCACGGCGCTGTTTCACGTGAAACAACGCGGATCCGGTCCGGATACAGAGACCTAGAAGGGCGGCTCGTCCGAGTAGCCACCGCCGGAGCTACCGCCCCAGCCACCGCCGCCGCCACCCTGCTGGCCGCCGCCGGCAGGGCCGCTGGTCGCCCACGGGTCGTCGGCAGGAGCGCCGCCGCCCTGCTGACCGCCGCCGGGGCCGCCGCCCCAGCCGCCGCCACCCTGGCCACCGCCCTGCTGACCGCCGCCGAAGCCGCCGCCCTGGCCACCACGACCGCTGGTCTTGGTGATCTTGGCCGTGGCGTTCTTGAGGCTCGCGCCCACTTCCTCGACGTCGAGCTCGTAGACCGTGCGCTTCACGCCCTCGCGGTCCTCGTACGAGCGCTGCTTGAGGCGGCCCTGTACGACCACGCGGGTACCCCGCGTAAGGGACTCGGCGACGTTCTCAGCCGCCTGACGCCACACCGAGCAGGTCAGGAACAGGCTCTCGCCGTCCTTCCACTCATTGGTCTGACGGTCGAAGGTGCGGGGGGTGGATGCGACGCGGAACTTCGCAACCGCCGCACCGGACGGGGTGAAGCGCAGCTCGGGGTCGTCGACAAGATTGCCGACAACCGTGATGACGGTCTCGCCTGCCATTAGGGGAACCTCTCGGCGGGTGTGCTGCTGGCTGCTGGTGTTGCTGCTACTCGGACCCGGTTACCGCTGAACGCTGAGGCGCTCAGTGGGTCTCGGGACGGAGGACCTTGGTCCGGAGGACCGACTCGTTCAGGTTCATCTGACGGTCGAGCTCCTTGACGACCGCAGGCTCGGCCTGCAGGTCGATGACCGAGTAGATGCCCTCGGGCTTCTTCTTGATCTCGTAAGAGAGACGACGACGGCCCCAGGTGTCGACCTTCTCGACCTTTCCGTTGCCCTCGCGGACGACGGAGAGGAAGTTCTCGATCAGCGGGGAGACAGCGCGCTCCTCGAGATCGGGGTCGAGGATGACCATCACCTCGTAGTGACGCATGGTGAACCCACCTCCTTTGGACTCAGCGGCCACGGTCGTTCCGTGGCAGGAGGGTCAATATGCGTTTCCGCGCCGAGCCCGGCCGGTCATCCGGACAGACATGGGCGCAGACCGTACAGAGTACCTGCCTGAAGCCTTCCGGTTGAAATCCGGCCGGTGCACCCCTCAATCTGGAACACAACGGGTGTGAGCGGCGTTACAGTGCGCCGCCCTGTCATCGGAGGTGCCGCATGGCACAGGCAGCTAGGACCCAGCGCGACCTGCTCTCGCTTCTCAACAGCGACGGCAAGGAGCATCCCGTCGAGAACACCTTCGCCCTCGTCACCCTGGTGCTCGGCGCGATCGCCGCCTTCACCACGCTCTCTCCCAGTCTGCACCTGATCAGTTCCTGGGTCGGTCTCATCGGAATCGGCACCGGCCTGTGGGGCCAGTTCATCTCGTCGACGACAGGCGAACGCTTCCTGTTGATCATCGGGCTGGGCGCGTCCGCCTTCGGTTTCTACCTAGGTGTGGCATTCGGCGGACTCATCGGCTGAGGCGCCCGGCCGTCTCACCGTGTGGCATACGGGGCCCAGCCCGTACGGCCCAGACGGGGCGCTCCCCGGTCACAGTAGGCTTCGGCGCGAGAGCCGGAGCCCCGACCATGGGGACACACCTGCCGAGGAGCGCCCCGCATGAGCCTGACCCTGAGGACCATCAGCCGAGAGCAGCATCTGGCGTACATCCAGAGCCTGCCCGCGGCGAGCCACATGCAGGTTCCGGCCTGGGCGGACGTGAAGGCCGAATGGCGTTCGGAGAGCCTGGGCTGGTTCGACGCGAGCGGCGAGCTGGTCGGCGCCGGCCTGGTGCTCTACCGCCAGGTGCCCAAGGTCAAGCGCTACCTCGCGTATCTGCCCGAGGGGCCGGTCATCAACTGGTTCACGCCGAACCTCAAGGACTGGCTCGAGCCGATGCTGGCGCACCTCAAGAAGCAGGGCGCCTTCACCGTGAAGATGGGTCCTCCGGTCGTCATCCGCCGCTGGGACGCCGCAGCGATCAAGGCCGGCATCCAGGACCCGGACGTCAAGCGCCTGCGTCAGGTCGAGGCGACGCACATCGAGCCGCGCGCCTTCGAGGTGGCCGACCAGCTGCGCCGTATGGGCTGGCAGCAGGGTGAGGAGGACGGCGCCGGCTTCGCCGACGTGCAGCCCCGCTATGTCTTCCAGGTGCCCCTGGCCAATCGTTCCCTCGAAGAGGTCCACAAGGGCTTCAACCAGCTGTGGCGCCGGAACATCAAGAAGGCCGAGAAGGCCGGCGTCGAGGTCGTCCAGGGCGGCTACGACGATCTGGCCGAATGGCAGCGCCTCTACGAGATCACCGCGGAGCGCGACCGGTTCACGCCGCGCCCCCTCGGCTACTTCCAGCGCATGTGGAAGGCGCTCAACGCCGAGGACCCCAACCGCATGCGGCTGTACTTCGCGCGGCACAACGGTGTGAACCTGTCGGCCGCGACGATGCTGGTCGTCGGCGGGCACGTCTGGTACTCCTACGGCGCCTCCGACAACATCGGCCGGGAGGTCCGTCCCTCCAACGCCATGCAGTGGCAGATGCTGCAGGACGCCTACAAGCTCGACGCCTCGGTCTACGACCTCCGCGGCATCAGCGACTCCCTGGACGAGAACGACCACCTCTTCGGTCTGATCCAGTTCAAGGTCGGCACGGGTGGGCAGGCGGCGGAGTACCTCGGCGAGTGGGACTTCCCGCTCAGCAAGGTCCTGCAGAAGGCGTTCGACATCGCGATGTCGCTCCGCGGATAGCCTGCGCACCGGCGGCAGCTCCCCCGCACCGTTTCGTACCCTGAGACACTCCGCTACGAGAAAGGTTCCGGCCCCGGCCATGGCGCTCACCCTCTACGTCGACACCGCGCGCTGGCGGGCGCATCAGCAGAGCGTTCTCCAGCAGTTCCCCGGGTTGGTCCCGGTCTGCAAAGGCAACGGCTACGGCTTCGGCCATGAGCGCCTCGCCGACGAGGCGACCCGCCTGGGCGCCGACATCCTCGCGGTCGGGACGACCTACGAAGCGGCCCGTATCAAGGACTTCTTCAGCGGTGACCTGCTCGTCCTGACCCCGTTCCGGCACGGCGAGGAGCCGGTGCCGCTGCCCGACCGGGCGATCCGCTCGGTCTCCTCGGTCGAGGGCGTCGGCGGCCTGGTCGGCGCCCGGGTCGTCATCGAGGTCATGAGCAGCATGAAGCGCCATGGCGTCAAGCCGGAGGACCTGCCGAAACTGGCCACGGCCATCGAGGACGTCCGGCTCGAGGGCTTCGCGATCCACCTGCCGCTGGACCGTGCCGACGGCTCCGACGCGGTCGATGAGGTCATCGGCTGGATGGACCGGCTCCGCGCCGCCCGCCTCCCACTGCACACCATGTTCGTCAGCCACCTCAAGGCCGATGAACTCGCCCGCCTCCAGCAGCAGTTCCCGCAGACCCGCTTCCGCGCGCGGATCGGTACGCGGCTGTGGCTCGGCGACCACGAAGCCACCGAGTACCGCGGCTCGGTGCTCGACGTCACCCGGGTGTCGAAGGGCGAGCGCTTCGGCTACCGCCAGCAGAAGGCGGCCTCCGACGGCTACCTGGTCGTGGTGGCGGGCGGCACCTCGCACGGTGTGGGCCTGGAGTCCCCCAAGGCGCTGCACGGTGTGATGCCGCGTGCCAAGGGCGTGGCCCGGGCCGGTCTGGCGACCGTCAACCGCAATCTCGCGCCGTATGTCTGGGCCGGGAAGCAGCGCTGGTTCGCGGAGCCGCCGCACATGCAGGTGTCGATCCTGTTCGTGCCGGGGGACGCTCCGCAGCCGCAGGTCGGCGAGGAGCTGGTGGCCCATCTGCGGCACACCACCACGCAGTTCGACCGCCTCGTGGACCGCTGAGCCGCCGGCGCTCCACCGCACACCAAGGGCCCGGTGCCGCAGACCTTCTCTGCGGCACCGGGCCCCGTGCATGCGCCACCGGCCCCGGCTCAGTCCCGTACGACGCCCCAGCGCACCCGTGGCGCCCCCTCGAAGTGCACCGCGTGCCGGGGCGGGTGGTACGTCCTGCCGAGCACGAAGACATCGGGGCTGCGGTCCAGGACACCGCCCGACGGATCGTCGTCACCGTCCCTGCGGACCACGTCGCGCTCCGGCATCAGAATGTCCCGTACGACCACGGCGCACAGGTAGAGGGTGCCCAGGAGGTGCAGCGCGATGGCCAGCTGGTAGCCCTCCGGCGGCAGGCCTTGGTGCTTGTCGCCGCTGCCGGTGTAGGCGAGGTACATCCAGATCCCCAGGAAGTACATGACCTCGCAGGCCTGCCAGACGAGGAAGTCCCGCCAGCGTGGCCGGGCCAGCACGGCGAGCGGGGTCAGCCACAGGACGTACTGCGGCGAGTAGACCTTGTTGGTGAGGATGAACAGCGCGACGACGAGGAACGCGAGCTGGGCGAACCGCGGCCGCCGAGGCGCGTAGAGGGTCAGCACCCCGATGGCGGCACAGCCCAGGAGCATCAGCAGCGTGGCATAGGTGTTGGCGTTCTCCAGCGGATTGCCGGTGCGCTGCGAGATCAGCAACCAGATCGAACCGAAGTCGATGGGCCGCTCCTGGCTGAAGGTGTAGAACTTCGCCCAGCCCTCGCGGATATGGAACCCCGTCGCATCGTGCGTGATCATCACCGGCAGGTTCACCACCAGCCAGGACCCCACCGCTCCGGCCGCTGCCTTCCCGAACGCGCGCCAGGCTCCCGCCCGCCAGCACAGCACCAGCAGCGGGCCCAGCAGCAGCACCGGGTACAGCTTCGCCGCGGTTGCCAGGCCGATCAGCATCCCTGCCTTCAGCGGGCGGCTGCGTGACCACATCAGCATCCCGCCGGCGGTCAGGGCGATGGCCAGCAGGTCCCAGTTGATGGTCGCGGTGAGGGCGAAGGCGGGTGCCAGGGCGACGAGGAGGCCGTCCCAGGGGCGGCGCCGATGCGTACGGGCCACGCACACCGCGATCACGGCGGCGCAGATCATCAGCATCCCGGCGTTGACCAGCCAGTAGATCTGCTCCCGGTACTGGATCGTCCCCGCGTTCGGTGTCATCCATGAGGCGACCTCCATGAAGACGCCGGTGAGCACCGGGTACTCGAGGTACTCCATATCGCCGGGCAGCCGGTCGAAGTACGGGATCAGCCCGTCCGCGAAGCCTCGCCCCGCATAGAGATGGGGGATGTCGGAGTAGCAGGCATGGGTGTACTGGCTCGTCGCCCCGAAGAACCAGCCGCCGTTGTAGCAAGGCAGCTTCTGCACCATGCCGAGCGCGAACATCCCGATGGCGACGAGTGCGACGACCCGCACCGGTGTCAGCCAGTGCGTACCGAGCAGGGCGCGCCGGCCGAGCGGACCTCCGACCAGCTCGCTGCCGGCCGCCGCCACCTCATCCCGCCTTGTCGGCCGTACCGGCTCATCCTGTCGCACGCTCGTCATGGCCCCATCCTGCCGTACGACCAGGCGCAGAACATGGCGAAGCCCCTGTCCCGGCAAGCCGGGCAGGGGCTTCGTGGCTCATGTTTCACGTGAAACGGTCACCGTTGTTTCACGTGAAACGGTCGGCGCCATGTTTCACGTGAAACGGCCGGCGCGGTGCCTATGAGCCGGACGGGCCACCGAACAAGCCTCCGTTACCTCCGCCGTTGGCGTTCCCGTTGCCTCCGCCACTGCTACCCGGGTCCACGGTGGGAGTGCTCGTCTCGCCCCCGGTGTCGCCACCCGGTCCGCCGCCGGTGGTCGTCCCACCGTTGTCGTTGCAGTTGACGTCCCAGGGAGAACAGGGCTTGGTCGGAGTCGGGCTCGGGCTGTCCGACGGGGGAGCGGACTCGGTGGCAGTCTCCGACGGGGTCGCCGAGGGGGTGTCCGACGGGGTGGGAGTCGGCGTCGGGGACGGCATACCCGCTTCGTCCGCCCGCTCTCCGATCGGGATGGCGGCCGGGAACGGCTCCGGGGTGACGCCGTTCATCGCCTGCAGCATGTACTCGGTCCACACCTCGGTCGGCAGCGCACCACCGTGAATCGAGTCGAAGCCGCCGACTCCGTTCATGGACAGCTGGCGCGGATTCTGCGCGTCCTCGCGGAACATCGTGATGGCCGTCGAGAGCTGCTTGGTGTAGCCGACGAACCAGGCCGACTTGTTCTCGTCGGTGGTACCGGTCTTGCCCGCGGCCGGCATGTTCAGCCGGTTGGCGTCCTTCGCCGTGCCGTTGTCGATGACGTTCTCCAGGACCTTGGTCACGTTGTTGGCGATGTTGGAGTCCATCGCCGTCTCCTGGCTGGGCTTCTCGAAGCCCGGCTGGTCCTCGCCCTCGAACGTCACCTTGGTCACGGAGTACGGCTCCACCTTCGTGCCCGACGCGGCGAACGTCGCATAGGCGTCGGCCATGCGAATCGCGCTCGGTGTGGAGGTGCCCAGTGCGAAGGACGGGTTGAGGTTCTTGTCGAAGCTGGCTGGCGAGATGCCCGCGGCCTGCGCCATGTCCCGGACCTTCGCCATCCCGACATCCATGCCGAGCTGCACGAACGGGGTGTTGACGGACTGCTCCATCGCCTTGACCAAGGAGATGTAGCCCCAGCGATGGGCGCTCTCGTTCTCCTGGTAGAAGGGCGAGTTGTCCCGCTTGAGGACGTAGGTGCCGTCCGCCTTCTTCACCTTGAGATGGTCATTGCCGTTGTACCGGCTGAGGGGCGAGAGCCCCTGGGGCTCGGTCGCGGGCACGCCGTACTTCATCGCCGCCGCGAGCACGAACGGCTTCCAGGTCGAGCCGACCGGCACACCGAAGGTGTCGGCGTTGTTGCTGAAGTGGCCCTTGTCATAGCCCTCGCCGCCGTACAGGGCAACGATCTTGCCGTCCCCCGGCACCACGGAAGCACCACCGAACTGGACGTACTTGTCCTTCTCGCGCTCCTTGGGGTTGATGTACCGCTTGTGGACCTTCTTGACGGAGTCAGCGAGCTGACGGGTCTTCTTCTTGTCGAAGGTCGTCCGGATCGTGTAGCCGCCCTTGTCGAACTGGGCCTCGCTGATGTCCCCGTGCTTCAGCACGTACTTCTTGGCGGTGTCCATCAGATAGCCGATCTGACCGCTCTTGCTGGCCACCGGCTTGGGAGTGATGGGCTTGGGGAACGTCGTGTACTCGGCCCGCTCCGACTTCGACATGAGGCCGTTCTCGACCTCCCGGTCGAGGATCCACTTCCACCGCGCGATGGCGCGCTTGGTGTTCGCCTCCCGAGTGGCTCCCGGGCCGGTGCCCCCCGCCGGGTCGTACAGGTCGGCGCCCTTGAGCACGGTCGCGAGGAATGCGCCCTCGTCCGGCTTCAGCTTGTCGGCGTTCTTGCCGTAGTACGCCTGGGCCGCCGCCTGGATCCCGTAGGCACCGCGACCGTAGTAGCTGGTGTTCAGATACCCCTGCAGGATCTTCGGCTTGTCCATCCGCCAGCCGACCTTGATCGCGATGAACAGCTCCTTGAACTTGCGATCGAAGGTCTGCTGCTGGTTCAGCATGGCGTTCTTGACGTACTGCTGAGTGATGGTCGAGCCACCCTGGGTCTCGCCGCCCCTGGCCATGTTGAACACGGCACGCGCGATACCCATCGGGTCCACTCCGGAGTCCGTCCGGAAGGACGCGTTCTCCGCCGCGATCGCTGCATTCTGCATGGACGGCGGAATGTCTTTTATGTCGATGTTCTGCCGGTTGGTCTTACCGTCGCGAGCCATGACGTCGCCATTGGCCCAGAGGTAGACGTTGTTCTGCGACTTGGCGGCGTCGCTCTCGTTCGGCACGCTCACCAGGGCCAGCGCGACGCCGGATACGCCCACGATCAGACCGGCGAATCCGACGCACAGGCTGGTGACCTGCTTCCACGACGGCACAAAGCGCCGCCAGCCGACCTTGTTGGCGCGCGGGTAGTCGATCAGACGCCGCTTGGCGGGTCGCCCGTCGCCACGCCCGCGGCCGCGGCCGCCCTCGGGGCCGCCGCCACCACCGCCACGGCGGCCTCCACCGCCATGGCCGCCGGCACCGGAGCCCGCCATCGAGGCGTCGGCCCCCCTACGGCGGCCGCCGCGCTGGGCAGCCCTGCGGGCCTCGGCCCGACCGCCCGTCCGCGACTCATGCCCGGAAGGGTCACCGTAAGGGGATGGACCGGCAGCGGAGCCACGCGATCGGGCGCCACGGCGCCCCGATGACTCTTGTGCGGCGCGTCGGGCCGCGGCACGTCCGCCACTCTGCGGCTGTGGCGGTTTGCGACGGTGCTCGCTCATGGAACGAATACTCCTCGGGCAGGCGCGCTATCTCGTCGCCTGAAGGCGGCAGTTGTCTTCAGGTCCCCCCGATGCACGGCCCACGCCAAAGGCACGAGCCGCAATACACCGAGGACGGGGACGCCAGATATCGGCCCACGGTTCCCGGCAGTCTGCATGCCGCACAGACTACGCACGGCCAAAACCTGCCCAGTGTTGAAATTCACTCCAAATCAGTCAGGTTGCCTCGCACGAATCGGTGATGTGACGCCGTTCACCACCTCCCCCCTTGTCCCCCTCCGATGCCCGTTCTATCGTCTGGATGTATCGAGTCGATACATCAGCACGAGATAAAGAACGCATCGGGCCGAGGAGGCGGAGGATGACCAGACGTTCCGGCATCCTCGAGTTCGCCGTCCTCGGCCTGCTCCGCGAGTCCCCGATGCACGGCTACGAGCTGCGAAAACGGCTCAACACCTCGCTCGGGGTGTTCCGTGCGTTCAGCTATGGCACCCTCTACCCGTGCCTCAAGGCGCTGGTCGCGAGCGGCTGGATCGCCGAGGAGACGGACGACGCTCCGGAGGGCGTTCCCGCCGCGGCTCTGACAGGGCGCCGAGCCAAGATCGTCTACCGATTGACCGCATCGGGCAAAGAGCACTTCGAGGAGTTGCTCGCCCACTCCGGACCGGATGCGTGGGAGGACGAGCACTTCGGCGTCCGCTTCGCATTCTTCGGCCAGACGTCGCGGGACGTGCGGATGCGGGTGCTGGAAGGCCGCCGCAGCCGGCTGGAGGAGCGCCTTGAGAAGATGCGCACCTCCTTGGCCAGGTCCCGCGAGCGGCTGGACGACTACACCCTCGAACTGCAACGCCACGGCATGGAATCCGTGGAGCGCGAAGTCCGTTGGTTGAACGAGCTCATCGAGAGTGAGCGCGCCGGGCGCGATCAGCGCGCACCGGGTCCCGCAGCGCATGACATGAAGAACCAGTCAGGAGATACGGGCGGCCTGCCCCGGCACCGGGGTGGTTCCCGGCCGGATCCGTCCGATGACACCACCACATGAGGCTCTGCTGTGCAGGTCCTCATCGAGAACACAGGGAGCAACCGGAATGGGTTCGGTTCGCGTAGCCATCGTCGGCGTGGGCAACTGCGCCGCCTCGCTGGTACAGGGCGTCGAGTACTACAAGGACGCCGACCCGAAGAGCCGCGTGCCCGGCCTCATGCACGTGCAGTTCGGCGACTACCACGTGCGTGACATCGAGTTCGTGGCGGCCTTCGACGTAGACGCCAAGAAGGTCGGCCTCGACCTCGCGGACGCCATCGGCGCCAGCGAGAACAACACCATCAAGATCTGCGACGTGCCGAACGCCGGCGTGCAGGTCCAGCGCGGCCACACCCTCGACGGCCTGGGCAAGTACTACCGCCAGACCATCGAGGAGTCCCCCGAGGCCCCGGTCGACATCGTCCAGGTCCTCAAGGACAAGCAGGTCGACGTCCTGGTCTGCTACCTCCCTGTCGGCTCCGAGGACGCCGCGAAGTACTACGCCCAGTGCGCCATCGACGCCAAGGTCGCGTTCGTCAACGCCCTCCCGGTCTTCATCGCCGGCACCAAGGAGTGGGCGGACAAGTTCACCGAGGCCGGTGTCCCGATCGTCGGTGACGACATCAAGTCGCAGGTCGGCGCCACGATCACGCACCGCGTGATGGCCAAGCTCTTCGAGGACCGGGGCGTCGTCCTGGACCGCACGATGCAGCTGAACGTCGGCGGCAACATGGACTTCAAGAACATGCTCGAGCGCGAGCGCCTGGAGTCCAAGAAGATCTCCAAGACGCAGGCCGTCACCTCCCAGATCCGGGACCGTGAGCTGGGCGAGGACAACGTCCACATCGGTCCCTCGGACTTCGTGGCGTGGCTGGACGACCGCAAGTGGGCCTACGTCCGCCTCGAGGGCCGCGCCTTCGGCGACGTCCCGCTGAACCTCGAGTACAAGCTCGAGGTCTGGGACTCCCCCAACTCCGCGGGCGTCATCATCGACGCGCTGCGCGCCGCGAAGATCGCCAAGGACCGGGGCATCGGTGGCCCGATCCTCTCCGCGTCCTCGTACTTCATGAAGTCGCCGCCGGTGCAGTACTTCGATGACGAGGCGCGGGAGAACGTCGAGAAGTTCATCAGCGGTGAGGTCGAGCGCTGACGCGCCCTCCGCGACCTTCCTCCGCAGGCCTCCGGGTATTCCATCCGGGGGCCTGCGGGCTGTGTGAGGCTGTGCCTCATGCATGCTGTGCGCGACCTCCGCGTATTACTCCGGCTACGTGACTTCCGTTCGCTTCTTGCCGCACGGCTTCTGTCCCAGGCGGCCGACGGGGTCTTCCAGGTCGCGCTGGCCACCTACGTCGTCTTCTCGCCCGAGAAGCAGACCTCACCCGCGGCGATCGCCTCCGCCATGGCGATCCTGCTGCTGCCGTACTCGCTGCTCGGGCCGTTCACCGGCGTGCTGCTCGACCGCTGGCGGCGCCGCCAGGTCCTGCTCTACGGCAATCTGCTGCGCACACTGCTGGCCATGGCGACGGCCGCACTGATCGTGTCGGACGTCCCCGACTGGCTCTTCTACGCCTCGGCCCTGTCGGTGACGGCTGTGAACCGCTTCGTCCTGGCCGGGCTCTCGGCCGCGCTGCCTCGGGTCGTCGACGGTGGACAACAGCTGGTCATGGCCAACTCCCTTGCCCCCACCGCCGGCACGCTCGCCGCGACGGCGGGCGGCGGACTCGCCTTCGCGGTCCGGCTGGCCGGCTCGGATGTGGACGCGTTGGTCGTGCTGCTGGCCGCGGCCCTCTACTTCTGCTCGTCGCTCACCGCGCTGCGCATGACGCCACAGCTGCTCGGCCCCGATCGCACCGACCTCCACCCGCACCTGCGAGAAGCCCTGCTGAGCACCGTACGAGGTCTCGCCGAGGGGTTGCGTCATCTCGCCGAGCGACGGACCCCGGCCCGTGCGCTGGCCGCGATGACCCTCATCCGCTTCTGCTACGGAGCGCTGACGGTGATGGTGCTGATGCTGTGCCGGTACTCCTGGGCCGAGACCGAATCCGAGGGCCTGGCACTGCTCGGAATCACCGTCTTGGTGTCGGGCGCGGGCTTCTTCATGGCCGCCGTCGTCACCCCGTGGGCGGTGGCGCGCTTGACCGCGTTCGGCTGGATCGCCTGCTGTGCCGCCATGGGCGCGGTGCTGGTGCCGGCGCTCGGCCTGTTCTTCACGCCGGGGCCGATGCTGGCCGCCGCCTTCGTGCTCGGTCTCGGCACACAGGGAACCAAGATCTCCACGGACACGGTCGTCCAGTCGACGGTCGACGATGCGTTCCGCGGCCGGATCTTCGCCGTCTACGACGTGCTGTTCAACGTCGCCTTCGTCGGTGCCGCCGTGGTTGCCGCCCTCATACTGCCGCCGGACGGCAGGTCCACCGTTCTGCTCCTCATGGTGACCGTGGTCTACGCACTCGTCGCCGCGGCAGTGGTGCGCTTGAGGAGCGATTAGGCGCCGCTCTCCCCGCATGCCGGCGACCGGGCCCAGCGGCCGTGGCACGGACCAGATACCTTACGGGCGTCCTACACGAGCCTGTACACATCAAACTTCGGGGGAGTTCCATAACCATGCCGCCTCAAGGCCCGAACCCATACGGCCAGGCGCCGTACGGGCAGAACCCGTATCCGCAGGCACCGCCGCCGCCCCAGGCTCCCTACGGTCAGCCCCAGCCCGGGTACGCCCACCCTCAGCAGCCACAGGCTCCGTACGGCTATCAGCAGCCGCAACCGGGATACCCCGCCCCACCGCAGCAGCCCTACATGCAGGGCGGTGCTCCCGTTCCGCCGCCGCGTCCCGCCAAGAACCGGTCTCCCAAGGCGATCCTGAAGGGCATCGGCGTCGTCATCGTGCTGATCGCCTTCGCGTTCTTCTGGATCACCAGCCTGGACGACGCGGACAGCGCCGAGGTCGGTGACTGCGTGAAGAAGTCCGCAAGCTCGCTCGACGACGGCCTCAAGGTGGTGGATTGCGGCATCTCGGAGGCCCAGTACAAGGTGACCGCGGTGCACAACGACACCTCCGACCCCTCCGTCTGCCCTGCAGGGGAGTCGGCGTACACCAAGACCGTGCAGCGTCGTAAGCGCGCCGACACCCACATGGTGCTCTGTCTGACCCCGGCGAAGTAGAGCGAACCGAACACGCCGGATAGGCCTTGGGGCGGTGTTTCACGTGAAACACCGCCCCAGCCGCATGCGCCATGTTTCACGTGAAACATGGCGGCCCACCGACCGCCTGTTTCACGTGAAACATCAGCCCTGCGTCGCCCACCACTCCTTCAGAGCGGCGATGGCTGCCTCCCGGTCCATGGGACCGTGCTCCAGTCGGAGCTCCAGCATCTGCTTGTACGCCTTGCCGACCTCGGGCCCAGGACGGAGGCCCAGGATCTGCATGATGTCGTTGCCGTCCAGGTCGGGCCGGATCGCCTCCAGCTCTTCCTGCTCCTGCAGCTTCGCGATGCGCTCTTCGAGTCCGTCGTAGGCACGCGACAGCGCAGCGGCCTTGCGCTTGTTGCGGGTGGTGCAGTCCGAACGTGTCAGCTTGTGCAGCCGCTCCAGCTGGGGGCCGGCATCGCGCACATAGCGGCGGACCGCGGAGTCCGTCCACTCTCCCGTTCCATAGCCGTGGAAGCGCAGATGCAGCTCCACCAGACGCGAGACGTCCTTGACCATGTCGTTGGAGTACTTCAGCGCGGTCATCCGCTTCTTGGTCATCTTTGCGCCCACCACCTCGTGGTGGTGGAAGGAGACCCGGCCGTCCTTCTCGAAGCGCCGCGTCCTGGGCTTGCCGATGTCGTGCAGCAGGGCCGCCAGCCGCAGGACCAGGTCGGGTCCGTTCTCTTCAAGGTCCATCGCCTGGTCCAGCACCGTCAGCGAGTGCTCGTAGACGTCCTTGTGCCGGTGATGCTCGTCACTCTCCAGCCGCAGAGCCGGCAGCTCGGGCAGGACCCGGTCGGCCAGGCCGGAATCGACGAACAGCCGCAGGCCCTTCCGCGGGTGCCGGGCCAGGAGCAGCTTGTTCAGCTCGTCCCGTACCCGCTCGGCCGAGACGATCTCGATGCGCTCCGCCATCGCCTTCATCGCAGCGACGACCTCGGGGGCGACCTCGAAGTCCAGCTGGGCGGCGAAGCGGGCGGCCCGCATCATCCGCAGCGGATCGTCCGAGAACGACTCCTCCGGCGTGCCCGGCGTCCGCAGGACACGGGCGGCCAGGTCCTCCAGACCGTCGTGCGGGTCGACGAACTCCTTCTGCGGCAGCAGCACCGCCATGGCGTTCACCGTGAAGTCCCGACGGACCAGGTCGTCCTCGATGGAGTCGCCGTAGGACACCTCGGGCTTGCGGGAGGTGCGGTCGTAGGCCTCGGAACGGTAGGTCGTGACCTCGATGTCGAACGAGTCCTTCTTGCAGCCGACCGTGCCGAAGGCGATGCCGACCTCCCAGACCGCGTCCGCCCACGGCCGGACGATCTTCAGTACGTCCTCGGGGCGGGCATCGGTGGTGAAGTCCAGGTCGTTGCCGAGCCGGCCCAGCAGTGCGTCCCGGACCGAGCCGCCGACCAGGGCAAGCGTGAACCCGGCCTCCTGGAATCGGCGGGCCAGGTCGTCCGCGACAGGGGAGACCCGCAGCAGTTCGCTCACGGCGCGCCGCTGCACATGGTTCAGCGCGTTCGTCGACTGCGGGCTCTGCTCGGCGGGCGGGGTGGGGAGGTCATTGTTGGCGTTCGGCACAACAGAACAGAGTACGTGGCCGCGCGGCGCCAAGCGTCACGTAATAAAGGGGACAGGCCGGTCATGCGGTGGTCGGCACCGCGATCATGTGGAGCACTCCCCGGCACTCGGGTGCGGCAGGCCTCGTTACCATTCGTGGACGCACATTCCGACGACCACTGACGACGACGAGGGACGGACGAGCGCGTGGCCGAGGCGGCAGGGTTCCAGGTGACTGAACGGCCGCGTGGTCGATGGCTGCGAAGGACCGTGACGCTGCTCACTGGAGTCCCCCTGCTCGTAGGACTGCTCCAGGTCCCGCACACGCCCTCCGCGCAGGCGGCTCCGACGGGCTCCCGCACGGTCGACGTCACCATCGACTCGCTGTCCCCCTCCGCTCCCGCCAAGAGCGACACGGTCACCGTCTCCGGCACGCTGACCAACGACGGCCGCAGCACGATCACCGACGCCCACGTCGGAATGCACCGCGGCGACCCGCTCAGCAGCCGCAGTGCCATCGAGGCCGCGACGCGTCGCAACGGCTATCTGCCGGGAGTGGACGGCGAGGAGGTCAAGGACCACCAGCAGAAGATCGACAAGCTGGAGCCCGGCGTCAGCCGCCCCTTCACCCTCAGCGTCCCGGTCAAGGGCCTCGATCTCGACGATGACGGTGTGTACCAACTCGGTGTCTCACTGTCCGGGCGCTCGCAGGCCGGGTCCTACGAGCAGGTCCTGGGGATCGACCGGACGTTCCTGCCCTGGCAGGCCGCCAACGCCGAGAAGAAGACCCAGCTCACCTACCTGTGGCCGCTGATCTCCTCCACCCGCCTCACCGCCGAGACCGTCGCCGACGCCCAGCAGACGCCGGTCTTCCGCAACGACGACCTCGCCGCCGAGCTGGCCCCCGGCGGCCGGCTGCAGCAGATGGTCGCGCTCGGCAAGAACCTGCCGGTGACCTTCGTCATCGATCCCGACCTGCTCGCGACCGTCGACGCGATGACCAAGCCCTACCGGGTGGGCGGCCCGGACGGCCCGATGGGCAAGAACCAGGCGGTCGCCAAGCAGTGGCTGCACGAACTCGAGGAAGCGATCACCTCGCACGAGGTGGTGGCGCTGCCCTTCGCCGACCCCGACCTCGCCTCGCTCGCGCACCACGGCAAGGGCGTGCCCAGCGCGCTCGGCCACCTCGGCCCGGCCACCGACCTCGCCGAGAAGACCGTGGACACGATCCTCGGCGTCAAGCCGCGTACGGACTTCGCCTGGCCCGTGGACGGCGCGATCGACTCCTCCATCGTCGATGTCGCCACCTCGGCCGGTGCGCACAACGTGATCACGCGTAGCGACAGCCTGCGGGAGAACGGCGGGCTGTCCTACACCCCGACGGCGGCCCGTCCCATCGGCGGCGGCAACACCGCCATCGTCGCGGACGCACGGCTCTCACAGGCTTTCGAGGGCGATATGGCGAAGGCCGGGAACGCCACCCGCGCGGTCCAGGAGTTCATCGCCCAGACCCAGATGATCAGCCTCCAGGAACCGGACCGGCAGCGCAGCATCGTCGTCGCACCGCAGCGGATGCCGTCGGTCAGCCAGGCCCAGGCCATGGCCACCGCCCTGCGTCAGCTGAACGAGTCCGGGCGCTGGACCACGCCGCTGCACCTCGGCGCCGCCGCCAAGGCCAAGCCCGACCCCGCGGCCAGCCGCCGTGTGCCCGGCGGCGCCGCCTACCCGTCCTCGCTGCGCCGGCACGAGCTGCCCACCGAGGCCTTCCGCCAGATCCAGGGCACCCAGGTCGCGCTGGACGACTTCCGGGTGATCCTGGCGCAGCCGGAGCGGGTGGTGACGCCGTTCGGCAACGCCATAATGCGCGAGATGTCGACGGAGTGGCGGTCCGATGCCTCCGGCGCCTCGGCGTTCCGTCACTCGGTGCGCAGCTACCTCGACGGCCTGACCAAGAAGGTCCACCTGATCCAGAAGTCGGACGCCACGCTCTCCGGGCGCAGCGCCACGATTCCGGTGACCGTCCAGAACAACCTGGTCCAGGGCGTCAAGGACATGACGCTGAAGCTGACCTCCTCCCAGCCCAACCGCCTGGACGCGGGCAAGCCGCAGCAGATCACGGTCGACGGCGGGCACAGCCAGTCGTTCAAGTTCAACACCACGGCCAATGCCAACGGCCGCGCGTGGGTGACCGCCCAGCTCTACACGTCGGACGGAAAGCCCTACGGTGGCCCCATGACGTTCCAGGTGAACGTCACGGAGATCACCGCCACTGTGATGCTCGTCATCGCCGGCGGTGTGCTGCTGCTCGTCCTCGCCGGAGTGCGGATCTACCTCCAGCGCAAGCGGGCCGCGGCCCGGCGCGCCGAGGACGGGTCGGACGGCGACGGCTCCGACGGCGACGGGCCCGACGGCGAGGAAGGCACGGACGGCGACAGCGGCGGCACGGACGGCGACGCCCCCGAGCAGCCGAGTGACCCCAAGCCGGACACCGGTTCGGAAAGCTCCGGCCCGTCCGGCTCAGGTGAGAAAGTGGACCGTTGATATATGGCGGGGCCGGATGGCCGGCGACGGATGAGGTGGGGCAGCGATGAATGCGCCGTACGACGGTGACCGGGGCCGGGGCGCCAATGGCGACCCCATGGGGCCGGTCCCTCCGACGCCCCCGCCCTCAGCGGACCATGATCCCTTTGTGCAGGACGCCTACCGCGACAGCCCGCACCGCGCACCGGACCCGATGGTCCAGGAGCCGGTGAGCGAGGCGCGCTACGACCGCCCGGCGTACCCCCCTGCGCCTCCGGCGCAGCCCGCGCACCCGCTCTACCAGCAGCCGGCCGCGGGCCGCCATACGCCCGAGGCACAGCCGTGGCCCGCGCCTGCGCCCTCCGAGCCGCAGGGCCCCGGCCACGATCTGCAGTACAGCGACGATGCCGCGACGATGCAGTTCATGGGCGTCGACGATCGAGGCGCCCAGGCCGCCGGCGACCGTCCGGAGCCCGACGCCTTCGCGCATCTCTTCCGTGACCAGCAGCAGCCCTACGAGCCGCAGCGCCCGGCACCCGCCGGCCCGCCGACCGCGCCCTCCGCTGCCGCCGCGGCGCCCGCTCCGGAGGCCGTACCGCAGCAGACCGCTCCGGCGCCGGCGCCCTCCCCCGTGGCGGCGGCCGGCAAGTCCTCCGGTAAGCCCTCCGGCGGCCGCGCCTCCGGCCTGCTCAAGTCCAGTGCGGTGATGGCCGCCGGCACGATGGTGTCCCGTCTCACGGGCTTCATCCGCTCGGCACTGATCGTCGCGGCGCTCGGCGGCGCGGTGCTCGGCGACTCCTGGCAGGTCGCCTACCAGCTCCCGACGATGATCTTCATCCTGACCATCGGCGGCGGTCTGAACTCCGTCTTCGTCCCGCAGCTGGTGCGTGCGATGAAGGAGGACGACGACGGCGGCGAGGCCTATGCCAACCGGCTGCTGACCCTGGTCGTCGTGGTCCTCGGCGTGCTGACGGTGCTGTCGGTGTTCGCCGCGCCGCTGCTGGTGAAGCTGGTCTCCTTCGACATCTCACGCGACCCCGCGGCCAACGAGGTCGCCGTCGCGTTCACCCGCTACTGCGTACCCACGATCTTCTTCATGGGTCTGCATGTGGTGATGGGGCAGATCCTCAACGCCCGCGGCCGCTTCGGCGCGATGATGTGGACCCCGGTCCTCAACAACATCGTCATGATCGCCACCTTCGGCCTGTTCATCTGGGTCTACGGCACGGCGAAGACCTCGCACATCGGCGTCACCACCATCCCCGACGAGGGCATCCGGCTCCTGGGCATCGGCACCCTCCTCGGGCTCGTCGTCCAGGCACTGGCGATGATCCCCTACCTGCGCGACGCCGATTTCCGGCTCCGGCTCCGCTTCGACTGGCGCGGCCACGGCCTGGGCAAGGCCGCCAAGCTCGCCAAGTGGACGGTGCTGTTCGTGCTCGCCAACCAGGCGGGCGTCCTCGTCGTCACCCAGCTGTCCACCTGGGCCGGCAACACCGCCGACCGGCAGGGCCACCCCGGCACCGGCTTCATCTCGTACGCCAGCGCGCAGCTGATCTGGAACATGCCGCAGGCGATCATCACCGTCTCCGTCATGGCGGCGCTGCTGCCGCGGCTGGCACGGTCCGCCCACGACGGTGACACCGGAGCCGTCCGGGACGACATGTCGCAGGGCCTGCGCACCTCCGCGGTCGCCATCGTCCCGATCTCGTTCGGGTTCCTCTCCCTGGGCATCCCGCTGTGCACGCTGGTCTACGGCTCGTCCGGCGCCGGCGTCCCGATGGGCTACATGCTGATGGCCTTCGGTGTGGGCCTGATCCCGTTCTCGGTGCAGTACGTCGTCCTGCGCGCCTTCTACGCGTTCGAGGACACCCGCACCCCCTTCTACAACACGGTGATCGTCGCCGCGGTCAACGCCGCGGCCTCCGGGCTCTGCTTCCTGATCCTGCCCGCCCGCTGGGCCGTGGTCGGCATGGCGGCCTCCTACGGACTGGCGTACATCATCGGCGTCGGTGTGGCCTGGCGGCGGCTGGGCAAGCGGATGGACGGCGATCTCGACACCGCTCATGTCGTGCGGACCTACGCGCGGCTGGCCGGCGCCAGCATCCCGGCCACGATCGTCTCCGGAGCCGTGGTGTACGCAATCATGCAGACACTCGGCAGCGGGTTCCTCGGCTCGCTGGCCGCGCTGGTCGCCGGCATCGCCGCACTTCTGGGTGTGTTCTACATCGCCGCACGCAAAATGCGCATCGAGGAAATGAACGCCCTGGTCGGCATGGTCCGGTCAAAGCTTGGGCGTTGATTGAGCACAACCATCGACTGCCACCGTGTGTCGTGCATAGTGGCGGACTGTGGGCACAATTGTCTTGGCTCATTGAGCCTGCAACGGATGGGGAGGCAGGAACGACGGTGGCGGAACGGAGCACGGCTGCCGTCGACGTGGCCGACACGAGCGGTGAGGAACCGCTGACCGCCAAGGCGGGTAAGGCCACGGACGACGGTGCTAAGGCCGAAAAGGTATCCGGCGGGGAACAGGACGCCGCACGCACCGATGAGCAGCGTGCCCAGGCGACCGAGGCCCAGCCACCGGAACTGCACAGCGGCCACAAGCTCGCCAGACGTTACCGACTCGAGGAGTGCGTCACCCGTCTGGACGGATTCAGCAGCTGGCGTGCAATGGACGAGAAGCTGCGCCGGGCCGTCGGCGTGCACATCCTGCCCGCCGACCATCCGCGGGCCCGGCCGGTGCTCTCCGCCGCCCGCTCCTCGGCTCTGCTCGGCGACCCCCGGTTCGTCCAGGTCCTGGACGCGGTCGAGGAGAACGACCTCGTCTACGTCGTCCACGAGTGGCTGCCGGACGCCACGGAACTCACCACCGTGCTCGCCAATGGACCGCTCGAGCCGCACGACGCCTACCAGCTCGTCAGCCAGGTCTCCCAGGCCATGGCCGCCGCACACCGCGAAGGCCTCTCCCACCTGCGGATCACCCCAGGTTCGGTGCTGCGCACGGAATCCGGGCAGTACCGCATCCGTGGTCTTGCCGTCATGGCGGCGCTGCGCGGCATCACCTGCGAGCACCCGCAGCGCACGGACACCGAGGCGATCGGCGCGCTGTTGTACGCCGCGCTGACCCAGCGCTGGCCGTACGAGAACGACGCCCACGGCCTGACCGGCCTGCCCAAGGGCGTCGGGCTGATCGCTCCCGACCAGGTGCGCGCCGGCGTCCACCGCGGGCTCTCCGAGCTGGCCATGCGTGCCCTGATCAACGACGGCGCCACGGCTTCCCGCCAGGAGCAGCCCTGCACCACCCCGGAGGAACTGGCCAAGGCCGTTGCGGCCATGCCGCGTATCCGGCCTCCGGAGACGGCGTTCACCACGCCGCCGCCGTATCAGCGCACGGGGTACCAGCAGGGCAACTACCGGCAGTCGTCGGCGCACAACGGCCAGGCCGCCCGGCAGACGCAGCCCGTTGCCACGCCTCCGGCGCCGCTGCAGAGCCGCACCGGCCGGGCGCTGAAGTGGTCCGTCTCCGCGCTGCTGATCGCTGCGCTGGGGCTGGGCAGCTGGCAGCTCGCGGACACGCTGCTGAAGCGGGAGAACGACGAGGACGACCCGGGGAACTCGCAGACGGGCGGCGGCCAGGCGAAGAAGCCGAGCGGCAAGCCTCTCTCGATCGCGGGCACCACAGAGTTCTCGCCCCTGGCCGAACCCTTCTCGGCAGGGCAGGCGCCCAATGCCACGGACGGCGACCCGAGTACCGCCTGGGTGACGGGGCGGTTCAAGGGCTGGGCAAACTTCGGAAACCTGCCGTCGCGCGCAAACGGCAGCGGCATCATCGTCGACCTCGGACGCGCGAAGCACATCTCCGGGATACAGGTCAGCATGTATCGACCGGGCCAGACCGTGGAAGTCCGCGCAGCGGCGCCTTCCGCAGCCGCCCCGACGAAGCTCGACGATTTCTCACGGCTCCTCTCCAAACCGGAGAAGGCCGGTGACCGGCTGGATGTGAAACTCGACCAGCCGGTGCGAACCCGCTATGTACTGATCCGCGTCACGGAACTTCCCAGCGATGGGGAATCGGATTGGTTCCGTGGAGGCCTTTCGGAAATCAAAATTACCGGCTGAAACCGCGGGCAGCGCATTTCTCGCATCCGCCGGTCCCTTCGCCTACGGCACGAGGGCCTGCCGAGTTGTCGGCAGGCCCTCGTGCCGTGTGATGCTCAGCCGCGTCCCTGGGTGGCCTGGGCGACGACGAAGTACTTGCCGCAGTTGCCCCCCGAACCTCCAGGTGCCGCGGCGTGTGCCGTCCGGCCAGGAATCCGTCGGCCGCTACGCGGACTGCTGCCGCGCGGGGAATTCCAGAAGCATTCCACGCGAGCCGTTTTGGCGCGAAACTCAGCCAACATCACCGTGCGAAGCAGGCCATGCCAAATGGCCTCGGATCACCGTGCGCAACGAACAACCGCAAGGATGACTGGAAGGCGACACCTGTACAGCTGCCATGCCGAGAAGGAAAAGCACCTGTACGGCCTTCAGAAATCCCAGGGACGAGATCGCACGCCTACGAATACCTGGCACTTCTCCCGACGGCTGCCTACCATGCCGTGTACGAGGTTGCTGCCATGTGACAAGGTCAAGGTTCCGAGGGTTCAGCCGCTGGGCAAGGGGGGTTTGGATGAGTGCGCTGGACGAATCTGGTGATCAGGACCTCCTTGCTCGCCATGTCGCCGGCGACCCCGACGCCTTCGGGGAGATCGTCCGGCGGCACCGCGACCGGCTCTGGGCAGTGGCACTGCGCACCCTGGGTGACCGCGAGGAAGCCGCCGACGCCGTGCAGGACGCCCTGGTCTCCGCCTATCGTGCGGCCCACACCTTCCGCGGTCAGTCCGCCGTGACGACCTGGTTGCACCGCATCACGGTCAACGCCTGTCTGGACCGGGCCCGTAAGGCCGCTTCCCGCCGCACCTCGCCCGTCGCCGAGACCGAGCGGCTGGAGCAGCTGCTCGAGCCCGAGGAATCCGCCGCCGCCCCCGCCGAGCGCCAGGATCTGCACCGGGAGCTGCTGAGTGCGCTGCGCACACTCCCGGAGGAGCAGCGTGCCGCTCTCGTCCTCGTCGACATGCAGGGCTATCCCGTCGCGGAGGCTGCCGCCGTCCTCGATATCCCGACCGGGACGGTGAAGAGCCGCTGCGCACGAGGCCGCGCTCGGCTCCTGCCCTTGGTCACCCATCTGCGCGCTGACGGCGGGGGTAGCGAACCCGCGAGCCGGGGAAGGAACCGGGCGCAGGGGACATCCGTCCCACCGACGGCAGGGCCGAAGGACACAGGTGCCGTGAAGGGCGGAGGTGGGTGAGCGTGACGTCGACGACCGGCACGGGTGAGCACCCGGAGGTCTCTGAGATCTCCGACCTCACGGACGGGCTGCTCCCCCCCTCGCGCACCGCAGATCTGCGCGACCACCTCGCCGCCTGCGCGCTGTGCGAGGACGTCTATGAGTCCTTGGAGGAGATCCGGGGGCTGCTCGGCACGCTCCCCGGTCCGGCGCGGATGCCGGCCGATGTCGCCGGACGCATCGATGCCGCCCTCGCCGCCGAGGCGCTGCTGGACGCCACCGCTCCTGGCGCCAAGGGGCATGTTTCACGTGAAACAGCCACCGCGCCGACCGCTGTTTCACGTGAAACCGACGCCGAGGCCCCCCGTCGCGGAACGCCGTCCACCCGGCCCGCCGGGCGGCCTCGGAGCGCCTCCGGCCCGGGCCGCCCGACAGCAGGCGGTCGCTCGTCCCGTTCACGCCGCTGGCCGCGGATTCTGCTCGGCACCGCAGCGGCTGCCGCGATCTTCAGCTTCGGTGGCCTTCTGCTGCAGAACGCCGCCATGGACAGCACCCAGGGTCACCACCACGACCGCCCCGCCGCGACCACTGAGAAGAGCATGAACGGTGCGGCCGGCCTCACAGCCGCCAGCCTTGAATCGCATGTCCGCGATCTGCTGGCGTCCAAGGGCTCGCACAAGTCCCCTGACGTCGGCGCTCAGGGCCTCCCCGAGACCCCGCTGC
Source organism: Streptomyces sp. NPDC033270 (assembly GCF_055576575.1). Classification (NCBI taxonomy): domain Bacteria; kingdom Bacillati; phylum Actinomycetota; class Actinomycetes; order Kitasatosporales; family Streptomycetaceae; genus Streptomyces; species Streptomyces sp. NPDC033270. The sequence continues at coordinate 350,886 of NZ_JBVIRA010000004.1, forward strand.
GGGGCAGTGCCGACACGGTTCCGTCCTGTGTCCGCCATGGCATCGGGCGCCCCGAAGCACCGCTCGCGTCCAGCCACACCCGCTACCAGGGCAAGGACGCCTTCCTCGTCGTTCTGCCGGATCCGACCGATGCACGGCGGGTCTCGGCGTATGTCGTCGCCTCCTCGTGCGTCTCCGCCACGCCGCCGGCTCCCGGAAAGGTCCTGCTGTCGCACTCGTACCAGCGAGACTGAACGACGAGAAGTGCGCTGTGCCACTCCGGGAATGCTCGCCCCGTAGGATCCGTTGGGTGGGGTGAGAGTTCCCCGAGCCCCAGCAAGCAGTCGGCAGAGACAAGGAAGACACCCGTGAGCGACGTCCGCAACGTGATCATCATCGGCTCCGGGCCCGCGGGCTACACCGCAGCGCTCTACACCGCCCGCGCGTCCCTGAAGCCGCTCGTCTTCGAAGGTGCCGTCACCGCCGGAGGCGCGCTGATGAACACCACCGACGTGGAGAACTTCCCCGGTTTCCGTGACGGCATCATGGGGCCGGACCTCATGGACAACATGCGCGCCCAGGCCGAGCGCTTCGGCGCCGAACTCGTGCCGGACGACATCGTCGCGGTCGATCTCTCCGAAGAGATCAAGACGGTCACCGACACCACAGGAAACGTGCACCGGGCCAAGACGGTCATCGTCAGCACCGGCTCCCAGCACCGCAAGCTCGGCCTGCCCCGCGAGGACGAGCTGTCCGGCCGCGGTGTCTCCTGGTGCGCCACGTGTGACGGGTTCTTCTTCAAGGACCAGGACATCGCCGTCATCGGCGGCGGCGACACCGCGATGGAAGAGGCCACCTTCCTCTCCCGCTTCGCCAAGTCGGTCACGGTCGTCCACCGCCGTGACGTCCTGCGCGCCAGCAAGGCGATGCAGGATCGTGCCTTCGCCGACCCGAAGATCAAGTTCGTGTGGGACAGCGAGGTCGCCGAGATCCACGGCGAGAACAAGCTCTCGGGTCTGACGCTGCGCAACGTCCAGACCGGTGAGACCTCCGAGCTCCCCGTCACGGGTCTGTTCATCGCGATCGGCCATGACCCGCGGACCGAGCTGTTCAAGGGCCAGCTGACTCTCGACGACGAGGGATACCTCAAGGTCGACGCCCCCAGCACCCGCACCAACCTGCAGGGTGTCTTCGCCGCGGGCGATGTCGTGGACCACACCTACCGTCAGGCGATCACCGCTGCCGGCACGGGCTGCTCCGCCGCCCTCGACGCCGAGCGCTTCCTCGCCGCGCTGTCGGACGGCGAGGCGACCGCCGAGCCGGAGAAGACCGCCTCCGCCTGACCCCGCGCACCCAGCTTTCCCACCACCCACTCAGTAAGGAGATTGCCATGGCCGGCGCCACGGTGACCGTCACGGACGCCAACTTCGAAGAGGTCGTCCTCAACAGCGACAAGCCCGTCCTCGTGGACTTCTGGGCCACCTGGTGCGGCCCGTGCCGCCAGATCGCCCCGTCCCTGGAGGCCATTGCCGCCGAGCACGACGAGATCGTCATCGCCAAGCTGAACACCGACGAGAACCCGGCGACCACCGCCAAGTACGGCGTCATGTCGATTCCGACGATGAACGTCTACAAGGGCGGCGAGGTCGTGAAGACCATCGTCGGCGCCAAGCCGAAGGCCGCCATCGAGCGCGACCTGGCGGACTTCCTCGCCTGAGACACGCCGTTGGTTTCACGTGAAACGGGCCCGCCCTCATCGAGGGGGCGGGCCCGTTCTCCGTTTCACGTGAAACAGACTGCCTTACAGCGGTCGCAGGGCGGGTTCCTTCTGGACGGCTCCCAGCAGACGGTCGAGCGCCAGCTCCACATCTTCCTTCCACGAGATCGTGGTCCGCAGCTCAAGGCGCAGCCGCGGAAAGCGGGGGTGGGGCCGTACGGTCTTGAAGCCCACCGCGAGAAGATGATCTGCGGGCAGTACACATGCCGGCTCGGTCCAGCGAGCGTCGCCGAACGCCTCGATGGCCTTGAACCCACGCTGGATCAGGTCCTTGGCAACCGTCTGGACCATCACTCGCCCCAGCCCCTGCCCCTGGAATCCGGGGGTCAGCCACGCCGTCAGCAGCTGCACCGCATCCGGCGACACCGGACTGGTGGGAAAGGCCATGGAGCGCGGCACATAGGCCGGCGGGGCATACATCACGAAGCCGACCGGCACCTCATCGACATAGACGACCCGCCCGCAGGATCCCCACTCCAGCAGTACCGCCGAGATCCAGGCTTCCTTCTCCAGCTCGGGACGCCCCGCCTTTACCGCAGCCTCGCCGCTGACGGGGTCGAGCTCCCAGAAGACACAGGAGCGGCAGCGCTTGGGGAGATCCGGAAGGTTGTCCAGCGTGAGCGGTACGAGCCGACGGCCCATGAAGCCAGGTCCTCACTTCTCTCACCTGCCGCACCACAAAGCGCCGTCAGCGCCGCCTGCTCCCTGAGCAGACCACCAACGAAGCCTACGACGGCTGCGAGGCCGAACCCCGCCGCCAACAGTCCGGTGCGGCTCACCGATCGCATGGCGCTCTCCTCGCTGTGAGGTGTCTCCACGTGGATCCGTGCCATACCCGAACGCATCGTATCCACCCTTTACGGGCACCGGTAGCGCGCGAGAGCAAAGGGCGGGCCGTGTTCCGGTATGGATTCCGGAACACGGCCCGCCCAGCTGCCGACGGTGTCAGCTCACTCTTCCTCGTCCTTCTCCTCGGCCAGCGTCTGGCCCAGGACAGGTCCCTCACCGGGGGCGAGAGTGCCGAGGATGCGCTCAAGATCTTCTATCGAGGCGAACTCGACAACGATCTTGCCCTTCTTCTGCCCCAGGTCGACCTTCACCCGGGTCTCGAAACGGTCGGACAAACGGGAGGCAAGGCCGGTCAGCGCGGGGGACACCCGGGTACCGGCACGCGGCCCCTTCGCCTTACTCGCGCTCTTGGGAGCCGAGCCCATCAGCTTCACGATCTCCTCGACCGTGCGCACCGACAGCCCTTCCGCCACGATGCGGTGGGCCAGGTGCTCCTGCTCCTCCGGTTCCTCCACGGAGAGCAGGGCACGGGCGTGGCCCGCGGAGAGCACGCCCGCGGCGAGCCGGTTCTGCACGGACGGCGAGAGGTTCAGCAGACGCAGCGTGTTGGAGACCTGCGGACGCGAGCGCCCGATCCGGTCGGCCAGCTCGTCATGCGTGCACTTGAAGTCCTTCAGCAACTGGTCGTAGGCCGCAGCCTCTTCCAGCGGGTTGAGCTGTGCCCGGTGCAGGTTCTCCAGGAGCGCGTCGAGGAGCAGCTTCTCATCGTCGGTGTCCCGGACGATGGCGGGAATCTTCTCCAGTCCGGCCTCACGGGACGCCCGCCAGCGGCGCTCGCCCATGATGAGCTCGTACTTGTCGGGCGCCGTCTGACGCACCACCACCGGCTGGAGCAGACCCACCTCCTTGATGGAGGTGATCAGCTCGGCAAGCGCATCTTCGTCGAAGACCGTTCGCGGCTGGCGCGGATTGGGCTTGATCGCGTCCAGCGGCACCTCGGCGAAGTGCGCGCCGACGACCTCCGACAGGCCCTCTGCCGATGCCTCGGTCCCGGCCGCCGCTCCCGTTTCACGTGAAACACCGTGCGCCGGCAGCGACGTCACCTTGGCGGCCGCCACTCCTCGCTCCGGGGCCAGCACCGGTACGGACGTCGGTGACGTCGCCCCCTGTCCCACCGCAGGCCCGACATGGTCCGTGCTCTGCGGTGCGGCGGGGATCAGCGCACCGAGCCCACGGCCCAGGCCTCTACGTCGTTCGCTCACTGATTCCCCTCCGAGATGCTGTGCTGTGCTTCGTAGTTGACGCTGAGGCCCTGGCCCCCGGTCTGGGGGACCCCACGCAACGCGATCTCCCGGGCCGCTTCGAGGTAGGAGAGCGAGCCGCTGGATCCCGGGTCATAGGTGAGCACTGTCTGCCCGTAACTGGGGGCCTCGGAGATGCGCACCGAGCGGGGAATGCTCGTACGGAGCACCTCGTGACCGAAGTGGTTACGCACCTCGTCGGCGACCTGCGAGGCCAGACGGGTACGCCCGTCGTACATCGTGAGCAGGATCGTCGAGACATGGAGCTGGGGGTTGAGATGCCCTCGCACCAGATCGACGTTCCGCAGCAGCTGACCCAGACCCTCCAGCGCGTAGTACTCACACTGAATCGGGATCAGTACCTCGGCTCCGGCGACCAGAGCGTTGACGGTCAGCAGACCGAGCGAGGGCGGGCAGTCGATGAAGATGTAGTCCAGCGGCTGTTCGTACGCCTTGATGGCACGGTCCAGCCGGCTCTCCCGTGCCACCAGGGAGACCAGCTCGATCTCGGCACCGGCCAGATCGATCGTGGCGGGAGCACAGAAGAGCCCCTCCACATCCACGACCGGCTGCACCACATCGGAGAGCGGCTTGCTCTCCACCAGCACGTCATAGATCGACGGCACTTCGGAGTGGTGGTCGATACCCAGCGCCGTCGATGCGTTGCCCTGAGGGTCGAGGTCGATCACCAGAACCCGTGCCCCATGCAGAGCAAGCGAGGCCGCCAGGTTCACGGTGGTGGTGGTCTTGCCCACCCCGCCCTTCTGGTTGGCAACCACCATGACCCGAGTCTGTTCAGGCCGGGGTAGCCCCTCACCCGCGCGGCCAAGTGCCTCCACCGCCAGCTGAGCTGCACGACCGATCGGGGTGTCGTCCATCGGGGGCGGCGTTTCACGTGAAACGTCGTCCCCGAACGACTCGCTACGGGGACCGGGGACCGGATCGGTCATCGGTCCCGCGATGTTGGCGTCGGACCGCAAGGATTCACTCTCCTCGACATCAGGCTCGCAATGTTCAGAGCCTGCCATGCTTTCGGTGTCGTGAACCAGTGAGGTCCGTTCTCCTGTGGACGAATCCACATCTGTGGATACTTCCGTGACCCTTGTGGGCTTACGGTCGCGCGGCGCGGCGGCCGCACGACCGCGACCGATGATCCCTTGCAGCAGAGAACGACGTTTCACGTGAAACACGATGCCAGCGTCGCGCCCGAATAAGCCGCGACACTCCGTCTTGGGTGGTTTTGATAGCGTTTACGGAATTAGCCCGTTCCCCTATTTCGCGGAACGGGACATCCCTCGCCTCACTGCCGGGCTGATCCGCACCGGCACAGGAACGTCAGCGCCGGCGCCCCCTCGACACCCGGCTGACGCGGGCCGCCTTCGCCCGCTTGGCCGCGAAGCGCACACCGCCGGGGCTCTCGCCCACCTCGACCCGCACCACGGTGGTCGGCGGATCCACCACGCCCTCGCCCACCTGCACCACCGAGGTCTCCACCACACCGAGCTTGCTCAGCGCCGCCCGGGCGCCCTTGAGCTCCTCCTCCGCGGCATCGCCCTTGAGCGCCAGCATCTCGCCGTAAGGACGCAGCAGCGGAACGCCCCAGCCGGCGAGCCGGTCGAGCGGCGCGACGGCGCGTGCGGTCACCACATGCACCTGGGGAAGCTTGCCCATGACCTCTTCGGCTCGCCCCCGCACGACCGTGACATGGTCGAGGCCGAGCAGCTCGACAACTTCCTGGAGGAAGTTCGTCCGCCGCAGCAGCGGCTCCAGGAGCGTGATCTTCAGATCCGGGCGTACCAGCGCCAGCGGGATACCGGGCAGCCCGGCCCCCGAACCCACATCGCACACCGAGACGCCCTCGGGCACCACCTCGGAGAGCACCGCGCAGTTCAGCAGGTGCCGCTCCCACAGCCGCGGCACCTCACGCGGGCCGATCAGCCCTCGCTTCACACCCGCGTCGGCGAGCAGTTCGCCGTACCGCACGGCCTCCGGAAAGCGCTCGCCGAATACCTCCTGTGCCGCCTTCGGCGCAGGAGGGAGCTCCGCTGCTTCCTCCGTCACGGGAACCGCCCTTCCTCTGGACTGCTTTTCCTGCCGGGAACCCGGGCCTACTCACCCGGAATAACACAGAACGCTGACAACTTTTGGCCCCGCCTGCGAGCAGACGGGGCCAAAGAAAAACGGAAGCGCTGAGCGGTCAGGCCGGGAGGACAACCACTCGGCGCTGCGGCTCCTCGCCCTCGGACTCGCTGCGCAGCCCGGCCGCGGCCACGGCGTCGTGGACGACCTTGCGCTCGAACGGCGTCATCGGGTCGAGCTTCACCGGCTGACCGGTGCCCTTGGCCTCCTCGGCCGCCTTCGCGCCGATCTCCGTGAGCTGCTCGCGCTTGCGCGCCCGGAAGCCGGCGATGTCGAGCATCAGACGGCTGCGGTCACCGGTCTCCCGGTGCACGGCCAGCCGGGTCAGCTCCTGCAGCGCCTCCAGCACCTCGCCGTCACGGCCCACCAGCTTCTGCAGGTCGCGGCTGGTCGAGTCGCTGATGATCGACACCGCGGCGCGGTCGGCCTCGACGTCCATGTCGATGTCACCGTCGAGGTCGGCGATGTCCAGCAGACCCTCGAGGTAGTCGGCCGCGATCTCGCCTTCCTGCTCCAGGCGGGTCAGGGTGTCGGTGCCCTCGGCGGCAGGGGTCGTGTCCGTCACGAAAGGACTCCTTCTTACTTCTTCGACGGGTGCTTGGGGCGCTGCTGGCCCTTGCGCTGTCCGGACTTGGCGGTGCGGGACCCGGAGGCGCCGCCCTTCTCCTTGCCGTCCTGCGTGTCCTTCTTCTCCAACGACTGCTTCTTCGCTCCGCCCTGGTCAGAGCCCGCCGCCCCGGCACGCGTACGCTGCGTGCCACCCGCGGCCGGAGCACCACCGGTCTGCCGCTTGGCCTTCGTCTGCCGCTTGGGCTGCTGGCGGTTCTGCCGCGCCTCCTCGGCGGCCTGCTTCGCCGCGATCTCGGCCGGGGCCTCGACCAGCTTGCCCGCGGCCCGCAGGCGCGCCTGGCGCTCCTCGAAGGCCTTGCTGCCCGGAGTCGGGTTACGACGGATGACGAACATCTGCTGGCCCATGGTCCACACGTTGGTGGTCAGCCAGTAGACGAGAACACCGACGGGGAAGTTGATACCGAAGACGGCGAACATGATCGGGAAGACGTACATCAGCATCTTCTGCTGCTGCATGAACGGCGTCTTCACCGTCAGGTCGACGTTCTTGGTCATCAGCTGGCGCTGTGTGAAGAACTGCGACGCCGACATCAGGACGATCATGATGACCGTGACCACGCGGACATCGGTCACCGAGGCGCCCAGGCTCTCGATCTTCTCCGCGCTGTCCATGAACTTCGCGGCCAGCGGCGCGCCGAAGATGTGGGCCTTCTGCGCACTCTCGAGCAGCGGCTGGTCGATGACACCGACCACCTTGTTCTGCGCGATGTGGTTCAGGACCTGGTACAGCGAGATGAAGAAGGGCGACTGGGCCAGAATCGGGAGACAGCTCGAGAGCGGGTTGGTGCCCGTCTCCTTGTAGAGCTTCATCATCTCTTCGGACTGGCGCTGCTTGTCGCTCTTGTAGCGCTCCTGGATCGCCTTCATCTTCGGCTGGAGCGCCTGCATGTTCCGCGTCGACTTGATCTGCTTCACAAAGAGCGGGATCAGGCAGATACGGATCAGCACCACCAGCGAGACGATGGACAGACCCCACGCCGCGCCACTGTTCCTGTCAAAGATGAGGCTGTAGAACGAGTGGAACTGGACGATGATCCAGGAAACGGCGTAATAGAGAGGATTCAGGATCGTGTCCACGAATCAGGCTCCTTGGGCGTTGGGCTGAGTCTCGGGCTGGGCGGCGGGCTCATGGGCAGCAGTCCCGCCCAGACGGCTCCTCAGCCGCTGGTGCCAGACCGGACGCTTCCGGGGAGGGACGTGGTCGACGCCACCGAGCGACCACGGGTTGCAGCGCAGGATGCGCCAGGCCGTCAGCGCAGTCCCTTTCACCGCGCCGTGCCGGTCGATGGCCGTATAGCCATAGTGCGAGCACGACGGGTAGTACTTGCAGACCGGGCCCAGCAGGGGGCTGATGGTCCACTGATAGATCTTGATCAAAAGCAGCAGCGGGTACTTCACTGTGCGCTCCCTCCCGGGCCCCGGCCGGGGTTCCGGGAGCCCGCGGCGCTACCGCCGTCGGTCACAGCCCCCGGGGGATTGCAGCCTTTCGGCACCCCTCCCAGCAGCCGCTCAAGGGCGGCGTCCAGGTCGCGGGCCAGCTGGTCGTGATCCGCGTCACCCGCGCCGGGCAAGGCCCGTACGACAACCAGGCTACCGGCGGGCAGCCGGTCCAGCCGGTCGCGCAGGAGATGGCGAAGTCTGCGCTTGACCCTGTTGCGCACGACCGCGATGCCAACGGCCTTGCTGACGACGAAACCCGCACGCGCCGGGGGAAGGCATTCCCCCGCTGCGTGCGGGTCCGTTGCACCGCTACGACAATGAACGACAAGGAGCGGGCGCCCGGCCCTGCGTCCCCGGCGTACCGCGGTCGCAAAGTCCTCGCGCCGCCTCAGCCGATTTTCGGTAGGCAGCACGTCATGGACCTAGGTTCGGGCTGCTCAGGCCGACAGGCGGGCGCGACCCTTGCCACGGCGGGACGCGAGAATCGCGCGACCGGCGCGGGTCCGCATGCGCAGACGGAAGCCGTGGGTCTTCGCGCGGCGGCGGTTGTTCGGCTGGAAGGTGCGCTTGCTCACTCGGGGGCTCCAGGAATGCTTGTTGTCTCAAGTTGAGACAGATGTGGGGCGTCGTTGGCTGTCACCGTGCGCCCACGAGTAGCTCGCAACGCCTAAGTGCACCGCTACACGATCACCAGAGCGCGATCTTTGCCCATCGGAGGCAGGCGGCAGCAGCCATCGACAACTCGACCTGGTCACGGTACGCGCGGCTACGCCATCCGGTCAAACCGGCTCCTCCGCAGGACGAGGAGCCGCCCGTCAGGACACACTATGCACAGCCTGTGGACAACAACTTGAATCCCCAGGCCCGCCCTGACTACCTTGGCTGAACCCCGATTCCTTCCCGCCCGTCCTGAGAATCACACATTCGTGGGACTGTGAGAGAGCGTGCCCTGTGGCTGATGTACCTGCCGATCTTGCCGCAGTGTGGCCCCGCGTGCTCGACCATCTCCTCCGGGCGGAAGCCGACGGCCTCAAGCCCAAGGACCAGGACTGGCTCAAGCGCACCCAGCCGCTGGCGCTGGTCGCCGACACCGCCCTGCTCGCCGTCCCCAACGAATTCGCCAAGGGCGTGCTCGAGGGCCGGCTGGCACCGCTGATCGGGGAAGCCCTCAGCCATGAGTGCGGCCGGCCGATCCGGATCGCGATCACCGTCGACGACTCCTCCGAGGAGCCCCCGGCTCCCGCCGCGCCCACGCCGTCGCAGCACCAGCAGCACCAGTCGCCTGCGCAGCACCAGTCGCCGCAGCAGCAGGCCCCGCACCACCAGCAGTCGCATCAGTCACCGCAGCAGCACGACGCGTATGACTACGAGCGCCGCCACGACACCCGGCAGGGCTATGGGCACCAGGGCGACGACATGCCCGGCGTCCGGCCCGCCTACCCCGACTACCAGCAGCCCCGGCACGAGCCCGGCTCCTGGCCGCAGCACTCCGCCCCCCTTGCCGGCGGCCCCGGACCGCGTGACGACTACGGATGGCAGCAGCAGCACCTCGGCGGCTTCCCCGAGCGCGACCCGTACGCCTCCCCCTCGCACGTACAGCAGCACCAGCAGCACCAGAACGACTACCGTGCGCAGGCCCCCGACCGCAGCGGACCACCGCAGCACTCCGACGGCGGGCGCTCCGCGTACGAACAGCAGCGCCGCGAGCTCACCGAGCACCAGCCCGGCGGGCACAACGGCCGCTCCGGTCCCGGCGCCGTACTGCCCGCACCCAGCGGTGCGCCCGGCCCGCTCGCCGCGCAGCCCGCGCCGGCTACCGGCCCCGGTGAGCCGACCGCGCGGCTGAACCCGAAGTACCTCTTCGACACCTTCGTCATCGGGGCCTCGAACCGCTTCGCGCACGCCGCCGCGGTCGCCGTCGCCGAGGCCCCGGCCAAGGCGTACAACCCCCTGTTCATCTACGGGGAGTCCGGCCTCGGCAAGACCCATCTGCTGCATGCGATCGGGCACTACGCGCGAAGCCTGTACCCGGGGACCCGGGTGCGGTACGTGAGCTCGGAGGAGTTCACCAACGAGTTCATCAACTCCATCCGCGACGGCAAGGCGGACGCGTTCCGCAAGCGCTACCGCGACATGGACATCCTGCTGGTCGACGACATCCAGTTCCTGGCGAGCAAGGAGTCGACGCAGGAGGAGTTCTTCCACACCTTCAACACGCTGCACAACGCCAACAAGCAGATCGTGCTCTCCAGTGACCGGCCGCCCAAGCAGCTGGTCACCCTGGAGGACCGGCTGCGCAACCGCTTCGAGTGGGGTCTGATCACCGACGTCCAGCCGCCCGAGCTGGAGACCCGGATCGCGATCCTGCGCAAGAAGGCGGTGCAGGAGCAGCTGAACGCGCCGCCGGAGGTGCTGGAGTTCATCGCGTCCCGCATCTCGCGCAACATCCGCGAGCTGGAGGGCGCGCTGATCCGGGTCACCGCGTTCGCCTCGCTCAACCGGCAGCCCGTCGACCTGGGGCTGACCGAGATCGTGCTGAAGGACCTGATCCCCGGGGGCGAGGATGCCGCGCCGGAGATCACCGCGACCGCGATCATGGCCTCCACCGCCGACTACTTCGGGCTGACCATCGACGATCTGTGCGGCTCCTCGCGCAGCCGGGTGCTGGTGACCGCCCGCCAGATCGCCATGTACCTGTGCCGGGAGCTCACCGATCTCTCGCTGCCGAAGATCGGCGCGCAGTTCGGCGGCCGGGACCACACGACCGTCATGCACGCCGACCGCAAGATCCGCGCGCTGATGGCCGAGCGGCGCTCGATCTACAACCAGGTCACCGAACTCACCAACCGCATCAAGAACGGCTGAGGCCGCCGGCCGCCGGCCATCGCTGCAGACGCGCCCAGGGCGCCCCGGGACCCGTTCCCGGGGCGCCCTTCGCGTAGAGGGGGAGCGCCGAGGCGTCCGGCCCCGGAACGCACGGGCAGCGGCGCCTGACGAAGCGCTCCCGTGCCGCTCCCGTACCGCTTCGCAGTCGCCCGGAGCCGCCGATTCTCGCTCCCGGAGCCCTCCCGATCTCCTCCCGGACCCGTCCCCAAACCTGTGGAGCACGCCGGCCGTGTTCGATTCCGTGCCTGGTCACGGCCTCTCTCCACAGATTGGGCAAGATTCTTCCGTCCACACCCTGGGGAGAGGAAAGTTATCCCTGTGGGATCCACAGGCCGGGCTTCTGACGGAGCATCGGGGGAGGTCAGCCGCGTGTGGAATTGTGGCCAACCGCTCTCCACAGGCTGTGGACAGCACATCCGTCCACAGGGCGGTGGATGTCTTGTCCACCGGCCGCCCACAGGAGAGCCGCTGTTGTCCCCAGTGATCCCCGGCTTCTCCACACCCCTGTCCACTGTTCGGCAACGCAACACCCCTCCTCACCACGCCGAGTGAAAGCGGTCACACCAAGGTGGTGGGTTGGGCTGTGGGGAACGGGGGTAAAGCTGGGGATGGCACTGGGGAGAAGTACCCCTCCCCTGTGCATCGGGTGTGCAGAACTTCGGGCGGTCCACAGAACCCCCGGCTTTTCCACGGCCGCCGCCCACAGGGGCAGTGGACAAAAAATCCGCGTTGACCTGCACAAAGGCAGTTGTCCACGGTTTCCACAGCCCCTACTACTACGACCACGGATATCTACCGGGGAACTCGTTCGGAAACGGGGCCTGTGCACAAGTTGGCCGCCGGGCGTCCCGGACCGGTCCAGCCGACTTGACCCCGAGCCGCACCGACTGTCGGTGGCGTGCGTCAGACTGGTCTCCGGCAACCCAGCCGACGAAGAAGGCCAGCAGGGCGAGAGCCAGCAACAGCAGGAGGCGGTTTCCGGTGAAGATCCGGGTGGAGCGCGATGTACTCGCGGAGGCAGTGGCCTGGGCGGCCAAGAGCCTCCCGGCCCGTCCGCCGGTGCCCGTCCTCGCGGGCCTGCTGCTGAAGGCGGAGGACGGCGCGCTGAGCCTCTCCGGCTTCGACTACGAGGTCTCGGCGCGGGTCTCGGTGGAGGCCGAGGTCGAGGAGCAGGGCACGGTCCTGGTCTCCGGCCGGCTGCTCGCCGACATCTGCCGTGCGCTCCCCAACCGCCCGGTGGAGATTTCCACCGACGGTGTACGAGTGACCGTCGTCTGCGGCTCCTCGCGGTTCACCCTCCACACCCTTCCTGTGGAGGAGTACCCGTCGCTGCCGACCATGCCCACCGCCACCGGCACCGTCCCCGGTGAGGTCTTCGCCGCTGCCGCCGCCCAGGTGGCCATCGCCGCCGGCCGCGACGACACCCTCCCGGTGCTCACCGGCGTACGGATCGAGATCGAGGGCGACACCGTCACCCTGGCCTCCACCGACCGCTACCGCTTCGCGGTGCGCGAGTTCCTGTGGAAGCCGGAGAGCCCGGACGCCTCCGCCGTCGCGCTGGTCCCGGCGAAGACGCTGCTGGACACCGCCAAGTCGCTGAGCAGCGGCGACACCGTCACGCTCGCGCTGTCCGGCTCCGGCCAGGGCGAGGGCCTGATCGGTTTCGAGGGCGCCGGCCGGCGGACGACGACGCGTCTGCTGGAGGGCGACCTGCCCAAGTACCGCACGCTCTTCCCGACCGAGTTCAACTCCGTCGCCGTGATCGAGACCGCCCCGTTCGTCGAGGCCGTCAAGCGTGTGGCGCTGGTGGCCGAGCGGAACACGCCGGTCCGGCTGAGCTTCGAGCAGGGCGTGCTGATCCTGGAGGCCGGCTCCAGCGACGATGCACAGGCTGTGGAGAGGGTCGACGCGGATCTGGACGGCGACGACATCTCGATCGCCTTCAACCCCGGCTTCCTGCTGGAGGGTCTGTCGGCCATCGACTCCCCGGTGGCCCAGCTGTCCTTCACGACGTCCACCAAGCCGGCGCTGCTGAGCGGCCGCCCGGCCAAGGACGCCGAGGCTGACGACGCGTACAAGTACCTGATCATGCCGGTGCGGCTGTCGGGCTGACGGCCGGGAGCGCGCGGGGCGGCCCTCGCGCGCGGCCGCACTCTGACCAGTGCGGCTGTCGGGCTGAAGGGCCCCTGATGAGCGGCTGAGCCCACAGGTGTGCACGGACCTGCGGGCGTAGGCTCGGACTCGGGTACGAACACGCAACGACTACGTGCAAAGAGGGTCTCTGATGGAGCTCGGTCTCGTCGGTCTCGGCAAGATGGGCGGCAACATGCGCGAGCGCATTCGCCGCGCAGGCCACACCGTCGTCGGTTACGACCGCAACCCGGACCTGGCGGATGTGAACAGCCTCCAGGAGCTTGTGGGCAAGCTCAAGGGGCCGCGGGTGGTCTGGGTCATGGTGCCGGCCGGCGCCGCCACCCAGTCCACGATCGACGAGCTGGCCGAGCTGCTCTCCCCGGGCGACGTCGTCGTGGACGGCGGCAACTCCCGCTGGACCGACGACGAGAAGCACGCCGAGGAGCTCAAGGCCAAGGGCATCGGCTTCGTCGACTGCGGTGTCTCCGGTGGCGTCTGGGGCCTGGAGAACGGCTATGCGCTGATGTACGGCGGCGAGAAGGACGACGTCGCCAAGGTGCAGCCGATCTTCGACGCCCTCAAGCCCGAGGGCGAGTTCGGCTCGGTGCACGCCGGCAAGGTCGGCGCCGGCCACTTCGCGAAGATGGTCCACAACGGCATCGAGTACGCGATGATGCAGGCCTTCGCCGAGGGCTGGGAGCTGCTGGAGAAGGTCGACTCCGTCACCGACGTCCGCGAGATCTTCCGCTCCTGGCAGGAGGGCACGGTCATCCGCTCCTGGCTGCTCGACCTGGCCGTCAACGCGCTGGACGACGACGAGCACCTGGACAAGCTGCGCGGTTTCGCACAGGACTCCGGCGAGGGCCGGTGGACGGTGGAGGCCGCCATCGACAACGCCGTGCCGCTGCCCGCGATCACGGCCTCGCTGTTCGCGCGCTTCGCCTCCCGCCAGGACGACTCCCCGCAGATGAAGATGATCGCCGCGCTGCGCAACCAGTTCGGCGGCCACGCGGTCGAGAGCAAGAAGTAACCCGCAGTAACAGCAGTAGCGGCAAGGAACAGAAAGCCGGGGGAGGTCGGCGTACCGCCATGCACGTATCGCATCTGTCGCTCGCCGACTTCCGCTCGTACGCCCGGGTCGAGGTCCCGCTCGACCCGGGCGTCACGGCTTTCGTGGGCCCCAACGGCCAGGGCAAGACCAACCTGGTCGAGGCGGTCGGCTATCTGGCCACGCTCGGCAGCCACCGGGTCTCCTCGGACGCCCCGCTGGTGCGGATGGGCGCCGAGCGGGCGGTCATCCGTGCCGCGGTCGTCCAGGGCGAGCGTCAGCAGCTGATCGAGCTGGAGCTGAACCCCGGCCGGGCCAATCGCGCACGTATCAACCGGTCCTCGCAGGTCAGACCGCGTGATGTGCTCGGCATCGTACGGACGGTGCTGTTCGCGCCGGAGGATCTGGCGCTGGTCAAGGGCGACCCCGGGGAGCGCCGGCGGTTCCTGGACGAGCTGATCACCGCCCGCTCGCCGCGGATGGCCGGGGTGCGTTCGGACTACGACCGCGTCCTCAAGCAGCGCAACACCCTGCTCAAGACCGCGGCCCTGGCGCGACGGCACGGCGGGCGGCAGATGGACCTGTCGACGCTGGACGTATGGGACCAGCACCTGGCGCGGGCCGGGGCCGAGCTGCTGGCGCAGCGCCTCGATCTGATCGCCGCGCTGCAGCCGCTCGCGGACAAGGCCTATGAGCAGCTGGCGCCCGGCGGTGGGCCGCTGGCGCTGGAGTACCGCGGTTCGGCGGGCGAGGCGATGGCCGCCGCCTCGACCCGCGAGGAGCTGTACGGCGTGCTGCTGGCGGCGCTCGGCGAGGCCCGCAAGGGGGAGATCGAGCGCGGGGTGACGCTGGTCGGCCCGCATCGGGACGATCTGCTGCTCAGGCTGGGGCAGCTGCCGGCCAAGGGGTACGCCAGTCACGGCGAGTCCTGGTCGTATGCGCTGGCGCTGCGGCTGGCCTCGTACGACCTGCTGCGCGCCGAGGGCAATGAGCCGGTGCTGGTGCTCGACGACGTCTTCGCCGAGCTGGACGCGCGGCGCCGGGAGCGGCTGGCGGAGCTGGTGGCCCCGGGCGAACAGGTGCTGGTGACCGCCGCGGTGGACGACGATGTGCCCGGGGTGCTGACCGGCGCGCGCTACGCGGTGGCGGACGGCGCCGTGGAGAGGGTGGCCTCGTGAGCGAGCGGAGCGAGCGAACCATGAGAAGGCGCGCGCCTCGCGAATGCGAGGCCGAGCGGAGCGAGGTCTCGGCGTGAGCGAGGAGCAGCCCGGCCGCCCCAAGCCTCCGGAGCTGTCCGGTGTGGATCTGGCCCGGCAGGCGCTGGTGGCCGCCAAGGAGCAGGCGCGCGCGCGGGGCGCGGCCGCACAGCAGAAGAAGCAGGCCCGGCGCGGCGGGCTGCGCTCGGGCGCGCGGGCGGACGGCCGCGATCCGCTGCCGCTCGGGGCGGCGATCAACCGGCTGATCACGGAGCGCGGCTGGGAGACCCCGGCCGCGGTCGGCGGGGTGATGGGGCGCTGGCCGCAGCTGGTCGGGCCCGAGGTGGCGCAGCACTGCGAGCCGCAGAAGTACGACGAGGACGCCCGGGTGCTGACGGTGGGCTGCGACTCGACGGCGTGGGCGACGCAGCTGCGGCTGCTGGCGCCGACGCTGGTGGCGCGGCTCAACGAGGACCTGGGCCACGGCACCGTAAAGCTGATCAAGGTGCTGGGTCCCGGCGGCCCCGCGCGCCGGTACGGAGCGCTGCGGGCACCGGGCAGCAAGGGCCCCGGAGATACCTACGGGTGAGCCCCAGGGCGCCGGTAAACACATGAGGCGGGTGAGACTCCGCTCACGGTAGCCGGCGGTTGACAGTCCGAAGCGCTGAGTGCCCGTGTGAGCGTCCTGGGGCCCCTTCTCGGATATGGGGAGTCGGCGGACGCCAGTTCAGGGCGGCACATGACGACTCAGGTGCCTGCAAACCCCCATGAGTGTCAGCGCTACCGGTAGACTGGTGGCAATCCCGCCCACTCGCGGAACATGTCGAACGACGCAGCCGCTCCCGCCTGTCCTCCCGGGGTGACCCGCACAGGCGCGGAAGGGCTTGTGCTGTGCCAGAAAGGGCGCTTCGTGGCCGACTCCGGCGACCTCAACGAGAACAACACGGCTTCTACTGAAGAGGGGGTTCCTGCCGGCGCCCTGGGCGACTCCTCGGTGGAGAAGTCGTACGACGCCAGCGCGATCACCGTCCTCGAAGGCCTGGACGCGGTTCGCAAGCGCCCTGGCATGTACATCGGCTCGACGGGCGAGCGCGGTCTGCACCACCTCGTGCAAGAGGTCGTCGACAACTCCGTCGACGAGGCGATGGCCGGGCACGCCGACACCATCGACGTGACGATCCTGTCCGACGGCGGCGTGCGGGTGGTCGACAACGGCCGCGGCATCCCCGTCGGCATCGTGCCGTCCGAGAACAAGCCGGCCGTCGAGGTCGTGCTGACCGTCCTGCACGCCGGCGGCAAGTTCGGCGGCGGCGGCTACGCGGTCTCCGGTGGTCTGCACGGCGTGGGCGTCTCCGTCGTCAACGCGCTGTCGACGCGCGTCGCGGTGGAGATCAAAACGGACGGCTACCGCTGGACGCAGGAGTACAAGCAGGGTGTGCCGACCGCCCCGCTGGCCAAGCACGAGGCCACCGAGGAAGCCGGTACGTCGGTGACGTTCTGGGCCGACCCGGACATCTTCGAGACCACCACCTACAGCTTCGAGACGCTCTCCCGGCGCTTCCAGGAGATGGCGTTCCTCAACAAGGGCCTGTCGATCTCGCTGCGCGACGAGCGCCCGGACCATGTGGACGAGGAGGGCAACCCGCTCTCGGTCCGCTACCACTACGAGGGCGGCATCGTCGACTTCGTGAAGTACCTCAACTCGCGCAAGGGCGAGCTGGTGCATCCGACGGTGATCGCGGTGGAGGCCGAGGACAAGGAGCGGCTGCTCTCGGTCGAGCTGGCGATGCAGTGGAACACCCAGTACAGCGAGGGTGTCTACAGCTTCGCCAACACCATCCACACCCACGAGGGCGGTACCCACGAAGAGGGCTTCCGCGCGGCGCTGACGGGTCTGATCAACCGCTACGCCCGCGACAAGAAGCTGCTGCGCGAGAAGGACGACAACCTCACGGGCGAGGACATCCG
The DNA here is from genome assembly GCF_055576575.1 of Streptomyces sp. NPDC033270. NCBI lineage: Bacteria > Bacillati > Actinomycetota > Actinomycetes > Kitasatosporales > Streptomycetaceae > Streptomyces > Streptomyces sp. NPDC033270. The sequence continues at coordinate 368,172 of NZ_JBVIRA010000004.1, forward strand.
CGAGGGTCTGACGGCGATCATCTCGGTCAAGCTCGGCGAGCCGCAGTTCGAGGGCCAGACCAAGACGAAGCTGGGCAACACCGAGGCCAAGACCTTTGTGCAGAAGGTCGTCCACGAGCACCTCACGGACTGGCTCGACCGCAACCCCAACGAGGCCGCGGACATCGTCCGCAAGGGCATCCAGGCCGCGACCGCCCGGGTGGCCGCCCGTAAGGCGCGCGATCTGACCCGCCGCAAGGGCCTGCTGGAGACGGCGTCGCTGCCGGGCAAGCTGAGCGACTGCCAGTCCAACGACCCCACCCAGTGCGAGATCTTCATCGTCGAGGGTGACTCCGCCGGCGGCTCGGCCAAGTCCGGCCGCAACCCGGAGTACCAGGCGATCCTGCCGATCCGAGGAAAGATCCTCAACGTCGAGAAGGCACGGGTCGACAAGATCCTGCAGAACAACGAGGTCCAGGCGCTGATCTCGGCGTTCGGCACGGGCGTGCACGAGGACTTCGACATCGAGAAGCTCCGCTATCACAAGATCATTCTGATGGCGGACGCCGACGTCGACGGTCAGCACATCAACACCCTGCTGCTCACGTTCCTCTTCCGCTTCATGCGCCCGCTGGTCGAGGCCGGCCACGTCTACCTCTCCCGCCCCCCGCTGTACAAGATCAAGTGGGGTCGGGACGACTTCGAGTACGCCTACTCCGACGCGGAGCGGGACGCCCTGGTCGAGCTCGGCAAGCAGAACGGCAAGCGGATCCGCGAGGACTCCATCCAGCGGTTCAAGGGTCTCGGCGAGATGAACGCCGAGGAGCTGCGGGTGACGACCATGGACATCGACCACCGCGTCCTCGGCCAGGTCTCGCTGGACGACGCGGCCCGCGCCGACGACCTGTTCTCGGTGCTCATGGGTGAGGACGTCGAGGCGCGCCGCTCGTTCATCCAGCGCAACGCCAAGGACGTCCGCTTCCTCGACATCTGAGCCCTGTCGGCCCGAACAACAGCCGCAGCTCGAAAGGACTTTGAACCACCATGGCCGACGAGAACCCCCCTGTGACCCCGGACGGCGTGACCGCCGAGGGCGCGCCCGCCGCCATCGAGGGCGTCGGGATGCGCGTCGAGCCCGTCGGGCTCGAGACGGAGATGCAGCGCTCCTACCTCGACTACGCGATGTCCGTCATCGTCTCGCGTGCGCTGCCGGACGTCCGCGACGGCCTCAAGCCCGTCCACCGCCGCGTCCTGTACGCGATGTACGACGGCGGGTACCGCCCCGAGAAGGGCTTCTACAAGTGCGCCCGCGTCGTCGGCGACGTCATGGGTACGTACCACCCGCACGGCGACTCCTCGATCTACGACGCGCTGGTGCGCCTGGCGCAGCCGTGGTCGATGCGGATGCCGCTGGTCGACTCCAACGGCAACTTCGGCTCCCCGGGCAACGACCCGGCCGCGGCCATGCGGTACACCGAGTGCAAGATGAAGTCGCTGTCCATGGAGATGCTCCGGGACATCGACGAGGAGACCGTCGACTTCCAGGACAACTACGACGGCCGTAACCAGGAGCCGACGGTCCTGCCGTCCCGCTTCCCCAACCTGCTGATCAACGGCTCGGCCGGTATCGCGGTCGGCATGGCCACCAACATCCCGCCGCACAACCTGCGCGAGGTCGCCGCCGGCGCCCAGTGGGCGCTGGAGCACCCGGAGGCCTCCCACGAGGAGCTGCTGGAAGCGCTGATCGAGCGGATCAAGGGCCCGGACTTCCCCACCGGCGCGCTGGTGGTGGGCCGCAAGGGCATCGAGGAGGCGTACCGCACCGGCCGCGGCTCGATCACGATGCGTGCGGTGGTGGCGGTGGAGGAGATCCAGAACCGCCAGTGCCTGGTGGTCACCGAGCTGCCCTACCAGGTCAACCCGGACAACCTCGCGCAGAAGATCGCCGACCTGGTCAAGGACGGCAAGATCGGCGGCATCGCGGACGTCCGCGACGAGACCTCCTCGCGCACCGGCCAGCGCCTGGTGATCGTCCTCAAGCGGGACGCGGTCGCCAAGGTCGTCCTGAACAACCTCTACAAGCACACCGATCTGCAGACCAACTTCGGTGCGAACATGCTCGCCCTGGTGGACGGCGTGCCGCGCACGCTCTCCCTGGACGCGTTCATCCGCAACTGGGTCACGCACCAGGTCGAGGTCATCGTCCGCCGTACGAAGTTCCGGCTGCGCAAGGCCGAGGAGCGGGCGCACATCCTGCGCGGTCTGCTCAAGGCGCTGGACGCCATCGACGAGGTCATCGCGCTGATCCGGCGCAGTGAGACGGTCGACGTGGCCCGCGAGGGCCTGATGGGCCTGCTGGAGATCGACGAGATCCAGGCCAACGCGATCCTGGAGATGCAGCTGCGCCGGCTGGCCGCCCTGGAGCGCCAGAAGATCACCGCCGAGCACGACGAGCTGCAGCGCAAGATCAACGAGTACAACGCGATCCTGGCCTCCCCGGAGCGCCAGCGTCAGATCATCAGCGAGGAACTCGCCGCGATCGTCGAGAAGTTCGGCGACGACCGGCGCTCGAAGCTGGTGCCCTTCGAGGGCGACATGTCCATCGAGGACCTGATCGCCGAGGAGGACATCGTCGTCACGATCTCCCGTGGCGGCTATGTGAAGCGCACCAAGACCGACGACTACCGCTCCCAGAAGCGCGGCGGCAAGGGCGTACGGGGCACGAAGCTCAAGGAAGACGACATCGTCGACCACTTCTTCGTCTCCACCACCCACCACTGGCTGCTGTTCTTCACGAACAAGGGCCGGGTCTACCGCGCCAAGGCCTACGAGCTGCCCGACGCGGGGCGCGACGCGCGCGGCCAGCACGTCGCCAACCTCCTGGCCTTCCAGCCGGACGAGCAGATCGCGCAGATCCTGGCGATCCGCGACTACGAGGCCACGCCGTATCTGGTGCTCGCCACCAAGGCCGGCCTGGTGAAGAAGACCCCGCTCAAGGACTACGACTCCCCGCGCTCCGGCGGTGTGATCGCGATCAACCTGCGCGAGCAGGAGGACGGCAGCGACGACGAGCTGATCGGCGCCGAGCTGGTGTCGGAGACCGACGATCTGCTGCTGATCAGCAAGAAGGCGCAGTCGATCCGCTTCACGGCGACGGACGAGGCGCTGCGCCCGATGGGCCGGGCCACTTCCGGTGTGAAGGGCATGAGCTTCCGCGAGGGCGACGAGCTGCTGTCGATGAACGTGGTCCGCGCCGGTACGTACGTCTTCACCGCCACGGACGGCGGGTACGCCAAGCGCACCGCGGTCGACGAGTACCGCGTCCAGGGCCGCGGTGGCCTGGGAATCAAGGCCGCCAAGATCGTCGAGGACCGGGGCTCGCTGGTGGGCGCGCTGGTCGTCGAGGAGACGGACGAGATCCTCGCCATCACCCTCGGCGGTGGCGTGATCCGCACACGGGTCAACGAGGTCCGTGAGACCGGCCGTGACACCATGGGCGTCCAATTGATCAACCTCGGCAAGCGTGATGCCGTCGTCGGCATCGCGCGGAACGCCGAGGCCGGCCGGGAAGCCGAGGAGGTCGACGCGGGCGAGGCGCCCGAGGAGGCCGAGGGGACCGAGCTCGCGGCGGAGTAGCGCAAGGAGTAGGTCGTGAGTGGAGCCACGGGCGCTGCGGCGGGTGGACCGGGAGACAACAAGAGCTCCCCGTCCGGACCCGCTACCGTGACGGAGCACAGCGCCCGTGGCTCTGCCATTTCTGACAACGGCCCCCGAGACGAGGGCTCGCACCAGGGGAGAACCGTGTCCGACACCCGACAACCACAGCCGCAGTCCCAGCCGCAGCCGCGTCCCCAGGGAGCGGCAGAGGCGGCCCAGGGTGCCCCACAGCAGCCGTATCAGCCGCCTCAGGCGTATCCCACCGGCGGTGGGCAGGACGGCGGGCAGGCGGTGCGCAGGCCGCGTACGGGCGCCCGTACGGTCCCGCGGACGCGCAAGGCCCGGCTGCGGGTGGCGCGGGCCGATCCGTGGTCGGTGATGAAGGTCAGCTTCCTGCTCTCCATCGCGCTGGGCATCTGCACGGTCGTGGCCGTCGCGGTGCTGTGGATGGTCATGAACGCGATGGGGGTCTTCTCCACCGTCGGCGGGACGATCAGCGAGGCGACCGGCTCCGGTGACGGCAGCGGCTTCGACCTGCAGTCGTTCCTGTCGCTGCCGCGGGTGCTGCTGTTCACGTCGATCATCGCGGTGATCGACGTGGTGCTGGCGACCGCGCTGGCCACCCTCGGTGCCTTCATCTACAACCTGTCGGCCGGCTTCGTCGGCGGTGTGGAGCTCACGCTCGCCGAGGACGAGTGAGTCCCCGGCGGGAGGGCTTCCGGGGGCCCTCGGGAACCGATTTTGGGAACGCCTCTGAAGTGCGCTAATCTTTCGGTGCAGCGAACGCGCGGCTATAGCTCAGACGGTTAGAGCGCTTCCCTGATAAGGAAGAGGCCCCAGGTTCAAGTCCTGGTAGCCGCACTGCACAATCGGCCCGGCCGGGGAACTCCCCGGCCGGGCCGATTCGTTGTACGGAGGCGGAAGTTGGCTCGCGAAGCAGGCCTCGGACGAGGTGTTGCCGACTGCGGGCTAGGTAACCGATCGGTATCGGCCGGTGTGTATCATCGGCCGACATAGGTCCCCTACGTCAACGAAAGACGAGGTCGCGCGGTGAAGAAGCTTCTCCTGGTCGCACTGGCCGCCATCGGCGGGCTCCTCGTGTACCGCCAGATCCAGGCGGATCGCGCCGAGCAGGATCTGTGGACGGAGGCGACCGACTCCGTGCCCGCAGGTTCGGGTGTCTGAGACCCATAAACGCACAGCACGCTGGTGTGAAACCCCGATTGCCGCTGGGTGATCGGGGTTTCGCATGTCGGGGGACGGGCGGGACGGCATGCGGTGGCCGTACCGGGGTGGCCGATTGTCGTTGCGGTACCGTGACGGTGATCCTCTTGAGTTTGCTATAGCACACCATTAGCTTGCATTAGCAAAGTTTCTGTCTGTGATGTGACCAGCAGGACACAAGGGGGATCAAGACATGGCACACCGACCATGCAGGGGGGCGGTGGCGTTGCTCGGCGGGCTGTTGCTGGCCCTGACCGCCGCACCGTTTCAGGCCATCGCGGCCACACCCACCAAGGCGCCGCCCGCCGAGGGCACCGGCATGGTGATGGTGCTCGACTCGTCGGGCTCGATGGCCGACGACGACGGCTCCGGCAGCACCCGGATCGCCTCCGCCCGCAAGGCCGTCGGCACGGTCGTCGACGCACTGCCCGACGGCTATCCGACGGGCCTGCGGGTCTACGGCGCCGACAAGCCCAAGGGCTGCGACGACACCCGGCTCGCGCAGCCGGTCGCGGCCCTCGACCGTGCGGGCATCAAAAAGGCCGTCGCGGGCCTCGAACCCAAGGGCGACACCCCCATCGGGCTCTCCCTGCGCAAGGCGGCCGAGGACCTCCCCCGGCGCGCCGGCGGCTCGATCGGCAAGCGCACGATCCTGCTGATCTCCGACGGCGAGGACAACTGCCAGACCCCGCCGCCGTGCAAGGTCGCCGCCCAACTCGCCGCGTCCGGCGTCGATCTGCACATCGACGCCATCGGCTTCCAGGTGGCCGGCAAGGCCCGCGCCCAGCTCGAGTGCATCGCCAAGGCCGGCAACGGTCAGTACTACGATGCGCCTGACGCCAGGTCACTCGCCCGCCAGCTCCAGCGTGCCGGACAACTCTCCGCGGACGGCTACCGGTTCAAGGGGCGGCAGGTCCGCGGTACGGCGACCAGGAGCGGCGCGCCCGACATCCGTCCCGGGCAGTATCTGGACTCCATCGGGCCCAACGAAGAGCGCTACTACGCCACCGATCTGGACGCCGTCTCGACCGCCGACTTCTCGGCGACCGTGGTGCCGCAGCCCGGCGCGGCCGTCGACTCCCTCGACACGCTGCGCACCCGGATCGCCTACGGCACCGACAGCTCCTGCGACTCCACCAGTGAGTTGTTCGGGCAGACCGAGGGCGCCACGCCGCTGACCTCGGGCGTGAGCCGGGTCCCCTCGCAGAGCGGTACCAGTACCTGCGACAAGGCGGGCCGCTACTGGCTGGTCGTCGAGCGCGAGGCCGCCAAGGGCTCGGACGCCGCGCGCTGGCCGATGGAGCTGACGTTTCACGTGGAACAGCCGCTGGCGAAGGGGGTCACTCCCGCACAGTCCGAGCCGGAGTACGGCGCGGGCGGCAAGGACGCCACCCTGCCGACCGGCGCCCCCAAGGACGTCGCCGGCGGCACCGGCTTCAACGACGCCCAGCCGCTGCACCCGGGGGTCTGGCGGGACAAGATCCTGCCGGCGCAGACCCTTTGGTACAAGGTTCCGGTCGGCTGGGGCCAGCAACTCCGCTACGACGTGGAGTTCGGCAACGAGCCGACGGTCAGGGGATACAGCTCCCACATCTCCTACGGAGCCACCCAGGTCTATACGCCGTTCCGCGCGCCGGTCGGCAGCGGTGCGGGCCAGTTCAGCCGGCAGGCGTCCTACAGCGGGCGGCCGGCGGCGCTCAGCATGGGAACGGTCCCGGTCTCCTGGACCAACCGCTATGAGACGCACCCCAATGTGATTCCCGTGCACCACAAGGGCGACTTCTATCTGGCGGTGACGCTGGGCGCCAAGGCCTCCCAGATCGCGGAGAATCCGCGGATCGGTGTGGTGCTGCGGGTCGCCGTGCTGGGCAAGGAGAAGTCCGGTCCCGAAGCCGGCGCCTCCGCGGCCAAGGCCGACACCTCCCCGGGCGAATCCGGGCGCTCGGCGGACGGCGGGGACGGCGGCGGTGGAGGATGGTCGACCGGACGTGTGGTGGCTCTCGCCGTCGGTGGAGTGGGCGTGCTGCTGCTGGCCGGTCTCGCGCTGGCCTACGTACGGGCGCGCCGGAAGCCGGCGGCCGCAGAGGGGAATTCGGATCCGATGAGGGGTGGCTCGTGGTGACGGGGCGCATGACGACTCGGACGGTGTTTCACGTGAAACACCGCAACAGAGTGGTCGCCGTGCTGGCGGTGCTCGCAGCGGTGACGGTGCTGCCGGGAACGGTGGGGGTGGCCTCGGCCGACGAAGTCCCGGGCTACCGGACGGCGGACGGCGCCACGTCCGTGACGGGCGCCGCCAGCGCCACGGACGCACCGCAGCTCAAGCCCGGGCTGCACACCGACACCCTCAAGCGCGGCGAGCAGAAGTACTACGCCGTCACGCTCGACGCCAAGCACAGTGCGTACTTCTCGGTCACCGCCGCGCCCAAGCCCGGTACCAAGGTCGAGGACTTCGGCGACAAGCTGACCCTCAACGTCCAGGACAGCAGCGGCGCCACCTGCGACAGCGAAGCCAGCCCGACCTTCAACGGCGGCGGCATGGTCTATCCGGTCGCCGACTACGCCACCCGTCGCATCGGCGCCGACCGTGCGGGCTGCCAGAAGGCGGGCCCGTACTACCTGGTGGTCACCCGCAAGGGATCAGCGACCTCCGGACCCGAGACCTGGCCGGTCGAGTTGGACTACCTCGAAGAGCCCCCGCTCAAGGGCAACACCCCCGCCCAGCCGGGCGCGGGAACCTGGAGCACCGCCGCGCCGCCCTTCCGTACGGACCCCACCAAGCGCAGCGCCAAGGGAGGCACCGGCTTCAACGATGCGGGCTCGGTCGCCACCGGCGTCTGGCGGGACCGGATCAGGCCGGGCGAGACCCGCTTCTACCGCGTACCGGTGGACTGGGGGCAGCGGCTCAATCTGAGCGCGGAGCTGCCGAACGCCTCCGCCGGCACCTCCTCGGGCTTCCTCGCCAGGGCGCTCAGGCTGGCCGTCTACAACCCGGCGCGCGGCGCGGTCGGCGACGGCACCTTCGCTTCGTTCACCGGGAAGCCGTCCGGAGCCAAAAAGTTCACCGCTCCCGTCGACTACGGCAACCGCTTCCACGCGTCCCGCGAGATCAGTGCGATGCGGTTCGCCGGGTGGTACTACCTCGAGGTCAGCCTGCACCCCGATGCCGCGCGGTACTTCCCCAAGGGCACCCCGTTCACCCTCCGGGTGGACGTCCGCGGCGCCGCCAAGGCCGGGCCCGGCTACGCCGAGCCGACCAGCGTGTTCTCCGTGACGCCCGAGGACCAGGAGACAGCGCGGAAGGGCCAGACCGCGCAGGAGGCGGCACAGAGCGGCACGCTGCTGACGGTGGCCTACGCCGGGATCGGCACGGGTGTGGTGCTGCTGGTGGGGCTGGGAGCGTGGACGCTGCTGGCCCGGCGTTCGGCGGCCGCGGCTCCGGGCGCTGCGGGCGGATCGGGTGCACAGCCCGTGCTGCCGCACCAGCCGACGCAGTCCGCCCAACAGGCCCAGCACACCCAGCAGTCCGGGCCCCCACAGGGCTGGTAGCGGGGCGCGGCGGCGCCCCGCAGCGGCGTGTCAGGCGGAGACCAACGCCCAGACCCCGACCGCGATGCACAGCAGCGCGACGATCAGCACCGGGATCGCGACCTTCGGGGGCGGTCCCGGCTTCCTGTACGGCGCGGGCGTCGCCGCGGCCGGGGTGGCGACGGTCGCGCCGAACGGAGACGGCCCGGGGACAGGGTGCGGCCCGGCCGTGTAGGGACGGGTCGCGGGGTAGTCCGGGCGGACGGCTGCCGTGGGCTCGTACGCGGGCAGCGGGGGAGGAGTCTGTGCCGGCATCGGCACGGGAGCCGGGGTGGAAGCCGGTGCCGGTGTCGGCGTCGGCGGGGTGCTCGGCCCCGGCGGCGCGAGCTGGAAGCTGCCGGTGTCCGACATGGAGCCGTGCCCGGTGGCACCGCCGCCCACCGCGGCGCCGGACGTCGGCGTCCCGAAAGGCTCCTCGGCCGCCAGGGGCCCGTCCGGTCCGAACCCGGCCGGCAGCGGGCCTATGTGGTCGAAGACCTCGACGACCTCGTCCTCGATCGTGCTGTCCGGCAGCATCTCAACCGCCGCAAGGACCGCCTTGCGCGCGCCCGTGGCCGTCTTGAACCGGGAGTCCGGGTTCGGGTGCACCAAGGACGCCAGGACCTGCCACAGCGGCTCCGGCACGCCCTCGGGCGCGCTGGGGATGCCGTGCTGCGCGAAGTGCCCGACCAGGGCCTCGGCGTCCGGCTTGGTGCCGGTGAGCAGATACACCGCGACCAGACCGACCGCGAACAGGTCCGCCGGGAAGTCCGGTTCGGCACCCAGCATCTGCTCCGGCGCGAAGTAACCGGGCGTGCCCACCACATAGTTGGTCTCGGTGAGGCGCGGCTCGCCCTTGCGCATCGCGATGCCGAAGTCCGACAGCCGCAGATGCGGCCGGCCGGTGCCGGTGGACTCCAGCAGGATGTTCGCCGGCTTGATGTCGCGGTGCACCACGCCCTCGGCGTGCACCGCGGTGAGCCCGGCCAGCAGCTGGTCCAGCAGCGTGCACACGAACCGCGGCGGCAGCGGTCCGTAGTCGCCGATCAGATGCGCCAGCGAGCCGCCGTTCACCAGGTCCATGGTGAACAGCACCTTGTCGTCGTTCGCCGCCCAGCTCGCCGGGGCCAGCACATGCGGATGATCGATCCGCAGCGCCTGTTCGCGGACGAACCGCAGCAGCGTGTGCGCGTCGCTCTGCTGCAGCACCTTGGCCGCGACATAGCGGCGGCGCCGGTGGTCCCAGGCGCGCCAGACCGCGCCCACCCCGCCCCGACCGATCGGATCGATCAGCTCGTACCGACCGGCGAAGATCTCACCCATTGCGCCCCGTCCGCTTCTGAACTCACGACGTCCCCTGTGGCTGCGGGTCTAGTTCTGGTGCGCCTCGTAGTGGGCGACCGCGTCCGCGGTACGACCGGCACCGTAGACCCGGAGGAACTCTGCCAGTTCGGGGTGAGTGGGGGCGAGGGTGTTCGCCGCATCGATGATGTCCCCGGCGTCGGAGACCGATCGCAGCAGCGACTGGATCTCACGCACCACGCGCCGCACCGTGGTCGCCCCCGTCGACGAGGTCTGCTGCGCGGTGTTGTTCAGTACCGAGCCGCCCGCCGTCTTCTTGATCTCCTCCATGCGGTCGGTGGCCTCGGCGGCGCTGACGCTGCCGTCCGCGACCTGACCGGCCAGTTCCTGCAGCGCCTGGACCCGCTGCACCACAGCCGGGTTGCCTATCTTCGCGCGCTGCCCGCTCATCAGCTGGGAGAGCATCGGCGCGGACAGGCCGAGCACCGAGGCCAGCCGGGCCTGGTTGAGACCGAGGTCGTCGATGAGACGGCGGAACAGCGCACCCAGAGGCTCCCCGTACCAACTGCGCTGGAGCTCCCGGGCCCGCGCGGTGGCTTCCTGCTGTGCTGCGTCCATGCCGTGTCCCCTGTCTCCCCGGTCGCTTCGCTGCCGCGAATCTCGCGAAGCATCCTACGGAGAGCGACGGTGTGCGGCGATACCCGGTCGGGAAAGCGGCCGGACACCGGGTACCCTGGTGCGCGAAGGGGCCTTAGCTCAGTTGGTAGAGCGCTGTCTTTGCATGGCAGATGTCAGGGGTTCGACTCCCCTAGGCTCCACTCCCAAAGCCCTTCCGATCCGCGGCACCGCTGGTCAGAGGGGCTTTTTGCATTCCCGACGGGCCGTGCTGACGGGCTGTCACCCACGTCCCGCGGGGTCGGTGCGGCGGTACGCGAACGGGCCGTGCCCACCGCCCTCCTACGGCGCTGGGCACGGCCCGGTGGTTTCCGGCCGTCCGGGTATCAGGCCGTGTTGCCTCCGCCGCGGCGTTCGTCGGCCTCCGCCTCGGCCTGCTTGGACTGGACCTCGGGGTCGAGCGGCGCGCCCTCGCTGCCGTCGACTGCGCTCAGCCGCCCGCGGTCGCCGACCTCGGTGGGGGCCGGCGGCTCGACCAGCCAGTCCGGGTTGGCCTGCTTGTCCCACCACTTCCAGGCGGCGATCGCGCCACCGACCAGGACGCCGAGCACGGCGAGGCGCTTGGTGGCCCTGCCGCACTTGGCGCGGCGGCTGTGCTTCTTCTGCAGCTTGGTGATCTCGGCGGCGGTCACCTGGCCGCGGAGCGCGGCGAGCGCGGCGCTGCCGCGGGCGAGGGCCTCCTCGCGGACCGGCTCGGCCGCGGCCCGCGCGCTGGTCACGGCGTGCTCCAGCCGCGGCGCGGTGTACTCGGCCGCGTGCCGTGCCGCCTTGCGGGTCCGGCGGGCCGCGTGGGTCGCCGCGGCGTCCACCTTGGGCGGCAGCGTGCCGCGTGCGTGCTCGATGCGCGGATGCAGATGGGTGTCGTACTGCGAGCGGGCCTGGTGGGCGGCCTCGGCCACCTTCGGGCCCACGCGCGTACGGGCCTCGTGCGCGTAGTGCACGGCGGCGTCCTTGGCCGTACCGGCATACGGTGCCACCGCCTCCGCGGCGTGCCGCACGCTGTCCTTGGCCGTGCTGGTCGCGGCGCGCACGCTGTCCTTGCGGGTCACGGGATCCTCCTCCTCGGTGGCGTCTCCGGGGGCTGGGGGGTCTGGTCCCCATGTCTGCTGTGTCGCCTGTCCACCCGTTTGGAGATCATGCCCGCTCGGCGCCCGTACGGCATGTGCGAGCGGCCATCCGGGTCATGCGCGCCCCCCTCCGAGGCCGTCGGCGACGACGATCGCGCGGTACGCCGGTCCGGCGCCCGAAATCAGTGCGAAGGCGGGGAAGAGGTGGTGGTCGTGCGCCCCCTGGGCCGGTCCATGCGAGGATCAGGAACCGTCAGAGAAGACTTATGGAAGGTTGATCGTGGCTGAGCAGCTTTACGCCACCCTGAAGACGAACCAGGGCGACATCGAGATCCGGCTCCTGCCGAACCACGCACCGACGACGGTCAAGAACTTCGTCGAGCTCGCCAACGGCGAGCGGGAGTGGACCCACCCGGCGACCGGCAAGAAGTCCACGGACCGGCTCTACGACGGCACCGTCTTCCACCGCGTGATCAGCGGCTTCATGATCCAGGGCGGCGACCCGCTGGGCAACGGCACCGGCGGCCCCGGCTACGAGTTCAAGGACGAGTTCCACCCCGACCTCGCCTTCAACAAGCCGTACCTGCTGGCCATGGCCAACGCCGGCCCGGGCACCAACGGCTCGCAGTTCTTCATCACCGTCTCGCCGACCGCGTGGCTGACCGGCAAGCACACCATCTTCGGTGAGGTCAGCACCGAGGCGGGCAAGAAGGTCGTCGACGCGATCGCCGGCACCCAGACCAACCCGCGCACCGACCGCCCGGTCAACGACGTGGTCATCGAGTCCGTGGTCATCGAGACCCGCTGAGCCGCCTCGCGTCTTGTGCCCCGGCCAGGTCCGGGGGAACCATTGCGCCCCGCCCGGTCGTACTCCGGGCGGGGCGGTGTGTTTGACGCCTCCGGGGCGTGTGCCGCGCCCCGCACCCAGCAAGAGGACGAGGGGACCGATGGACCAGGTGCCAGGCAGCCCACAGGAGCCGCAGAACGCGCGGGGCGACGACGGCCTGCCGGGCTGCTACCGCCACCCGGATCGCCCGACCGGCATCCGCTGCACCCGCTGCGAGCGGCCGGTCTGCCCGGACTGCATGGTCAGCGCCTCGGTCGGCTTCCAGTGCCCGGACTGCGTACGCGGCGGCAGCGGAACCGGCCACGCCCCGGGGGCGACGGCACCGCGCACGATCGCCGGCGGCACCATCGCGGCCGATCCGCGGCTGGTCACCAAGATCCTGCTGGGCATCAACGCCGCCGTCTTCCTCGCCGTGCTGGCGACCGGCGACGAGCTGGTGGGCCGACTCGACCTGCTGGGGCTCGCCTTCGACCCGAGCCGCTACCAGCTCGTCGGCGTCGCCGAGGGCGAGTGGTACCGCCTGCTGACCGCGATGTTCCTGCATCAGCAGATCCCGCACATGGCCTTCAACATGCTCTCGCTGTGGTGGCTGGGGCCGCCGCTGGAGGCGGCGCTCGGCCGGCTGCGGTTCACCGTGCTGTACCTGCTCGCCGGTCTGGGCGGCAGCGCCCTGTCGTACCTCCTCGCGGCGCAGAACCAGCCCTCGCTGGGCGCGTCCGGCGCGATCTTCGGGCTGCTGGGCGCGACCGCGGTGCTGATGCGGCGGATGCGCTACGACATGAAGCCGGTGCTGATCCTGCTCGCCCTCAACCTGGCCTTCACGTTCCTGTGGCCGCACATCGCCTGGCAGGCGCATGTCGGCGGCCTGGTGGTGGGCGCCGCGGTGGCGTTCGGGATGGTGCACGCGCCGCGCGACCGTCGCAACGCGGTCCATCTCGCGACGTGTGCGGTGGCGCTGCTCGCGATCGGCGCGGTGGTGTGGGTACGGACCCTTCAGCTGGTGGGCTGAGGGTCCCGTCCCGTCAAGTTGTCCACAGTACGTGGCCGATCTTGTGCATGCTGTGCGGAACTGGTGTTCCAAGCCGCCCTGACCTGCGTTTCCCCAGTAAGGACGGGGGGAGGCGGAGGTCAGGAGCGGATGCCGCCGATCACACCGGCGTCAACCTCCAGAGGGTTATCCACAGATCTTCTGAAGTTTTCCCCGGCTGTGGATAACTGTGTGGATGGCCTTGGGCAGGGCTTGCGCTACTTCCACTGTGTGGATACGCCGAAGCCCACCGCGATGAAGCCGAAACCGCAGACGATGTTCCAGTTGCCCATGGCGGCGATCGGCAGATCGCCCTCCGACACGTAGAACAGCACGATCCACACGAGCCCGATCAGGAACATCGCCAGCATCAGCGGCGCCACCCAGCCGCGGCCCGAGGCCATCTTCAGGTTGGTGGTCTTCGCCGGCGGCGGCGTGAAGTCGTCCTTCTTGCGGATCCGTGACTTCGGCACGAGGAACTCTCCTGTCGATGTGCTGCTCCCCCACTCTCGACATCGCTCGAGCGGCTGACCTGTCCGCGCGGGGGAGGTACGAGGTGTGCGCCGGGCTGTGGACGCGATGGGGAGCGGATTCCTTTCCCGGGCGTCCGTTAGCGTAGTGCTTCCGCGGCGTCGTAAGGAGTAAGGGTACGTTGAGTAATTCCGCCGACTCCTCCGGCCGCCCCGCCCGGCTGCGACTGCGGCCCGTACGGCTGCTCACCATGGTCGTCTTCGCGCTCGCCGGGCTGCTCTTCTGGCTGAGCTTCGACACCGCGCGTGGCACCAATCTACGCTCGGACGACTCCATGTTGCGGCTGTCCGACCTCATCCAGGAACGCAGCCACAAAAACGGTGCCCAGGACGACCGCAACGCCACCCTGCGCGAGGAGGTCGACGCCCTCGCCCAGCGCGACAACGGCAGCTCCAAGGCCGAGGACGCCAAGCTCAAGGCGCTGGAGAAGAGCGCCGGCACCAAGGCGCTGTCCGGCCAGGGCGTGACCGTCACCCTCACCGACGCCCCGCCGAACGCCACCGCCAAGATCCCCGGTGTTCCCGAGCCGCAGCCCAACGACCTGGTCATCCACCAGCAGGACCTGCAGGCCGTGGTGAACGCGCTGTGGCAGGGCGGCGCCAAGGGGATCAAGGTCATGGACCAGCGGCTGATCTCCACCAGCGCGGTGCGCTGCGTCGGCAACACCCTGATCCTCCAGGGCCGGGTCTACTCCCCGCCGTACAAGGTCACCGCCGTCGGCGACCGCGAAGCGCTGAACAACGCACTGACCGCCTCCCCCGCCATCCAGAACTACCTGCAGTACGTCAACGCCTACGGACTGGGCTGGAAAGTCGACCAGCACGAGGCGATGACTCTTCCCGGCTACTCCGGCACAGTAGATCTCCACTACGCACAGCCTGTGAAGCCGTAGCCCGCGCGCCGCGGGGCGGCGGGGAGGGGCGGGGTCGATGACGCTGCGGTGGATCGTGCGGACGCTCAGCGAGACCTGTGTCACCGTCGGCGCGCTGATCGTCCTCTTCGTGGTCTACCTGCTCTTCTGGACCGGCGTACGGGCCGACAGCGCCATGGACGGCGAGATCGGCAAGCTCCGGCACCAGTGGTCGTCCGGGCCGGCCACCACGCCCCGCCCCGCGCCCGCCGCCGGCGAGCCCACCGAGGCCCCGCGGCCCCGCCGCTATGTGCCGGGCGGCTCCTTCGCCGTCATGTACGTCCCGCGCCTCGGCGCGGACTGGGCCAAGCCCGTACTGGAAGGCACCGGGACCGACGTCCTCACACGGGGCCTCGGCCACTACGCCCGCACCGCCCGCCTCGGCGAGGTCGGCAACTTCTCCGTCGCCGGCCACCGCCGCACCTACGGCGACCCCTTCAAGGACTTCCCGCGGCTGCGGCCCGGCGACGCCGTGGTGCTGACCGACGGCACGACCTGGTTCACCTACCGCATCGACAACCGGCCCTACACCACGCTGCCCGGCGACATCGGCGTGATCGACCCCGTACCTCGCAAGTCCGGATTCAACGGCCCCGGGCGCTACCTCACGCTGACCACCTGCGAGCCGGAATGGGGCCACAGCCACCGGCTGATCGCCTGGGCACACCTCGACTCCACCCAACCCGTGGCACAGGGAAGGCCGTCGGCTTTGACGAGCTGACCCCCCTGCGCCCGCCCTCGCCCTTTACTCTGGTGTCGCAATCGACATCGTCATCGGCATCGGCAAGGGGACAGCGACAGCATGTACGGCTGGATCTGGCGGCATCTGCCGGGCAACACATGGGTCAAGGCGCTGATTTCCCTGGTGCTCGTGCTGGCGATCGTCTTCGTGCTCTTCCAGTACGTCTTTCCGTGGGCGGAGCCGCTGCTGCCCTTCAATGACGTCACGGTCGACCAAGGGATGGCAGCCGTCCGATGACCGCACGGATTCTTGTCGTCGACAACTACGACAGCTTCGTCTTCAACCTCGTCCAGTACCTCTACCAACTGGGCGCCGAGTGCGAGGTGCTGCGCAACGACGAGGTCGCGCCCCGGCATGCCCAGGACGGCTTCGACGGGGTGCTGCTCTCGCCCGGTCCCGGCACACCCGAGCAGGCCGGCGTCTGCGTCGACATGGTCCGGCACTGCGCGGACACCGGCGTCCCGGTCTTCGGCGTGTGCCTGGGCATGCAGTCGATGGCGGTCGCCTACGGCGGCGTGGTGGACCGCGCGCCCGAGCTGCTGCACGGCAAGACCTCGCCCGTCCTCCACGAGGGCGTCGGCGTCTTCTCCGGTCTGCCCTCCCCCTTCACCGCCACCCGCTATCACTCGCTGGCCGTCGAGCCCGACACCGTCCCCGACGAGCTGATCGTCACCTCCTGGACGGAGGCCGAGGACGTCCCCGGCGGACGGATCGTCATGGGCCTGCGGCACCGTGAACTTCCGGTGGAGGGTGTGCAGTTCCACCCCGAGTCGGTACTGACCGAGTGGGGACACCGGATGCTGGCCAACTGGCTCGTCGAATGCGGCGATGAGGGGGCTGTGGAGCGCTCGACGGGGCTCGCCCCGGTGGTCGGCAAGGCCGGCGCGTGACCGCCCTGCGCCCCGAGCGTGAAGGGAGACCCTACGACCCGTACGAGCCGGAAGCGCCGTACGCGTCGCAGGAGCCGTACGGGTCGCAGGACCCGCACGGACGCCCCGATGCGTTCGAGGCGGCGGTGGGGCAGCTCGACGACCCGCTGAACGACCCGCTCCCGGGCCGGGCCTCGCCGCCGCCCACGCCGGCCCCCGCGTCCACGCCCGCACCCGCGTCCACGCCCGCACCGGCGCCCACGCCGAGTCTGCTCGACCAACCGGGCCGGGGGCGCCGCCGGGGCAAGCCGGCGGAGGAGGGGCTGCCGGGCTCACCGTGGTTCCGGCCGCAGCAGACGCCGCAACAGAGGCCGCAGCAGACGCCGCAACGGCCGGCCCCGGCGCCTCCCCCGGCCCCACGGGGACCGCAGCAGCCCTTCGGCCCCGCCTCCCTCTCCACGCCCGCTCCCGTGCCCGCCCCACAGGGGCCAGACGACGAGACCATGGCACTGCGGCAGGCCGAGAAGCGCGGCGGGGGCACCGTTTCACGTGAAACCGAGACGGCCGTTTCACGTGAAACATCGACATCGGTGTCCACCCCGGCAGTCGGGGGCCGTGCGGCCCGGCGTAAGGCCGCTCAGGAGGCCGCCAAGCGAGGCGGCAGGCGTGGCCGGCGCGGCGATGCCGCCACCGCCACAGCGGCCGCCGCGAAGGCCGCTGAACCGGCTCCCGCTCCCACCTCCCGGCTGGAGGCCCGACGGGCCGCCCGTGCCGCCAAGGACAGCCCCAGCCTGATCGTCAGCCGCGCGCTGGGCGAGGTGTTCATCACCCTCGGCGTACTGATGCTGCTGTTCGTCACCTACCAGCTGTGGTGGACGAATGTGATGGCCGAGCAGGAGGCGGGCGGCGCCGCCAACAACCTCCAGCACGAGTGGGACAAGGGCGGCGGGGAGAAGAAGAATCTCGCGGCCGGCGAGCGCTTCGGAATCATGTACATCCCCAAGCTGGATGTGAAGGCGCCGATCGCCGAGGGCATCGACAAGCCCAGTGTGCTGGACCACGGCATGGTCGGGCACTACGACAAGAGCAGCGGGCTCAAGACGGCGATGCCCTGGGACAAGAAGGGCAACTTCGCGGTCGCCGCCCATCGCAACACACACGGTGAGCCGTTCCGGTACATCAACAAGCTCACCAAGGGCGACAAGATCATCGTCGAGACGCAGAGCTCGTACTACACGTACGAGATGGAGAGCATCCTCCCGCAGACGTCTCCGAGCAACACCAGCGTGATCGGTCCGGTACCGCCCGGCTCGGGATTCACGGGGCCGGGGCGCTACCTCACCCTGACGACGTGCACGCCGGAGTTCACCAGTACCTTTCGGATGATCGTCTGGGGCAAGATGGTCGACGAGCGGCCGCGGAGCAAGGGCAAACCGGAAGCGCTCGCCGGCTGAGCGAACACAAAAGGGGTACTACGCGGTGACTGCAACCGGAACCGACGAGGACAGCGACCGGTTCGCGCCGCCACCCAAGCCGCGACGCCGGGTACGCAGGACCATTGCCGCCATCGTCAGCGTCATCGGCGAGCTGCTGATCACAGCCGGCCTGATCATGGGCCTCTTCGTCGCCTACTCCCTGTGGTGGACCAATGTCCTCGCCGACCGCGAGGCGCACAAACAGGGCGACCAGGTGCGCCAGCACTGGGCGAGCAGCGGACCCAAGGGGCCGGGGGAGCTGGACACCAAGGACGGCATCGGCTTTCTGCACGTACCGGCGATGAACAACGGTGAGGTGCTGGTCAAGAAGAGCACCGCCGAAGACGTCCTCAATGAGGGGGTGGCCGGCTACTACACCAAGCCCGTCAAGTCGGCGCTGCCTCAGGACAAGAAGGGCAACTTCACCCTCGCCGCGCACCGCGACGGTCACGGCGCGAAGTTCCACAACATCGACAAGCTCAAGGACGGCGACCCGATCGTCTTCGAGACCAAGGACACCTGGTACGTCTACAAGGTCTACGCGACGCTCCCCCAGACCTCGAAGTACAACGTCGACGTCCTCAACAAGGTCCCCAAGGAGTCCGGCAAGCGCAAGCCGGGCCGCTACATCACCCTGACGACCTGCACCCCGGTCTACACCTCGACCTTCCGCTACGTCGTCTGGGGCGAGCTGGTCCGCACGGAGAAGGTCGACGCGGACCGCACACCGCCGAAGGAACTGGGCTGACCGGCCCGCAGAACCCCGCAAGCGCCTGCCAGGACCTTCGCGCACACACGAGGAAGCCCCGGCCGCCCTCCACTTGGATTCAAGGGATCGTCGCAACACGTGATCACTGACGTGTGGTGGTGAGCAGTTTAGATAGACGCTCGGCTGGTGTTTCCCAGCCGAGCGTC